>JBBRVE010000074.1:0-14899 GCA_038247245.1 Bdellovibrionales bacterium | reverse complement strand
GTTTATATCCGGCGTCTTGAGGGAAACGATTTTATACTTGTCCACCTTGGGTATCTTCATGCGGCAATACCAGTTGTCGTGCTTTACATCGGGCCTGCGGAAGATGATAAGGCCGGGCTTTAGCTCCTTTGCGTCCTGAAAAAACTTCATGGCCACTTTGCTTTCTGTGGAGGTTTTGTATAGATTGGGCGCGTAAGCCCTTGATTTACAATATCTGTAAGTCAAGTGTTAATGGTAACATGAAATGAAATATAAAGCAAATTCAACCAGATAAACTAGTTCTTACCTCTCCCAAAGGAGAGGAGAAGAAATTACAACCCGACCGCCTTCGCCGGTTGCGGTTGCGGCGCGGGATGGCGGCGGATGGTGACGGGATTGATGCGCTCGCTTGCGGCGGTCACTTGCGCGATGCCCTGTTCCAGCGTCACGCCTTGCGCGACCATGAACGTATAGGGTTCGGTCACCATGTCGTATTCCTGGCGCAGCACGGATGCTTGCGGCGCGATGATTTTCGCATCGGCCTTCACGTCGTCGGCAAGGCTCAGGAAATTGCCGCGCGCTTCGGCATCGGCGTTTTTCGCGGATGCGGTGTTGAAGCTGGCGGCGAGTTTCTTTTCCATGCGTTTGAGCGTCGCGGCGATCACGGGGGCGGTGCTGACCAGCAATTGGCCGGCGGTATTTTCGATGCCGCGCGGGTATGCCCATTCGGTCACGGCATGGGCGGTATCCTGCGCCAGTTCGATGGAGCGTGCAGCGGCCTTGAAAAAGACGGACGAAAGGCCGGTGCGGCCCTTCACGATGGGGGAATATTTATCGATGATATCGCGTGGCGTGCGCTGAGGTTCGGTCATGATACCCTGCTATGATGTTAATATGGGCATCTTAGAGAAAATGGCGGTTATGTCAACAATCGCGATCCGGCTGATAAATCAGCAGAATTGCCCCGCGCACCAGCCAGAAGCCCAAGCCCATTGAAAATTATGGCCGCCCAGATGCCCCGTCACATCGACAACTTCGCCGATGAAATAAAGGCCGGGGGATTTTTTAGCTTCCATGGTTTTCGATGACAGCTCATCGGTATCGACGCCGCCCAGCGTGACTTCGGCGGTGCGGTAGCCTTCGGTGCCGGTCGGCTTGATGCGCCATTTGTTGATGCGGTCGGCAACAATGCGCAGCTTCGCATCGGAAATATCCGCAAGCGACCCGTCGATGCCCGTCTGCTGCGCGATCAGGTCGGCAAGGCGTTGCGGCACATAGCGCGACACAACATTGCGCAGCTGCGATTTGTTGCCGTCCTGCCGCTGGCGCTTCAGTTCGTCAAACATATCGGCATCGGGCCACAGGTTGATGACGATATCGTCGCCTTCCTGCCAGTAGGATGAAATCTGCAGGATACTGGGGCCGGAAAGACCTTTGTGCGTGAACAGCAAAGCCTCGCGGAACGAGGTTTTTTCAAACGATGTTTCGCTGGGGTCGACCGACAGGCCGGAGAGTTCTTTTGTCTGCGCCAGCAGGTCGGCATCGAACAGTAGTGGCACCAATCCTGCGCGCTGCGGGATGATGTTGAGGTCAAACTGTTTGGCGGTATCGTATCCGAAACCCGTCGCGCCCATTTTCGGGATGGAAAGCCCGCCGGTTGCGATCACCACGGATTGTGCCGTGAAAATCTCCAGCCCCGCCATGACGACATAGCGGTCGGGTTCCGGCCGCACGATGCTTTCGATTTTCAGGTTCAGTTTCATGCGCACGCCCGCGCCCAGCATTTCGGCCAGCAGCATGTTGACGATCTGCTTGGCCGATACGTCGCAGAACAATTGCCCCAGCGTTTTTTCGTGATAGGCGATACCGTGCTGTTCGATCATCTTGATGAAATCGGCTGGCGTGAAACGGGCAAGCGCGGATTTGGCGTAGTGCGGGTTGTTCGACAGGAAATTGGCGGGGGTGGAATGGATGTTGGTGAAATTGCACCGACCGCCGCCCGAAATGCGGATTTTCTCGCCGGGGGTTTCCACATGGTCGGCGATCAGCACGCGGCGGCCACGCTTGGCGGCCTCGATTGCGCACATCATGCCGGCCGCGCCCGCGCCAATAACAATGACGTCGTAATGCATCACGGGCGCAACTTGAAACGGTCGGGGTGGTGCTGGCGCAGTTTTGCCATGTCCTGTTCCATCAACGCCTTGCGTTCCTCCGGCGGCGCGACGCTGCCGTGTTTTTCTTCCATCTTTTCTTTCAGGTAGGCGACGATGGGCGGGAAGGGCTTGTTGATGCTCTCGCTCATGTGGTTCATGCGCAGGACGGCCAGATCAATCGGGCGGTCGCGCTGGCAGTCTTTCAAATTTAAATCCGCGCCATGTTCGACCAGTTCGCGGATCGCGCCCAGCTTGCCGCAGGCGGTCGCGGTATGCAGCGGCGTCCAGCCAAAGCCGTCTGCCTTGTTCACATCTGCCAGCTTGTGCAGCAGCACGCCGATCAGGTGCGCGTTGCCTTCGCGTGCGGCGTAATGCAACGCGGTTTCGCCATGCGCCTCGACCGCAATGTCGGGGTCGGCGCCCATTTCCAGCAGGGCCTCGGCGGCATCGTATTTGCGGTGGATCATCGCATGCTGCAACAGCGTGAAACCTTTTTCGTTTTTCTGGTCCGGGTCGGCGCCGTCGGTGATATAGAAGCGGATATTGTCAACGTCCTGCGCGTCCACCGCCTTGAACATATCCTCGATCTGCCTGGGATGTGCGTGGTTGAAATACATGGTCAATGTCCCAGCTTGAACCGACCGGGATTGTGCCGCTTCAGCGTGTCGAGATCGCCCTTCAGTTTCTGTTCGTTCTTGGCCTGCCACGCGGCGCTTTTCTCGCGCTGGTCGTGCATGACGGCATGGAGATGCTTTTGCACGTCGATGAATTCCTGCTGCGCGAAATCCAGCACCTCGCGCTGTTTCCATGCGGCAACGCCGAACGCCGTGTCGCCTTGCCTGTCTTTTGCAAAAACATCCGCCCCCGCATCTGTCAGGGCGACTGCGGCATTTGTATTGCCTTCGGATGCAGCCACATGCAGCGGGGTCTGGCCGTATTTGTCGCGCAAATCCGGGGTCGCATTATGGCGCACCAGCAGGGTCACCAATTCA
This sequence comes from Bdellovibrionales bacterium, assembly GCA_038247245.1. GTDB lineage: Bacteria > Pseudomonadota > Alphaproteobacteria > Micavibrionales > UBA2020 > JAPWJZ01. The sequence continues at coordinate 11,775 of JBBRVE010000074.1, read as the reverse complement.
CCGTTGTTATGCGCGGCGGCGTGGTGAAGCGCTGTATACTGGTGTTCGCCGCCGGTCAGGTCGGGGTTCGCACCGCCCTCCAACAGCAGGGTCGCCGATAAATAATGGCTTTTTGACGCCGCGAACTGCAACAAAGTCATGCCTTTGTCGTTTTTGACATCGGGGTTGCCGCCGTCCGTTAGAAAACGGTACAGCGCGCCGATATCCTCGTCCTCCACGGCCTTGAAAGCCCGACGGACAGCGTCCACATTATTGAAGTCATTGATCATGCGGGGGAAAGAGTAAAACGCAGCGTCCGTTATGTCAATATTCGGTAAAAGGTGATTGATAATAAAAGAAAATCAGGCGAAAATGGAAAATAAAGGGAAAACCCTATGCGCGTGCTGCTTATCCTTCTGGCATTCCTGACCTTCGCTTCCCCGGCTGCCCATGCCGAGGAAATCGCTGCCATGAAAACAAAGGCGGAAGCAGGCGATGCAGACGCTCAATACAGGCTCGGTTTTGCCTATGCGCAAGGGCAGGGCGTGGCACAGGATTACGCCGAAGCCGCCAAATGGTGGACGATGGCAACCGACAAGGGCAATGCCGACGCCGAAAATAATCTGGGCTTCCTGTACCGCAACGGTTACGGCGTGCCTCAGGATATTAAAAAGGCCGAAGAAATGTGGATCAAGTCGGCGGAACACGGCAACGTGAACGCGGCTTCGAACCTCGGTAATTTCTACGCCGCCGGCGAAGGCGTGACGCGAAATTACAAGGAAGCTGAAAAATGGTGGCGCAAGGCCGCAGAAAAAGGCCTGCTCAGCGCGCAGAAAAGCTATGCGCAGATGCTGATGCAGGGCAAGAGCGGCGTCGTCGATAACAGCGCCGCGGCCAAATGGTACCTGAAGGCCGCAGAGCAGGGCGATGCCGACGCGCAGCTGCAGATTGCCAAGCTGTACCGCGACGGCTTGGGCGTGCCACAATTCTACCGCGAGGCTTCGGACTGGTTCCGTAAAGCTGCGGAGCAGGGCAATGTGGAGGCGCAATATAACCGCGGCATGTTGTTCCGTCAGGGCAACGGGGTCGCGCAGAGCGACCGCGAAGCATGGGAGTGGTTCAAGAAGGCGGGCGAAAAAGGCCATGCGCCCGCGCAGTTCGAGCTGGCGAACCAATACGCGAATGGACTTGGCGTGGCGCTGGACGAAGTCGTCGCAGAACAATGGGCGCGCAAGGCTGCCGATCAGGGCTATGCGCAGGCGCAGCACCTGCTGGGTACGATGTACGAACATGGCCGTGGCGTGGCGCGGGATCCGCGCGAAGCGGCGAAATGGTATCGCGTGGCTGCCGATCAGGGCCTGCCCGATGCGCAGAACGACCTTGCCAGCCTTCACGTGCAGGGTGCGGGCGTTGAAAAAGATTTCTCGCAGGCGGCGGAATGGTATCACAAGGCGGCTGTGCAGGGCTTCACCAAGGCCGAATACAATTTCGGCGTTCTGTACCAGCTGGGCGAAGGCGTCGACCAGAATTTCAAGGAAGCCTATGAGTGGTTCTACAAGGCTGCGTTGAAAGGCCACATCAAGGCGCAGTACAGCCTTGGCATGTTGTATATGAAGGGACAAGGCGTGCCGCAATACGACCGCGAGGCCGAAAAATGGCTGAAGCGCGCCGCCGACCAGCATGATGCCAAGGCGATCCGCGCGCTGCGCGACCTGAAGGACAAACAGGCGCGCGACGCGGCAGCAGGAAAATAATCCCTATACCGGTTTTTTGCGCAGCGATGACGGGCTGAACCCTGTCACCATCGCTGTGCCCACGATCACGATCAGCGCGCCCGCGATCGTGGCGATGGTGATGGGTTCATCCAGAAATATATGCCCCCAGATCACGCCGAACACCGGAACGATAAAGGTGACGGTGAGTGCGGAGGTCGGGCCCAGATCCTCGATCAGGCGGAAATAAAGAAGGTAGGCGATGCCGCTGCAAACAATGCCGATCGTCAGCACCAGCGCGATCATTTCCGGGGTCGGCGTGAAGGTATGCCCGAAGGCGGGCACGGCGGGCAGCACCAGCAGCGCGCCTGCCCACATGCAGCCATGCGCGTTGGCAAACGGATGAATCTTCGCCGCGGTCTTGGTATAGGTGGTCGCAATGCCGTAGCAGAACGCCGCGCCCAGCGTGAGCGCAATCGCCAGCGGCGCGCCTTCGCGCAGGGCGGAGGGGTCAAAGCCGACCAGCAGCGTAACGCCGATGACGCCAAGCGCAAGGCCGATTGCGGATTTCAGCGACAGTTTTGTGCGGAACCACAGCGCGCCGATGACAGCCGCCCAGATGGGCGAGGTTGCATTTAAAATCGACAGCAGTGAGGCCGACAATGTTTTCGCCGCAATCGCGAACAAAAGGAACGGCAGCGCTGAATTGAAAAAGCCGAGGATGGCGAAATGTTTCCAGTCCTTCAGTGAACCAAGGTTTTTCTTTAGCAGCACGCCGAATGCCAGCAGGAACAGCGCAGCCAGACCCAGCCGTAATTCGATCAGCATCGCAGGCCCGATGATAGGCGCGCCGATGCGCGTCAGCATGAACGATCCGCCCCAGATAGCGGAGAGCAGTATCAGGCGGGCAAGGCTGGGGGCATTCATGGCGGGTTAGTCCCTTGGTACAGGCAAAAAGTTACATGCGGGCGGCAGCGGCAGGCTCGCCGCTTCCGGACATATAAATGGATTGCGTGAAATTTCTAGCGGATAACGCGCGTCACAACGTCGTCGGGCACGGAACGGTCGGCCTTGCGGGCGACAAGGCGCATGCCGGGCTTCCACGAGAAGAAAAATTGCTCGACCGTCAGGTCATGTGCGTTCAACAGGCGCGTCATGCCAAGGCGGGTGAAATAGGTGATATGTTCGGGCGGCATGACTGCATCCCATTTCAGGAAATTGCGGGGCACGCGCCAGTGGTTCGCCTCGGGCGTTGTTATGTACACAACGCCGCCCGGCGCCAGCAGTTTCGAAATGGCGGCGACAAAGGTATCGGGATCCGGCACATGCTCGATCACTTCGCTGGTGTAGATGATATCGGCCTTATGGCCTTGGTTCGCGTAATCCTGCACGGCGATGGTCTGGAAATGGTCGCCAAAGCTTTCACGCGACGCCTTGACGGCTGTGTCGTCGATATCGATGCCCTTGGCATCAAGACCCAGCGCAAGCGCTGCCTTGACGGTAAAGCCATAATTGCAGCCCACATCCAGGAACACCTTGCCAGGCGTCATTTCGCGCAAATAGGCGATGCGGCGGCTGGCGCGCTTGATCTTGCTGGCTTCCTTGGCGCGGTAATTGGTCGTGCCCTTATAGGACTGGTAAAAGGCCGTCAGCTCTTCCGGCGTGGGGAAGGGGTCTACCGTGACCGTGCCGCAACCCTCGCAGCGCAGCAACCGATAGCCATTCTTCTCGCCCAAACTCCGGTCGGGGTTCAGGGCGTTGTGGCAGGCTTGGCAGGCGGGAAGGCTATGAGGTCTACGCTGTGTCGTCATGATAGGCGAGACTAAATCGTTTTGAATTTATGTCAACGTATATGCTGTGCCGCACAACCTGTATGCCCCATTGAAAAGGCCCGGGTTGGAGGACCCGGGCCTTTAATCAAGAACGCTTCAGATAAAGCCTTATGCGTTAGCACCATGCGACGCTGCGGGTGCCTGACGGATCACCGGAGCCAGAGTCTGGAACTGCTGACCACCGTCAACGCGGAATTCGATTGCCTTCGAGGTCATCGCTGCGTCGCGGGTGGTTTTGAAACCTTCGATCTTTTTCATGTCCATGGCCTTGCTCCTTAGTTTTTGTGGTTGGGCAATTTTCTTGCGCCTTAAGACCAGAATGCGAAATAAAACACCGATTGTCAAATAACAATGTTTAGATTAACCCCTATTAACACATAATTAATTTAGCAAATTCATAGCGTTGCATAAATTAACTGATTTTTTAATCAAACACGAAAAACGCCCCCATACGGGGGCGTGATTCTTACGAAATGCTTGCGAATCGGCGAATCAGGCTCTTTTTACATGCCCGGGCCGGTTTGTTTAGGCGCGGCGGGGCGTGCAGCCACGTTAAAAATCTCGGCACCACTTGCGCGATGTTCGATCGCTTTTTCGATCCGCTTGAATTCGCCGGTATCACGGCTGCCTGCGATTGCGTGTAATGTCATATGCCCTGCCCCTTGTAGGTCTCGGTTATTCCCATAGTGTTATTATCGCCCATTTTCCCGAAACGTCAAAACCTTATAGTTTTTCATATTGAATCCAACGGGATGCAAATTGATCTTCAGGTGCGTTCATTAAGCTTAATTAACAGCGGGGTACGAAAGTGACTGAAAAGATGAGGTTTTTGAAATAAAGGCGATTCTCTGTCTGAGCATAAGCAATCACCTATATACATGTGTCATCCGGAGCGCAGCGAAGGGATATGCCTTTCAGGGCGCATATAAGGCGGGTCCCTTCGCTGCGCTCCGGAAGACAGTTATTCGATGCTGTGGTGATTAGGCGTTCTTGCGCTCTTGCTTCAGGTACAGGGCGAGGGATTCTTCGTGGCCCATCTTTTTGAGTTCGTCGAGGAATTTGTATTCGCCGAACACTTCCATGTCGTTCAGTTCGCAGGCGACCGTGCACATGTACCAGACTTTGTCTTCATGCTTGGCCATCGACACTTTCATGTGTTCCTGCATCGGCGCGTGCAAATGCGGATGCTTGATGCCGGCCAGTTCCTGCTGCGCCTCGCGCAGGATTCCCGCCATCATCAGAACGAAGCGGGCGGGGGATACAGGGTGGTTGCGGCTGAAGCCGATATAGACAAGCTTGCCTTCGGGCAGGTACGTCGTCGGCTGCGGCGTCGCCATGATGCGGATGCTGATCTGGTTGACGCTTACGAAATCGGCGAGCTGCTGGCCATGCGCGGAGTGGTTGAGGATGTCGAGCGCTTTCTCGATCATCACGTCGTCGGGCGGCAGCGTTTGCGTGTTGGTCAGGAAATCCTGCAGGCGCGGCGCGTTGCTCATGATGATCAGCCTTCAAGCCAATGCTGGCTGTACGGGCTGTAAGGGAAGTGAATGCCCGTCAGCAAAAGGTTCTGTTCCTGGAAGGCAAGCTTGCCTTCGGCAGAGACAAGGATCGTGGCCGAAATAAGGCCGCCGCCGTAATAGATCGTGCCGCTGACGCGGTGCACATGCTGTGTCGCGTCGTAGGATACTTTCAGCGGCTTGAAGCTGCTGATGACGCTCTGTTGCTGGCCTTCGCTGAGTGAATCCAGCATCGGCATCTTGCGCGGGTCCTTGATGAGGAAGATGTCGCCTTCGGAGCCCTGCACGTTGGTGAAGAAGAAATCGAGATACGGAATGACGTTCATCTCGTTCAAACGGATGCCGTCTTTTTCGTTGATCGTGTAGATCGGGTTCGCCGTGCCGTCGATGCTCAGGAATTCGTCGCCATTGCTCAGATACATCATGCTGAAGGTCGGCATGGTCGCGTAGTTGATCAGGCGGTACAGGCGATAATTGTTATAGAAGGGCAGGCTGCGCCAAGAAACCTCGGTCGCCTCTTTCGAGAAGACAACGGCATCCTTGTGCCCGGATAGTTTATCCAGCACCTGATGCGATTGTTCGCGATTGAGCCTTGTCCAAGACGGCTGCATGCTAAACCTGGTTGTGGCGGGAGTGCCCTGATTATTCATTGTACCCTTAACCCTGTAGACGAATAACTATACCAGTCTTGGCGGGAAGGGAATAGCTTTTCATTCATGGTTTTGTTGTTATGCATCAGCAACTTGTGCACGTGCCATAAGTACAGTATTGGCGTTGGCGGCAGGCTTGTACGCCTCCTCGCTCAAAATCTGCCGCCACTTGCGGCCACCGCGCAGGCCCTGATAAAGGCCGAGGATATGGCGAGTGATATCTTTCAACGGAATACCATTCTGTAAACTTCTGTCGATATAGGGCATCAGCGCGTCCAGCACTTCGCCACGGCTGCGGACGGTCGTATTACCAAAGATCTCGCGTTCCACCTGCGCGAGGAAATAGGGATTTGAATAGGCCTCGCGGCCTATCATCACGCCGTCGACGTTCTTCAGTGCGTCCTGAATGCTTTCAACTGTTTTGATGCCGCCGTTGAGAATGATGTTGAGGTTCGGGAAGTCTTTCTTCAACTGGTAGGCGCGGTCGTAATTCAATGGTGGAACAGTACGGTTCTCGGCCGGACTTAAACCATTAAGTAAGGCTTTGCGCGCATGGATGATGAAGGTGTCGCAACCCTTCTCGGCGACCTTGCCAACGAAGTCTAACAAAAACTGGTAACTATCTTGATCATCAATACCAATTCGGGTTTTAACGGTGACGGGAATGGACACCGCCTGACGCATCGCATCGATGCCATCCGCGACCAGCTGCGGCTCCGCCATCAGGCAGGCGCCGAACTTGCCTTTCAGTACGCGGTCACTCGGGCAGCCGCAATTCAGGTTCACTTCGTCATAGCCATATTGTTCCGCCAGCTTGGCGCAGGCCGCCAGATCGTTCGGGTCAGACCCGCCCAGTTGCAGGGCGACCGGGTGCTCTTCGCCATTGAAATCCAGTACCTCGAGCTTTTTTCCATACACAAGCGCGCCCGTCGTGATCATGACGGTATACAAAAGCGCGTTGGGGGAAATCAGGCGCAAGAAATAGCGGTCGTGCCGGTCCGTCCACCCCATCATGGGGGCAACGGATACGGTGCGATCCAATGTCTTGGCTGTGGTAACGCCCTGTTTCATGCGGCAATTTATATAATATATTCCGGAAAACTGCAAATCTGGAATGAAATGTATTATTAACGGGTTGTTTTAATTACGTAAATAATGCATCGGGCTTTAGTTATTGTAAAGGACGGGGAACTGGCCTTTTGACTGGGTGTTGTCTTCACGAACTGCATCTCAACCCCCTGGAGAATTAATATGCCCACCAAAACCCTCGAATCCCTCTTTCACGACACGTTGAAAGACGTTTATTTCGCCGAAAAGAAAATCTACAAATCGCTGCCCAAAATGGCGAAGGCGGCACAGTCCCCCGACCTGAAGGCCGCATTCCTGACCCACCGCGAAGAAACCGAAGGCCAGATCGAGCGCCTCGAAGCCGTTTTCGAAATCATCGGCAAAAAGCCGCAAGGCAAAACCTGTGCCGCCATTGAGGGCATCCTCGAGGAAGGGGAAGAGATCATGGAAGATTACAAAGACACGCCTGCTCTGGATGCCGGACTGCTGGCTGCGGCTCAGGCGGTCGAGCACTATGAAATCTCGCGCTACGGCACGCTGAAGCGCTGGGCGGAAGTTCTCGGCCTGCGCGATGCGGTCAAGCTGCTCGATGAAACGCTGAAGCAGGAATCGAAAACCGATTCAGGCCTGACCGCCATTGCCGACAAGCGCGTCAATGCGCAGGCGATGAAAGAAGCGGCATAATTGATTGCCCAGGAAAAGGGCCCGGCTTTACCGCTGGGCCCTTTTTTCTCATCCTGTAACAAACAGGTGTGACATGGATTATACGAGAATTGTCGTAAAAATTATTTCGGCGCAACCGGCTTCGGCTTGTTCCCGTTGCTGAGTTTCTGCTGCAGCCAAGGCGGCAGGGTGGGTTTGGAGAGAAGGGAGCTGGTTTCCGGCACGGCCTTGCGTGCGGGCGGCACCATCACGGGCGGGCGCCAGTTGTTGCCTTCGGGGACGAGCACCATTTGATATGACGATCCGGCAGGCAGGCCGGTGAAGGCGTCATAGCCGTCGATGTAGAAGTTTTCGTTTTTCATCTTGAAGTATGTTTTGCCGACATCCAATCCAAAGTGCTTGATCATGTGTTCTTCGATCGCATTGGCAAGGTCGCGCGTGCCGGCGAGCGGTGAATGGCCGATCATGGCGACGAACAGGTCGCTGTCGCGGTTGCTGACCATCAGCATTGTCTTGTCGCCCAGCACGCCGTTCGGCTGCGTGATGTCGAGGTTAAAGCTGTAAACGCCTTCCGCCGATTTGAACATATTTAGGCGCTGCAGGCGTTTTTCCTGCGCGCTGGGTTCTTTGGGCGCCTCCACGACAGCTTCGGGAACGGCGACGGTGGTTTCGATCGATGCGGGGGCGGGGGACGCGTCTTTTTTGCTTTTGCGCGTAAATAAGTCTTTCAAACGCTGCGGGATAAGCTTCATGGCAATGCCTCGCCTTATAAAAATGGATTTCGCCGGATTATAGGTCGCCATGAGGTTATGTCAATATAGATAATCCCCCGAAAACCGCCCAAAAAAAGGTTGGTGCAGGGGCTCTTTATGCCTATTCTGGAGGGATGTTCAAAATGGCGAAACCCACCTTTTCCGTGCTCCTGACCTGCCTGCTGCTGGCGGCTGCGCCTGCTATGGCGGGCGAGGCGAAGGATGCTGCCAAAGCCTCGGCCAAGGCCTCCGCCTCCGTGAAGCCGGTCAAGAAAGCGATGAGCGACGTGATCGCCGATGTGATCAAGGACGTCGATGAACCCGCAGCGCCCGTCAAATCCGCCGGCGAGCCGACCGACCCCGCCGACAACCAGACGGGCGGCGTGCAACTGCCCGTGCCGCGCTTCGTCACGCTTGGCCCCGATGAAGTGAACGTGCGCACCGGCCCCGGCACGCGCTACCCGATTAAATTTGTCATCCGCAAGGGCGGCCTGCCCGTCGAAATCACGCGCGAGTTTCAGGTCTGGCGCGAAATCCGCGATGTGGATGGCGACAAGGGCTGGGTGCACAAAGCCATGCTGTCCGGCCGCCGCGCGATCATCGTGAAGGGGCAGGTGCGCACGCTGCTGAAAAAACCCGATGACGCGGCGCAGCCTGTCGTGCGACTGGAACCCGGCGTGATCGCCGACCTTGAGGGCTGCCGCGAAAAATGGTGCAGCCTGAAAATCGCAAGCTATGACGGCTGGATCAAGAAAACCGATATCTGGGGCGTATACGACGCCGAGACGATCAAGGAGTAATGGCAATAGTGTCTTCGCCCGAACACCAGGAAAAGCTGAAGGAAGAGGCGAAAGCCATCACCGCGCGCCTTGACGTGATGCTGAAGGATACGCCCGACGGCGACGCGCGCCTGATGCGCACCATCTGCATCTATGCCGGCTTCATCACCGAAACGCTGATGGAATACGAAGAACCCGATGTGGTGATGGAACAGGCGTTCCACCGCATCGCCGAACTGCTGCATGCCGACCCGGCCGAAGGCGAAGCGCCCGATCCGCTGATGCCGCCCGCATGGACGATCGACCACGACACCGAACTGGGCCGCCAGCTGGGCCGTGGCATCGCGAAAAAACTGCCAAAAGGCATGGATGATATCCACGAAATAGCCATCGGCCTGATCATCAACGATTTCCCGCAATGGGAGAAAAAAGATTTTCCGGTGGAGCGCAGTTTGCGCCTGCTGATCGAAACCGTGATTTTGTCGCTGACGTTTGAAATGGCGACGCAGGACTTCTGCGATTTGCTGATCGAGGATTTTATCGCCGACGGCAACGCGCCGGGCGAAGGCATCCTCGCGCTGGCGGCGGTTGCCGGTCATTACTATGCGCTGGCCGAAGCCGCCACCGCCTTGCCGCCCGAAGCGGAGGCCGAATTCACCAATGTCATGGTGCGTGAATCCGTGCGCCACGGCACGCCCGGCATCAAGAACTGGGGCAAGCTCTCCGCCGCGAACGACCGCGAGGCTGCCGACATTCCAGAATACCTGACACGCCTGAAGCCCGAGATTGACGAGTTTTTCGTCCTGATCGGCCTTGAGGACATGATGGGCAAGGCGGTTTCCGTTGCAAAATCAGTGGGTAGGATGGTCGCCGTGGTGACCGTTGAAGATGTTGGACAGATACACCCAAGTATTGCAAAATCGCTGGCGAAAACAGGCATGATTCTAGGCGCGAAATACAGGGAAGAGCCGACCAAGGCCTGATGTGTAAAGGCTTGATCTGAACAACACAAAAGGGGCAGCAGCGATGCAAAACCTGAAAACGAAAGTCTCCGAAGAAACGATGAGCTTCACACCGAAATCCAGCTACACCTATGACGACCTGATCAGCTGCGCGAATGGCCAGCTGTTCGGTCCCGGCAACGCGAAACTGCCGATGCCCCCGATGCTGATGTTCGACCGCATCACGTTTGTCAGCGCCGAAGGCGGCGCGCATGGCAAGGGCGAGCTGGTGGCGGAGCTGGACGTGAAGCCCGACCTGTGGTTCTTCGGCTGCCATTTTGTCGGCGACCCCGTGATGCCCGGCTGCCTCGGCCTTGATGCCGTATGGCAGCTGCTCGGCTTCTATCTCGGCTGGACCGGCGCGCAAGGCTCCGGCCGCGCGCTGGGCGTTGGCGAAGTGAAATTCTCCGGCCAGGTCCTGCCCGAAGCGAAAAAAGTGACCTATCGCCTGAACATCAAGCGCGTCATCAACCGCAAGCTCGTCCTCGGCATCGCCGACGGCATCGTGGAAGTGGACGGCAAGGTGATCTACGAAGCAACCGACCTGAAAGTCGGCCTGTTCGAAAATCCGCGGTCGCTTTAACACATTCGCCACCCCCGCCTTGCGCGGGGGCCCAAAAGGCCGTCCGGCCGTCATATGACTTCATAAGACGCGCAGACGCGCTTTTAGATGCCCGCGCAAGGCGGGCATGGCGCAAGGAAAAAGGAAAAAATCATGAGACGCGTCGTCATCACAGGCATCGGCATCATTTCCTGCATCGGCAACGATCAGGATGAAGTGACCAAATCGCTGAAGGAAGGCAAATCGGGCATCGTGTTTGCGCCGAAATATGCCGAAATGGGTTTCCGCAGCCATGTCCACGGCATGCCGAACATCAACCTCGAGGAAGCGGTTGACCGTAAAGTGCTGCGCTTTATGGGCGACGGCGCGGCATACAACTATCTTTCCATGCAACAGGCGATTGCGGATTCCGGTTTGACGGAAGCCGATGTGTCGAATGAACGCACCGGCCTCATCATGGGCTCCGGCGGCCCCTCCACCAAAAACCTGCTCGAGTCATTCGATGTCGCGCGCGAAAAAGGGCCCAAGCGTATCGGGCCTTATCGCGTGACGCAGTGCATGTCGTCGACCAACTCGGCATGCCTTGCGACGCCGTTCAAGATCAAGGGTTACAACTATTCGCTGACCTCCGCCTGTGCAACCTCGGCGCATTGCATCGGCAACGGTGCGGAGTTGATCCAGTGGGGCAAGCAGGACATCGTGTTTGCAGGCGGCGGCGAAGAACTCGACTGGTCGCTGACCGTGCTGTTCGATGCGATGGGCGCATTGTCATCCAAATACAACGCGACGCCTGACAAGGCTTCGCGCGCCTATGATGCGAACCGCGACGGTTTTGTCATCGCAGGCGGCGGCGGCGTAGTGGTGCTGGAGGAATACGAGCACGCAAAGGCACGCGGCGCGAAAATCTACGCCGAAGTCACAGGATATGGCGCAACGTCGGACGGTTACGACATGGTCGCACCGTCGGGCGAGGGCGCGGCGCGCTGCATGAAGCAGGCGATGGCGACGCTGAAAGGCCCGGTCGATTACATCAACACGCATGGCACCTCGACCCCCGTCGGCGACGGCGCGGAATTGAAGGCAATGCGCGAAGTGTTCGGCGACAAGGTGCCGAATTTCAGCTCCACCAAATCGCTCACCGGCCATTCGCTGGGCGCAACGGGCGTGCAGGAAGCGATTTACTGCCTGCTGATGATGAAACACAATTTCATCACGGCATCGGCGAACGTCGATACTATCGATCCCGAAGCGGCCGACCTG
>JBBRVE010000073.1:0-15402 GCA_038247245.1 Bdellovibrionales bacterium | reverse complement strand
TTCAAAACAAAGGCGATTTGCGCCTCCGTGAACCTTGTTCTCTTCATCTTTTCCTCCGGTTGGTTACGTTAAACTAACCGGATTCTCTCTCTCTTCAAATGGTCCGATTTTCGGGGGGAAGACCAAAGGCTGGATTTTCTCTCAGCCGATGGTCCGAAGATTGGGTGAAGGCCAGGATCACGACGGCAAACCGGTGAAGCAACATCAGCTCTAACGCCGCACTGCCGGAATCCGCGGTAAAAATTTTTGCCTGAAGCGTCTTCAATACAGCTTCGGTCGCAAACAGGTTTTCATGCCGGTCATCGACGATCAGTATATTGGCAGGATCATGTAGCATCGCCGATGCCCCGCTTTGATACGAGTGGATAGTTCCGCCATGGGAACGCACAACTATACATTATACAGACAATTAATGAATTACTACTTATGGTAGTAATTTAAACTCCGGCAATTTATTAGTAATTTCAGGTATTTACTGTTAAGAAAATGGTGGGCCCGGAGGGACTTGAACCCCCGACCAGACCGTTATGAGCGGCCCGCTCTAACCAACTGAGCTACAGGCCCGTTCGAGTGCTGCGACTATATCATAAAGCCGCCGCCGGATAAAAGCGGGATTGTTACAGGCGTATCAAGGGCTTGGTATCAGCCGTATAACGCCGGTCGAGCAATTTACTGACCAGCCACCACAGCAGGCTGACTGTTGCAATCGACACATATCCGTCCACGGCATAATGAAACCCGAAATAGACGGAGGCAAAAAAGATCGAAACGCAGAAGATAAGGGCCGCAATCGTCGCACACCGCCCAATCTGCCATGCATACAACACCATAAGCCACGCAATCGCCACGTGCAGGCTCGGCATGGCGGAAAGCGCGTTCACGTTGACCATGTTGCCATTTGTCGCCCATTTCAGCAGTAGCGTGCGCGAATAGGCGGCGATGGGGAATTCCGAACCGCCATGCTGTGTGAAATGCGCGACGAGGCCGGTATAGGGATCGGCCAGCGCCGGATAGAAATCATGGAAGAATAGCGGCCCCACTGATGAAAACCCGAGTGCCATCAGCGAGCCTATCAGCACCCAGCTGAGGAAGAAGCACCAATAAAACCACAAGCGCCGGTGCCTCTGCGTATCCAGGAACAGATTGAACGAAATGCCGATATATAGCACTACGAACCACACATAATAAACGAGGTCGAAATAGGTCGAAAGGCCAAGGTTGAGGCTATCCGCCGCCGGTATCACAAATTCATGCGGGTAACGCCCGAAATGCAGTAGTTTATCCCATGCCGCCAAAACCGGATCCCAGTTATAGGGATTGACGAAGGCAATCAGCGACTTCTGGATAAAAAAGAAATTGATCGCATACAGAACCGGCATCCCGACACAGGCATAGGCAAACAATTCACTCTTGGTGTAAGCGCGCGCGGTTGCGATAAAATGCGCCTTGGCATTGTCGCCCCGTTCCTCGAAACTGCCTTTGGCGGTTATCAATCGGCGCAGAAAAACCCATGCTGACATGGCCGACAGCAGCAGCAAGCATTTAAACGTCACCAGCAGCATCGCCCAGCCAACGCGCATGAATTGGCTGAACGGCACGGCATAGATCACCGTTTCCGCCAGCACCGCCACCACGTATATAGCGGCTGCGATGTACAGCGCCCTGTATTCACGCCATGCGTTTGCGAACCTGTCCTGCGTCATGCCACATCACCCAGCCCGCGGTTTTTGTACCGCTTCAGGCATATGCCCGCGATCCACCAGATCAGGCTGGTGACAACCACAGAAACATAGGCATCGATGGCGTAATGGAAGCCAAGATAAATCGACCCCAGATACATCATCACAAAAAACGGCAACGCAAGCATGAATGGCCTGCGACCAAGGCTGCGCGCATACATCACCATGATCCACGACACCGCCAGATGCATGCTGGGCATGGCCGACAGCGCGTTGGGGTCAAAAATGCGATCGTTGTGCGCCCAGCCGAGCAACAATTCCCGCGTTTTGGCCGCAAACAGGAATCCCGTACTGCTCATGACATCCATGTTTTTTGTGACAGAGGCATAAACATCGGGCAGGCCAGGATAGAAATCATGATAAAAAAGCGGCCCAACCGAACTGAAAACCGTTGCGCCAATCGTGCCCAGCAATATCCATGACAGCAGGTACGTCCACAGGAACCGCAGGCGGCGGTACAGGTCGGTTTCGACGAACATCGTGTAACCGGTCACAAAAAACATCACCAGCAGCCACAGCGCGTAAGCGGCATCCAACACCCGTCCTGCCCCGATCATGTTGGCGGCGGGAATGATGGTCTCATGCGGATACATGCCGAAATGCAGCGCCTTGTCAATCGCCGCGAAAACAGGATCCCATCCGGCCTGCACATAGGGGTTGACGGCATTGATCAGCGATTTGCTGACGAAAAAGAAATTATCCGCCGACATCGCAAGGAACGCCATGCACGCATAGGTCCAGCGGGGGCCCTCCAGATAGGCGCGTGTTATCACATCCAGCTGGGCGGCGGCAGTTTTCCATCGGCTAAAGAATCCGCCGGCACTGCCTGTCGCTGCGAAGAAATGTACGAAGCTGAAAATATACATACCCGCCATAAAAGTGACGGCGATCATCACTGACATAAAAATATAGCCAAAAATATGCATCAGGTTCGATGGCGGCACATGGCAATAAAACGCCTCGGCCAGCACGCAAACGGCATAAACGACGGAAACCGCAAGCGGAGCGCGGTGGTCACGGAGAGCGTTTTTCCACGGCGTTCCGGTCATGTGGTAGCACCGATTTTCAGCTGGCGTGGGTAATGGGGGTCGAGGTATTTGCCCATGCCCCACCATAGCAGGCTGACCGCCGCGAGGGAAACATAGCCGTCGATAGCGTAATGAAACCCGAAATAAACAGCGCCGGTGAAAATCGCGGCACAAAAGGCAAGCGCGGCCAGCATCTGGAATTTTCCGAATGCGCGGGCATACAGCACGAACAGCCAGCACATCGCGATATGCATGCTGGGCATCGCGGAAATCGCGTTGGGGTCGATGAGGACATCGTTATCATGCCAGCGCAGCAGCAGGTGGCGCGCGGTTTCGGCCAGCAATGTCGACTGATGGTTGAGCGCCTGCATGTTCACGGTGATAAATTCATACGGGTTGCCCGCCGCCTTGAAAAACGTCGCAAAGAACACCGGCCCGGACGAGCTGAAAACCGTCGCCGCCAGCGTGCCCAGCAGCGCCCATGACAGGAAATACACCCACAAAAAACGCAGCCGGCGGTGCAGCTGCATATCTGCGAAAATGCAATACCATACCACCAGCGTCATCACGATCAGCCAGCCGTAATAGACACGGTCAAGCACAACACCAAGATCTAACCGGTTGACGGCGGGAATGATGTATTGGTGCGGAAACATGCCGAAATGCAGCGCCTTGTCCCATGCCGCGAAATGGATATCCAATGACAGGCGCGAAAACGGATTAATGGATGAGATCAGCGATTTTGACACCAGAAAAATATTGCCGGTCGCCAGAACAACAAACCCAAAGCACGTCATCGCGAACCTTTCGCCCGACACATATTTTTTCGCCGCATTATCCAGACGTTTCAGCGCCTGCTCCTTGGGCGCAGTTAACAGGAACGCCACGCCCGCCCCCGCATACATGCCCGCGATAAATACAGCCAATGCAGAGATCGACAGTGTGACATAGCGCAGCACGGTGAATAAATCCTGCCTGCCCGCCCCAGCGTAAACGGCCTCGGCCACGACCGCGACCGTATAAATGGCCGCAGCAATCAGCAGCGGGCGGTGGCAGCGCAGGGCGTTTTGCCATGCGGCGTTCATGCAGCAACCTTTCGCCGTGCGTATTTACCCGCCAGAAACCACATCAGCGACATGGCGGCGACGGAGAAATAACTGTCGACCGCGTAATGAAAACCAAAATAGATGGAACTGATAACGATGCCGACACCGCAGAACAGCGCGACCGCGAAAACCTTGCGCCCGAATCCCCATGAATACAGCACGATCAGCGTGCTGGTCGCGGCATGCAGGCTTGGCATCGCCGATGGCGCGTTCGGCACAAGCGATGCCTTGTTGCGATACCACATCAACAGGTTATCGTAGAGGAAGTAAAACCCGCCCACTTCATCGCGGTGGCGCGCGAAATAATCGGACAGCGGTTTATATACGTCCGGCAATTGCGGATAAAGGTCGTGATAAAAAATCGGCCCTACCGAGGAAAAATAGGTCGCCACAAACCCGCCCAGCAGACACCAGCCGACGACATAGCACGAAACGAACCGTAAACGGCGCGCCCGGTCGCGTTCACAGAACAGCGCATAACCCAACGCCACATACATAAAGAAAAACCAGCCGACATAAAAAAGCTGCAATAGCGTATCCAGCCCGCGATCGCCAAATATGCCCAACAGCCATTCATGAGGATAGCGCCCCAAATGCAGCGTTTTGTCTAGGCCCGCAAAGAACGGATCCCAGCTGTAGGGATTGGCGAAACGGATCGTCGCCTTTTGCATGATAAAGAACAGCGATTCAAAACAGGCCAGGAAGCCAAGGCAGGCACCTGCGAAGACCGGCCCGTTGAAATACTGCTTCACCCAATTTTTGTACGCAGAAATTTCATTGGCAGGCGACCGCCAGACTTCGCGAAAAAAACCGCCGATCATGACCAACGCAAGGAATAGCACGCACAACCCCAGCACATGGCGGATGGCCAGCCAGATCCAGCCGAACAAGCCGGCGGGCGACAGGCCGAAATGCAGGATTTGCGCGCAGCAGGTGACTACATAAACAAACCCGAACAGCAGCAGGGCCCGGTAATCGCGCCATGCTTCTGCAAAGGACTGCTTCATGGGCGAACCCCGACTAGGTGTCGAGGAAGCTTCTGAGCTGGCGTGAGCGGCTGGGGTGTTTCAGCTTGCGGAGCGCCTTCGCCTCGATCTGGCGGATACGCTCGCGCGTGACTGAGAACTGCTGGCCCACTTCTTCCAAAGTGTGGTCGGTGTTCATGCCGATGCCGAAACGCATGCGCAGGACACGCTCCTCGCGCGGGGTCAGCGTCGCCAGCACGCGCGTGGTCGTTTCGCGCAGGTTGGCGTGGATGGCTGCTTCCACCGGCAGGATCACGTTCTTGTCCTCGATGAAGTCGCCGAGCTGGCTGTCTTCTTCGTCACCCACGGGGGTTTCGAGCGAGACGGGCTCCTTGGAAATCTTCATCACCTTGCGGACTTTGTCCAAAGGCATGCCGAGGCGTTCGGCAAGTTCTTCCGGCGTCGGCTCGCGGCCGATTTCGTGCATCATCTGGCGGCTGGTGCGCACCAGTTTGTTAATCGTCTCGATCATATGCACGGGAATGCGGATGGTGCGGGCCTGGTCGGCGATCGAGCGCGTGATCGCCTGGCGGATCCACCATGTTGCATAGGTCGAGAATTTATAGCCGCGGCGGTATTCGAATTTATCAACGGCCTTCATCAGGCCGATGTTGCCTTCCTGAATAAGGTCGAGGAATTGCAGGCCGCGGTTGGTGTATTTTTTGGCGATCGAAATCACGAGGCGCAGGTTGGCCTCGACCATTTCTTTCTTCGCCTTGCCGGCTTCGCGTTCGCCCTTCTGGATGGTGTGGACGATGCGCTTGAATTCCAGCAACGGCAGACCAGACGACAGCGCGATTTTTTCGATATCGTCGCGCAGGTTTTTAACGTCGTCCTTGTGCTTCTCGCCGAATTTCTTCCAGCCTTTGCCGGGAAGTTTCGCAGCGCCGATGAACCAGCGCGGGTTGTTTTCGTTGCCCGACCATTTTTCAAGGAAGTCTTCACGGCCCACGCCGCACGCGACAGCATGGCGCATGATCTGGCCTTCAAGGCCGAGCGTCTTGCGGTTCATGTTGTACAACTGTTCGATCAGCTGTTCGGAACGGTACACGTTCAGGCGGACGGACTGCATCAGTTCGACCAGCTCCGCCTTGCAGCGGCGATAGCTTTCGTTCAGGCGTTTCGGAATTTCCTTGGTCTTCTCGAGCGCTTCGCGGCGGTCTTCAAGCACCTTGGCGAGTTTCTTGTGCGCCTTGGTGATCATCTTGAACTTCTCGATGATCTGGGGCTTCAATTCCTCTTCCATGGCGGCGAGCGACAGGCTGCTTTCGTCTTCGGCTTCGTCGTAAACCGGTTTCGGTTCTTCGTCGTCGATGATGATGTCGTCTTCACCGGCGGCGGCGGCTTTTTTCGCCTTCGCTTTTTTACGCGCTTCTTCTTCCTTCAGGCGTTCTTTTTCTTTTTTCTCGAGCTTGTCGGCGACGGCGGCCTGAATGGCCTTTGCCTTCGCGCTGATGCCGCCTTCTTCGTTGCCGGCATTGGGGGCAGCGGATTCAGGGGGCGGATCACCTTCGGTGTAAGTCGCTTCAAGGTCGATGATGTCGCGCAGCAGCATCTCGCCGTTTTCAAGCGCCTTGTGCCAGGTCATGATAGCCTGGATCGTCAGCGGGCTTTCGCAGATGCCGCCGATCATCATGTCGCGTCCGGCTTCGATGCGTTTTGCAATCGCGATCTCGCCTTCGCGGGACAGCAGCTCGACAGAGCCCATTTCGCGCAAGTACATGCGCACGGGGTCGTCGGTGCGGCCAAGGTCGGTTTCAGCCAGATTGCCTGCAGCCTCTTCGCCGTCTTCGGATGCGGGCTTGGCTTCCGCTTCCTCGCCTTCGGGTTCTTCTTCGACAATGTTGATGCCGATATCAGACAGCATCGACATTGTTTCGTCGATCTGGTCAGACGTGTATTCGCCGGGCGGCAGCAGCTTGTTTACTTCGTCATAGGTGATGTAGCCGCGCTCCTTGCCCTTGGAGACGATTTTCTTGACCGCTTTTGCGAGCGCGCCCTGGGCTAGATTGTCATCTGCCTCTTCCGCGCCATCGTTTTCCTGATCTTCGTTTGCTTTTGCAACCATTCGGTATTACGCCTCTTTGAAGCGGTCTTTGTCCTGACCGCGCGTGTACGCCTCAATCCAGCCCTGACGCACTATTTCGACAGGCTGTCCGGGTTTGGCAAAACCTGCATATACATACAGGGAATTATCGAATAACGCATCGAGAATCTCGCCGTGACCCAGCTCATTAAGATGTTGCTTAACTGCCTGATAGTCAAGGTATAACCCCGAATTTTCTTCGCTGTCATGCCAACCCGCCAAAAACGCGGTCAGCGCCTGACGCAGCTGGTCGTAACCTTCATGGGGGATATTGACCATGCCCAACTGCTCCCCGAACTCCTCGAACAGCTCGGGATAATTGATGATGCAGGCGAGCAGCGCCTTCTCCCGCAGCAGCTTGGACGTGCGCACGGGCTTTGCTTTTACGTTCAGCGGGCGGTAGGGCGTATGCGCGCCGGGGGGCAGTTTTTTGCCTTTGAAAAAGCCGGTCTGCATCTGTGGCCGGGCCTGCTGTTCACGTGAACCCTTATTAAAGAAAACTTCGCTAACCTTCTGAGATATTTCGTGAATAAAGAATTCCTGCACGGACATATCGGATATCTGGCGGGCGCGTTTCTCAAGCGCGGAGCGGAAGCCGGCCTTGCCCTCCGGCTGGGAGAAATTGCGGTCTTTTGACTCCTCCAGCCACATCATGTCGAACAGGCCAATCGATTGGTCGAGCACACGCTGCATAGCGGGCACACCCTCGTCCTTGATCAAGCTGTCGGGGTCATGTTCGGGCGGCAGGAAGGCGAATTTAACAGAATAATCGGGCTTCAGGATCGGCAATACGCGCTCCAGCGACCGACCTGCGGCGCGCTGACCGGCATTGTCGCCGTCGAAGCAAAGAACCGGATTGCGCTTGCCTTCTGGCATCACCTTCCACAATTCCTCGATTTGGGTTTCCGTAAGTGCCGTCCCCAGCGGCGCAACGGCCGCGCGGAAGCCCGCCTGCACCAGCGCGATAACGTCCATGTAGCCTTCAACGACGATTACCGTTTCGCCGTCGCCGATCACCTTGCGCGCGCGGGACAGGCCGTAGAGGTTGCGCCCCTTGTGGAAGATCGCTGTCTCCGGCGAGTTGACGTATTTGGGTGCGGATTTGTCGGGCGGGCCGCCATGGCTTTCGGGCATGACGCGGCCGCCGAAGGCAACCACCCTGCCCTGCAGGTCCAGCACCGGAAACATCACGCGCGCGCGGAAGAACGGATAGATATCGCCCTTCTTGCGTTCGCTCTCGCGGAACAGCCCGGCTTCCATCATTTCTTCAATCTTGTATCCAGCTTTCTCAAGGTGCTGCTTTAAGCCGGAATCATCTGTCGAGTAACCAAGGCGAAAACTTCTGATCGTATCTTCAGTAAGCCCGCGTTGTATCAGATATTGCAGAATTTTCCTGTTTTTCGGATCGTGCAATTGTGCTTCGTAGAATTTGGATGCGCTGTCCATTAAATCATACAGCGACATCTGCTTTTTAAACTTCTGCTCTTCCTCTTTCGTGGGCTTCGGAACAGGCATGCCGGCGAGCGAGGCCAGCTGCTCCACCGCCTCCATGAATTGCAGGTTGTCGTGGTTCATCAGGAAGCCGATTGAATCCCCATGCGCGCCGCAACCGAAGCAGTGGTAAAACCCCTTTGCGTCGTTGACCGTAAAGGATGGCGTCTTTTCCTTATGAAAAGGACAGCAGCCCTTGAATTCCCGACCGGCGCGCGTCAACTTCGTCCGCTTACCGACAATATCGGACAGCTGGACGCGGGCGCGCAGTTCTTCAACAAAGGCCTTCGGGAGCGACATAACGAGAGTTTTAGATAGGATTGCCAAGCCCCGCAACAAGATTCAGGCTTGCGGCACATGCAAAAAACGTTATGGTTACCCTGTTTTCAGAAATTAATAATGGAGTCCAGCATCATGGCCGATAACGCCCTGTCCGATAAATTCAATGATCCCGCCAATGCCAAGTTCATGAAACTCTGGGAACGCGAGGCTGATATCGCCGATGATTTCGAAATGGGCGTGAACTGGTTTGATCGCTGGACGACCAAGCGCGATGGCTTCGCCGCCACCGGTAACGCCGTCGGCGTGGATAATGCGCAGGCACTGGTCGATTATTGGGATGAATGGCTGGTGAAGGCCGCTGCCCGTCTGGCGAAACATAAAAACGCCATTGAATCCGGCAAGGATTCCCTCAGCGCGGAATTCAATGCCAAGAGCCTGACGGAACTGCAGCCCCTGTATGACGCCCTGTCGAAACTGGACGATACGCAGATCAAGAGCGGCAAGGAAATCTTCAAAGCGATGGGCAGCATCATGTCCAACGAACCCGCTGCCGCACCGGAGCCCCAAAAGCCCGGCCCGCTGGATGCAGGCAACCCGTTTAAAAAAGGCCCTGCGGTTTAAGGCTTACGGCCAAACCTTGCGGTTTTAGGTGCCGAGACGGGCTTGCTCGTGCGCGTGGCGGCGGTGGCGAGGGTCAGTTCTTCCTGTAAAAGGTGCTTGCGGATCGCGTTCATGACGGCGCGGTTGCCATGACGCTCGGCGATTTGCAGCGGCGTTAAGCCAGCGGCGGTCTTGACGTTCATTTTGCCGCCCGCCTTGTAGAGCTTTTCGATAAGCGTTTCGTCGCGCCCAGCAGCTGCAATGTGCATGGCAGTTTCGCCCGTTCTGGTTGCGATATTCGGGTTTGTTTTGTATTTCAGCAAAATTTCGGCATCACGGGCAATCCCCTGCTCCACTGCCTCCATCAGCGCGGTTTTGCCAAAACGGTCAAAGGTATCGGCTTCGACGCCGCGTTTCAGGTATTCTTCCAGCTCCGTGGCTTTGCCGTTCAGTACGTAATGATTGATACGGTAACGGTCGACCTCGATTGCCACGGCATGTGCGACGTCGCTGCCGAACCGATAAGCAATCGCTTCGTCTGTCGGGTGGCTGCCATCGTCTTCGCGTGATGACGCCATCGGATCGGCACCGGCGGCCAGGAGTTTTTTGACAGAAACGTGATTGCCGGATTTGATCGCAATGCGCAACGGCGAATGCCCACCCGCATCAGTGCCATGCACATTCGCGCCCGCCTGCAGCAGCATCGAAATCGCACGGTCATTTTCCGCCTTGGCAGCTTCATGCAGCATCGGACTGCCGTTCAGTTCAGCATTCGGGTCAACTTTGTCGATAAACAGGAGCGTATGCAACGCATCCAGATTTCCATTACGGATGGAATTTTTCATGACGGTCGCTGCCGCCTGCGGCGAGATGCTGATCGGGCTCGTCATGGCTTCGGTCCCTTGCGAAAACGTGCAGTCTGGGGGGCGGCGACCTTGCCATTGAGCCCGATAGCCTGTTTCACGGCCACGCCCTTTTCATGGGCATAATAGGGCTCCACGATAGGAAGCATCGTTATTTTCTTGTACTTCTGGGCGACATCAAGTGCGTCCCTGCCCGCATACGACTTCAAAATCGTACTTGCCCCTCCCTCCAGCAACGCGCGCAATATATCCGGCTCGCCCTTGCGGATGGCGGCGTGCAGAGGAAGTTCGCCCATGCTGGGATTGTTCAATATCGCGCCGTATTTAATCAGCACCTTGACGGCATCCAGACGAGATTCACGAATGGCGTGCTGCAGCGGCGTAAAACCATGCATATCGACCGTTTCCATCGGCACGCGGTCTTTGAGCAGTTCTTCCAGCTTGGCCGCATCGCCGGTAAGGGCTGCCTGGTTGACCTCGAACTTGCGGGCAGCGGCACTGACGGCTGCTGAAATCTCCGGTGTGCTCATGCGCGAGAATTCCAGATCGGACATCTGCTTGCCCGAAACCTGTTTCCACACTACCGCGCGCGTATCCGCGCCAGCATCCAAAACCATATTGACCAGATCGATGTCTTCGCTGGCAATCGCCGCCCACAACGGCGTGCGCCCCGTCGCTGCGCCCACATTCACGCGTCCGCCTCTGGCCAGCAACAGCGCGACCATTGCCTTGTTACCAGTATCAGTAGCCGCGACCAGAAACGGCGCGTCGCCCTTGTCGTTCAGGGTGACATCAAGCCCGTTGTCAATCATGGTGCCCAGTGTTGTGGTCATGCCATGTGCGATGACTTCGCCTACGACAAGCGCAATATTATCCGCACGCGCGAGATTATCCGGCCCGCGAAGAATCATCGATGCATCTGCGCCGTGATCGAGAAGGATGCCCACAACGAGTGGTTCGGTGGTGCGTTTTTGCGCAAATTTTTCGATCGGGAAAACGTGGTTCAGGGCCGTCAGGCCTTTGTTGTCAACCGCATGAACATCCGCGCCGTTCGTCAGCAGGAATTGCGTCATACCCGAATGCCCCTCACGCGCCGCGATCATCAGCGGCGTGCGCCCCGAAGCATCCCGCGCGTTTATATCTGCAAGCTCTAGCAAAAGCCGCTCGACTGCCTGCATGTCGTTGCCCTCCACTACGTTGTGCAGGGATACAGGTGCGACGGCGTTAAACGTCTGCGCGGCCTTGCGGATCATGGCGTCGTCCCCTTCTTGCGGAAGGTCGCCACCTTCGGTGCTGAAACTGTGCGGGTGGTATGCGTCATGCCGCCGAGGTATTCATTCACTTCCCGCGCCTTTTGCTTGCGTACAGGTTCCAGCAGGTCATAGCTTTTCGTTTCTTCGGCCAGTTGCAGCGCGGTTTTGCCCGAGGCATCCGGCACGTCGGAGCGCCCGCCCGCTTGCGCAAGCGCCGCCACGCTGCGCAGATCGCGTTTTTTCAGCGCTTCATGCAACGGCAACTCTGCCCTATCGCGGCTGGGCATATTGGGATTGGATTTATAGGCCAGCAGCAGTTTCACAATTTTCGGGCTGTCGGATTTAACGGCGTTGAGCAGCGCGGTGCTGCCGTCGTGACCGTGGCTGTCGGGGGGCAGTCCCTTTACCAATTGTGCAGCGACCGTATCGTAATCACCTGCACTTGCAGCCTTATTGATCAGGAAGCGCTCCGCTGCCTTTTCAACTGCATCTGTGATCGCTTCGGATTGCTGCTGCGCGAATTCCAGATCCGAGTTGCTGCGCTTGCCTTGGCGCGTCAGGCTCAGGGCATAGGGATCGGCACCCGACGCCAGCAGCATCTTTGTGATGCCCAGCAGATCGGCAGACATCGCGGCGCGCAACGGTGTGATTTGTGTCACATCGCGCTTGTTCGGGTTCGCCCCCCCCGCCAGCAGCACTGCAACCATCTTTTCATCACGCGCGACGACGGCTTGGAGCAGCAGACTGCCCTTCGCATTGCGTGTCGCATCGGGGTTGGCACCGGCCTTCAGGAACAGTTCGACCAGATCGGCGCGGCCGGAGGCCACCGCATCCTGCATCGCCTTCGTCATCGTCGTGCGGTCGGGCTTCAGGGATAGAAGTGCTTGCAGCTGTTCCGTGCCTTCCACGCGCACGGCAAGGCGCAACTGGCCTGCGGGCGTTTCGGTGTTAAAGGCCTCGGAAGTGGACATGATTATCCCTGCTGTAAAACCATGGGATAATTTACGGCGGGAAAGGCAGAATGTCAATTGTTATGTTAAATATTAAAGACTTGATTACAAAGGACTTTTTACACAAACAATGTTTTTGCTGACGAAATTCTGGCCCCAGATGTTCTCCTGCTTGCCAAAGAAGTTTTTGGGGCTGTAGAGCGGCGGGTAATGGAGATGCCACATATACCCGATCTGGGTCAGGAATTTATGCAGGCTGACGCTCTTGTCATCGCGGTCGTCTTCCAGATACAGGATCGGGCTGCAACGCTTGATCGTGTCGACCGCGCCGCGCAGCACCTCTTCCTCGAACCCTTCGACGTCGATCTTGATAAGCCCCACATTCTGGTAGTTAAAACTATCAAGCGACTGCACATTTACATCGATGGACCCATTCGCCTTGCTGGACGTACCAATTGAAATGCCGCCGAAATTGTTGACTTCGTCATAGCGGATATTGGGCATCACGGTTGTGCCCGCACGGCTGGCGAGCGCGATGTTGTGGCATTTACCCTTGATGTTCTGTTGCAGCAGGCCGAATACCTGCGGCTGCGGCTCGAACGCCTCGACAGTGAAGCCGTTATGCTCCAAAGCCTGCGAAATCGCACCGATATTGGCGCCGATATCCAGCACCATCCTGTCTTTGCCCATTTTGCGCGCAAGGCCAACGATGTATTCCGTCTCTTCGGAATTGTATTCGCCGTAATGCAGGAAAGACTGGCCGATATAGCGGTCGGTGTTGAAGAAAGACACCTTGCCGTAGCGTCCCTGCACTTGGCCGATATGGCTTGCTTGCTGTTGCTGCGATTCCGCGCTCATCCGGTCAGCTTCTCCTTGACCCAGCCGCTGGCCTTGGAAAAGTCCAGCTGGCCTGCGTATTTGGTTTTCATTTCGGCCATCACGCGGCCCATGTCTTTCAGGCCCGCTGCGCCCATGTCTTTCAACAGGCCTTCGATCAAGGTTTTCACTTCGTCCTCGGTCAGCTGCCTTGGCATGAAGCCTTCGATAATGCGGATCTCGGTCGCTTCGCGATCGGCGAGGTCCTGCCGCTTGCCAAGTTCGTACATCTTGATCGACTCATGCCGCTGCTTGATCATGGAGGCCATCATGGCGAGGATTTCGTCGTCCTTGATGCCGTCCCAGTTGCCCTTGGATCTCGCTGCGATGTCGCGGTCTTTCATCGCGGCTATGATTAGACGTAATGTACCGACTGTCGGTTCGTCCCGGGCCAATTGCGCCTGCTTGAGCCGTTCCGAAAACTGGTTCCTGAGCATTGTTTT
Source organism: Bdellovibrionales bacterium (assembly GCA_038247245.1). GTDB lineage: Bacteria > Pseudomonadota > Alphaproteobacteria > Micavibrionales > UBA2020 > JAPWJZ01. The sequence continues at coordinate 1,660 of JBBRVE010000073.1, read as the reverse complement.
TACCTGCTTTTTAATGGTATCGATCTGGCATGTATGCTATTCCAAGCAATACAATATTACAACACGCCAATAAGTCAGGGAAAATCATGTTTTCACCCCAGGTGCCCCCTCACGCAACCGCGGTTCTTGTGCTGGCGGATGGCAGCGTCCATTGGGGTAAAGGGATTGGCGCGCCGGGCACGACCGGCGGCGAAGTCTGCTTTAATACCTCGATGACCGGTTATCAGGAAATCATGACCGACCCCTCCTATGCCGGCCAGATCATCACATTCACCTTCCCCCATATCGGCAACGTCGGCACCAACGCCGACGATCAGGAAGCAACCGCGCCGTTTGCCAAGGGCGTCATCCTGCGCGCCGACATCACCGGCCCATCCAGCTACCGTTCCGAAACCCATTTCAACGAATGGCTGATTGAAAACAACCTGACCGGCATCTGCGGCATCGACACCCGTGCACTCACCCACCACCTGCGCGAACACGGATCGCAAAACGGCATTATCCATTTCTTCGGTGAAGAAAAAATCAGCATCGACGATCTGAAGCAGCAGGCGCGCGCCCTGCCCGACATGAACGGCCTCGACATCGCCAAAACGGTCAGCACGAAAAACATCTATGCATGGACGGAAGGCGGCTGGGACGCGAAGGCCGCAAAATTCCAGACGCCCGCAGACGTCTATTACCATGTCGTCGTCGTTGATTACGGCGTCAAGCGCAACATCCTGCGCCGCTTGTGCGAACGCGGCATGCGCCTGACCGTTGTGCCTTGCGACACTTCTGCCGAAGACATTCTGGCCTTGCGTCCCGACGGCGTGTTCCTGTCGAACGGCCCGGGCGACCCTGCGGCGACGGGCGTCTATGCCGTTCCCGTGATCGAGAAAATTTTGCAGGCGGAAAAGCCGATCTTCGGCATCTGCCTTGGCCACCAGATGCTCGCGATTGCCTTGGGCGGCAAAACGGAGAAATTTGCCTTCGGACACCGGGGCGCGAACCATCCTGTCAAGAATCTCGAAACCGGCAAGGTTGAAATCACCAGCCAGAACCACGGTTTTCACGTCATGCCAGCCACGCTGCCGGCCAATGTCAGCGTCACGCATATCAGCCTGTTCGATGGATCGAACGAAGGCCTGCGCGTGCATGACAAACCCGCATTTTCGGTGCAATACCACCCCGAGGCATCACCTGGCCCACAGGACAGCGATTACCTGTTCGACAATTTCGTAACGCTGATCAAGGGCCAGAGCCAGCCGCTGCAGGCCGACAAGGGCATCAAGAAATCCGCATGACGGTCGACGCCGCATGGCGGCCCCCACTCGTCTGGCACCAAACCCATATCTCCGTGCTGTTCTGCGGGGCGCTTTTCCTTTCCGCAGCCGCAATGTTCATGCTGCAACCCATGACCGGCAAGATGCTGTTGCCGCTGGTCGGCGGCACGCCGTCCGGCTGGATCGTGGCGATGGCGTTTTTCCAGCTGGCTTTGCTGGCGGGGTATGCGCTCGCTAATCTTTTCTCCCGCCTCAGCCCCCGTATGCACGGAGTCGCTTTTGTCGCGGCGCTGGCACTTGGCGGGTTTTTCCTGCCTGTGCATTTATCGCAACCCGAAGGCACGGCGGATGCATGGATGGTCATGAAGCTGCTGGCGGCAAGCATCGGCATCCCC
>JBBRVE010000072.1:0-15480 GCA_038247245.1 Bdellovibrionales bacterium | reverse complement strand
TGGGTTTTGGCGACATCACACCGGTCGGTCCGGTGCGACTGCTGGCGGGTGTCGAGGCGTATAACACCGACCTTATCAACCTGTGCCTGCAAAAAGGCGCGGACATCAACACCCGCAATATCGAAGGCCGCACGCCGCTGATGATGGCGGTGTGGAAAGACAACGCACAGCTCGTCCGTTTCATCCTGTCAAAGGGGCCGGATTTGTTTTTGAAAGACACCACGGGCAAGACCGCCTATGACCTCATCAAAAACGTCAACAATGCGGATACGAAACGCAACATCACGATCATCATGCTGCAGGCGCTGCCTGATGCGCCGCCCTTGCGCGACCCCACGGTGGATGAAGTGATTGCGCTGTCGGAGATTGAGGCCGCCAAGCCGCAAGCGGCGAAGGAGCGCGTCGCGGCGCCGAAAACCGCGAGTTTCGGCAACAAGCCCGTGCCGAAGCCGCCCAAGCCCTTTTCGATCTAAGGTTTATTATGTTCGGTTTCAACAACGCCGCCAAACGCCAGGAAAAAAACAATGCCGCATTGTTCGACGCGATTTCGCGCGGCAGCTGGTCGGGTGTTGAATCCGCGCTGGAGGATGGCGCGGATATCGAGGCCACCGACCGCTGGGGGCGCGGCGCCGTGCTGGTCGCTGTGCAGACCGGCCACCCGAATTTGATCGAACGTCTGGCTGAAAACGGTGCCGACCTTGAACTGCGCGATAACAATGGCCGCACGCCGCTGCACAATGCGGCGCATCAGGGCTTTATCGATTCCGTTGCCGTGCTGCTGAGGGCGGGAGCCGCTGTCGACCGCGCCGATTCAACCGGCGATACGCCGCTGCTGCTGGCGGCATACGGCAAGTCATATGAAACGGTTTCAGCGCTGGTCGATGCCAAGGCCAATCCGCAGCGCCGCAACAAATACGGCAAGACCGCGCTGATGTTCGCCGCCGAAAACGGCGCAACCGATATCGTGCGTTTGCTGTTGTCGCAGAAAGATACCGCGCCCGGCGCGCAAAAAGAATTCGGCCTTGATGCGCGCAACAACGACAACAAAACGGCGCTCGCCTTCGCGGTCGAAAACGGCCATGTCGATATCGTGCGCATTTTGCTGAAGGCAGGGGCGGAGGTTGACACCGTTGACGACGAAGGCAACACACCCTTCACCCGCGCCGCCTATGAAGGCTTTACCGATATCATGAAATCGCTCTATGCCGCAGGGGCCCGCCTTGAAACCCGCGACAGCGATGGCGATACGGCGCTGACCTCGGCGATCAAGGGCGAACACCACGATACGGTGCGCCAGCTGCTCGATTGGGGTGCCGACATGAATGTCCGCAACAATGACGAGGAAACCCCGCTTGATATCGCAGGCGACCAAGACAACGGCATCGAAGATCTGCTGAAGGAAGAAAAGAAACGCCGCGACAAGGGCGGCACCGTCCGCGAACCCCGCGCCGCAACGCCTGCCGCCGCCGCAATAACGCCCGTGGCGAACGATAGCGAACCGCCGGCCGCGAAGAAGCGCGATTTCAGTCTCTGATGTTGCGCATATTCTGAAAATAATATACCACTAACAGATTGAAATATATTACATAGCCTGGAGATTATGGCGAGCTGCTGTTCGAGTGCTATAATAAGGTATCGTCCGAAAGTTCCCCGCAGCTTGTGCAGAAGTTGTGCAAATGGGCGTTTTGGACTAGTTTAATCGGAAGCCCGGCCTTTTGACGCAGGGCGTTTTCAGTTTCAGGGATCCGGCTTAGGAATGAAAAAGTTGATGGTCATGCTGGCGCTTGTTGTCGCCATGCTCTGGTCGGGTGCCGCGATGGCGCAAAAAAAACCGCAGACCGCCGAGCTGATCCAGTTTGAAAAACTGGGCGGCAAGATCCTTTATATCGGCAAATCATACGACATGGACGGCTGGCTGCTGATCGGCCGCGACGGTGAAGTACGCTCCATGATCTACACCAGCCCCATGGGCGCGATGCTGAAGGGCCGCCTGTTCAGCGGCGCGGGCAAGGACATCACCAAGACGCAGCTGCAGATTTACAAGGCGCGTTCCGCCGGTTCGCAAAAGGCCGTGCCGCTGGAACCCAACGCCGACAAGGACGCCGTGCCGAAGGCCGAGCTGTTTTATGCCGCTGTTGAAAAAGCCAACTGGGTGCGGGTCGGCAAGCCTGACGCTCCTTATATTTATATGTTCATCAATGTGAACTGCGAACATTGCCAGTCGCTCTACCGCACGCTGAAGGGTTCGCTCGACAAGGGGCTGATACAGCTGCGCCTGCTGCCGGCGGGCGAACAGGATGACAACCGCGACGGCGGCGCCGCCATGCTGTCGGTCGATGATCCGGGTGCCGCATGGCAGGATTACATGGACGGCAAAAAAGGCGGCCTGCATAAATCGCTGATCAAGGGCGACGCGCTCGATAAAATCAAGGCGAATGGCAAGCTCGCCCGCGAATGGAAATTGCCGCAATACCCCTTCATCGTCTATCGCAAGGTGTCGGACGGCACGCTCATGACTGTCGTGGGCCAGCCGGAAAACCCGATGCTGCTGATGTCCGACCTGATGAAAAACCCCTAAAGGATAATGATGTGATCACCGCCCAGGCACTCGCCGTTTGCATTTTCACCGCCGCGCAGACCTATTCGGTCCCGCCGACGGTCATTCTGGGCGTGTTGCATGTCGAAGGCGGCCGCATTGGCATGGCGTCCCCCAACACCAACGGCACCTATGACCTCGGTCCCATGCAGATCAACACGATCTGGGTGCCCGAACTGGCGCGTCATTGGCGCGTGACCGAAAAAACCGCGCTCCGCATGGTGCGCGACGATGCCTGCACCAATATCGGCGTGGGTTCGTGGATTTTGCGCCGCAAGATGAACGAATCCGGATCGATGGCGGGCGGGATTGCCTGGTATCATTCGGCGACACCCGGCGTTGGCTCCGGCTACCGCGAAAAGGTGCTGCGCGCGATGCAGAAATACCGCCTGATCCGCCAGCCGGAAGATCTTTTGACCGCTTCTGCGTCCCAAGCGAGGCGCCGCGGCTAATTTCCCTAAATATCTTTCCAGAGTCGGGCGTAAAAAAAACCGCAAAAACAGGCGGTTGCCTGTTTGCTTCTTATTCAAAACTGGCTAATATCATCATCTGACGAACGTCTTTAAATCTGTTTTCGGGCAGGGATGAAAAAATTTCTCATGAATAAAACTGTTTCACTCCTCAGCGCCGCCGGCCTGTCTTTGATGGTCTCGGCCTGTGCGCTTCCGGGTAATGTCGATCAGCAACTCGTCGCCGAGCCCGATCCGCTGGCGCTGCGTTTGGCGGCTGCGGTCGACAAGGCTTCGGCTTCGCTCGAAACGCTCGCCTCCGTCGAACAGGCGCGCAACCCCGGCGCCGCTGTGCAATCCGTTCCCTACGCGCCGCAGGAACTGCGCCGTACCGTGACGCTGAAATGGATCGGCCCTGTCGAGCCGGTCATGCAGCGCCTTGCGGATCGCGCGGGCTATGAAATGATGGTGAACGGCGATCTTCCGCCCGCACCTGTCGTGATTACGCTCGATGTGCGCCAGAAAATGGTCATCGATGTCTTGCGCGATGTCGGCCTGCAGGCCGGCCAGCGCGCTGATGTTGTCGTCGATCCCGAACGCCGTGTTGTGGAGTTGAACTATGCACCTGTTTCCGGCGATTAAGATCGCCCTGCTGGCTTCCGTATGCTGCATCGCCCTCTCCGTATCCACGGCAGAGGCGCAAACGCAACCGCCGGGCCGCAATGCCACCGTCCCCGCCGGCATCCCGCCCGCAACCGCAAACCAGATGGCACAGATTCGCCGTCAGGCCGGCAATGCACAGCTGGGCGTCGCGCCCGGTGCCGCTGGCGCGCAAAAAGGCCTCTTCGACCGCTCCAGATCGGGCGAGATGACCGAAGACGAGCAGCTGGAAGCTTTCAAGGACAAGGAAAGCTCCACCTACAAGGCGCATCTACTGGCGAAAAAAGCGCGTGAAAGTGGCGAATTCAACCACACGATCGACAAGACCAAAAAAGAAAACATGACGGCGACCGACGAGACGCCGACGCCCCCCGAAATGGCCGAGCTGCAGGATATCCGCGGCGCGCATGGCGTGTCCGGCGACCTGTTCGACGAATTGCTGGGCAAACCGATGTCGCTCGACCTGCGCATGGAAGCACAGCGCGAAGCGGCGCTGTCCTACGGCGCGCGCGGCGGCCTTGCGAAACGCACTTACCAGATCACCGAACGGCTGCAGGATTACGAGCCGACCTTCGACAAGGTTTATAACTTCCGCGCGCTGCTGATCAAGGCGCCGTCCGGCATGATGATCGAACCGCCGATCGTGAAAGAATCGCTCGACGCGCTTGATATCTCCGACGGCGGCAACGAAGCGGCTGTCACCGATCAGGTGTTGAAAATCAACAAGCAGGCAAAGATCGTGACCGCGCCCCGCGATTGGCGCGGCTACCTCACCTTCTATTACCTGACCGAAATTCCGCCGCCGCCCCGCGTGCTGTGGCCCAAAGACGAAAAAGAACAAACCCGCTGGAACGAGTGGGTGCGTCAGGGCTGGAATGCGGGCTATGAACAGGGCGAGCAGATTTTTGAAGCCAATCTGGCGCAGCTTGTCGCCGATTACGACGGCATGGTGCGTTACCGGATGCTGCTGGCCGAAGGAAAAATTTCACAGCCCTACGCGCTGCAGGAAGACCGTGGAGTCACCGGCGGCCGGAACGAGATGCGGGTGGGTGACCGCGCGCTTCGCATTACGGGGCCCTCACAATTCCTGACGGGGGCAGACCTATGGAAGCCGGCAGACCGGTAAGTCTCCTCAAGAAGGGTGTCGACGACCTCAAGTCCACCTGGCCCGGAGAGCCTGACCGATTCAATGAAATGCATGTCGACCCGTTCCTGCTCTGGTGCATCAAGCAGGGCTCGTCAGACGTATCGATCCAGACCAACCGCCCTGTCATGTGCGAGATCTCGGGCTCGCTCTATCCTGTCACCTACCGTTCGCTCGACGCCGCCGACATCGTGACGTTTGTCACGCGCCTGTACGGCACGGAGGCGCTCGCGATTCTGGCCGGCGGTTCCGACATCGACTTGGCGTACGAGGTCATGACCGACCGCTTCACGCGTTCACGTTTCCGCGTCAACATCACCGCAATTCTCGCCGAAGGCCGCGATGGCGTGCAGATCACGATGCGTGTGCTGCCCTCCGCGCCGCCCACATTCGCGCAGCTGAAAATCGAAAAAGAAATCATCGACGGCTGGCGTCCCCGCAACGGGATTGTTCTTGTCACCGGCCCCACGGGCTCGGGCAAATCCACGCTGCTGGCGGCGGGCATCCGTTCGCTCATCGAATCCCATCACGGCTGCGGCAAGCTCCTGACATACGAAGCGCCTATCGAATTTACCTACGACTCGGTTGTGTCGCGCCGGTCGCTGGTGGCGCAGACCGAAGTGCCGCGCCACATCCCGACCTTCGCAGCCGGCGTGCGTAACGCGCTCCGCCGCAAGCCTGAAATTATCCTGGTGGGTGAATCGCGCGACCGCGAAACAATTTCCGCCTCGATCGAAGCCGCCCAGACCGGCCACTTGGTGTTCTCGACCGTTCACACGACCGGTGTGGCCTCGACCATCCGACGCATGGTTTCCACGTTCGAACCCGGCGAGCGTAACGAGCGCGCCTTCTCGCTCATGGAGACCGTCCGCATGATCGTGACGCAGACGCTGGTGCCCCGCATCGGCGGCGGCCGCGTGGCACTGCGCGAATACATGGTCTTTACCGAGGAAATCCGCGAAACGCTGCTGAACATGACCTATGATAAATGGCCGGCGGAGCTGATGGCGATGGTTTCCAAATACGGCAAGACCATGGAAAGCCAGGCGCGGCGCGCCTTCGAATCCGGTCTTATTGAAAAGCGGCACTATCTCGTTTACCTTCAGGGCTCCAAGGCCGCGCAGGATGCGCTCAAGCGTATCGCGGCGCAGGAAGCCGGCGAGGCCGTGGATATGGATGACAGCGAGCCGAAAATGGAATCAAGCGACGTCCACAGCAAATAATAGATTGGGGTAGCGCATTATGGCTGATCAACCGATACAGGGATGGCACTGGCGTAACTCCATGAAAACCGTGCGGTTTTTCATTTTCGACGCCCGCGCCGGCTTCTTCGTCGTCCTCGTTCTTGTCCATGCCCGTTTGTGGACGCTGATGCTCGCCATTTCGGTCATGACCATTTTCTGGATGTTCGAGCGCAAATCCCTCTCCTTCCCGGCGGCCCTGCGCTCCATCCGCGTCTGGATCATCGGGCCCAAACGCCCCGGCTGGATCTGGACCCGCCGCCGCAAGCTGCAGGATACCGGCTCCGCCTGAGGCGGCGGCCCCGCGTTCCGGCTTTCCACTGCAAGACCCATCCTTTGCCCATGCCGAAAAATCCTTTCCGTCTATTGATTTAGGGTGGAGACTCGGCCTATAAAAGATCATTCGATTTGTTTTTAACAAGCTGACAGGCGTTAGGATACCTACCCATGACCCAGACGAATTTGCTGAAAAAAGCCGTGCTTTTCTCCGGTGTTGCGATCATCGCTTTTGCCGCCACGGCCCATGCAGGTTTTGAATGGAAAGGCCCGCTGGGCGCTCCCGCCGCATCCGCGCCGGAAGCAGCCCCCGTCGACACGCAGCCGAATGACGACATGACGCCCGTCACCTCGTGGGAAAAACCCGCAGATGCAGCGCCTGCGCCGATGACATCGGCTCCCGTCACCTCCGCTCCTGTGAATGCCGTGCCGATGTACAGCGCGCCCGCACCTGTCGCTGCGGCGCCGATGGCCGAACCTGCAGGCGATGTGCTGACAGGTTTCGGTTCCGATGTGCCGCTCGTGATCGCGCTGCAGCAGGTTGTGCCCGCCGGCTATCAATATTCTTTTGCGTCGGGCGTGAACCCCGGCGTCTCCGTTTCCTGGCAGGGCGGTAAATCATGGCAGAGCGTGCTGGCAGACATGCTGGCGGCGCAGGGCCTTGGCTATCGCATCCAGAACAGCGCCGTCATCATCGGCAATTACGCATCTCCCGAACAACCGATGCAGGCAGCGGCCATGGACGCGCCCGCCGCATCTGACGCAAGCCTCGGCATGACGGCTGTACCGTCTGACAACATGAATGCTGTGCCGTCCGACACCGCGCCGAGGGCCATCACGTCGCCCGCGCCCGTGCAGTCGACCGTCATCTCGGAAAAACCTGTCACGATCCACCGCGAAAAACGCTCCTCGCTGCTGGAACGCCTCGGCTGGACGCAAGGCACCAAACAGGAAACCCGCAACGTTGCCGTGCCGCCCGATACGGCTGGCGGCGATATGCCCGCTGCGGCGGAACCCGCTCCCGCTCCGGCGGCGGCGCCGATGCCCGCCGACACCTCGATGTCCTCGGATCCGCTGCCCACACCCATGGCTGAATCTTCGACCTCGAGCGAGCCGCAGCAGCTTGCAGCCGCAACGCCCTATTCGCGCTCCGCTGCCGACGCGGCAATGTCGTCTTCGGCGACCGCCGTCGGCGCGACCACCGCAACGCCCGTTGCCATGAACGGCGACTGGAAAGGCACCAAGGGCCAGACACTGCGCGACGTGCTGAAAACATGGTCGGAGCAAGCCGGAGTCGAACTTTACTGGTCTATCGATTATGACTATCGTCTGTCGGACAACATTGCCAGTAACGGGTCGTATGATCAGGCGGTTGGCGGCCTCCTCGACAAGTTTGCGACCGTGCGTCCCCAGCCCTATGGACAGCTGCACCAAAGTGCCAGCGGTCCCAGAGTCTTGGTTGTGAAGTCTTACGACCTCACGCGCTGACCCCCTCGCAAGGGGTTGAATTTCCCTATTGTTTTCAAAATCTGTCACATTTTAACTAAATGTGATATGATGTAAGAATATAGTCGGAACAGCAGTTTCGCCTGCCGGCGTTTGGCGGGACCGTGACTTTCGGCTTGTTTGATGAATTTTTGCTCATGGGGATTTTGGGGCCATGCAAAAACTGGGCGTCGTCAAGAAATTCGTACTGATCTTTTCGCTGATCGCGATGCTTGGCGCGGGTTTCCTTTCTATGAACGTGCTGACATCGTGCAATGCGAATGCGCAGGTCTGTACTTGCGGCACGATCTGTACTTACGTCGGTATGCCGACTGCGGGTTTGACGCAGGTCTTCGCAAGCCCGATCACATCGGGTGTTCTTTTCGCCACCACTTACCTCACAATCTATTATGCATGGGCGATGGAAACCGGCTTCGGTCTCGCGATCGCCGAGAAAATTTATGAAGTGAGCCAGAACCAGATCGACTGGTGGGACACCTTCTGGTACTACAACCTGCGCCCTGCGATGATGGACATGACCGACCAGCTTGTCACGATGGACAAGCACCAGGACGTGCAAATGGCGAAGTTTCAGGACGTGCAGAACCTGAACCGCACCAACCGCGACATGATGAAAGAAGAAATCCAGTCGCACCGCGAATTGCGTCCTGGTGAAAACGTCTGTCAGGCGGGTACGGTTGCGGGTGGCATGACCCGCGCCGCGGTTTTCAGCCGCACCTATGCGGCCTCCGCCCCTGCGGCGCAGGTGCCGCGCACGGGTAACGCTGTGGGTTCCACGGGCGCGCAGGGCTCCGGCCCAGAACAGCTGGCGCGCTGGACGAAATACATCAACAATTATTGCGACCCGACCGAAAACGCAGGCGCCTCCGGCTGCGTCGCCGCAGGCCCGTTTGTCGGCCGCGATATCGACGTCGCCGGCGAAGTGTTCATGAAGGACACGATCGACCTGAAAGATCCCGACACCGAACGCATCGTCAACGACCTGATCCAGAACATTGCAGAGCCCCGCGTGCGCGAGCCGATTCCCGCAGGCGCTGTCGAAACCAACTCCGCCAAGGGGCAGGAACAGGTCATGATCGGCGAATCGTACAAGGCGAAACGCCAATCCGTTTACGACGCCCTCTATTTCGTCGTCGCACGCCGCGCGCCCGGCTCCAAATCGGGCGAGTTCCTTGAAAAAATGCGCGGCATCGCGGTCGGCGCCTCCGGCAATACGGCGGGCGGCGCGGGCGTTGACCCGGCTTATTTCGCGCCCAACCAGAACCCGTCGCGCAACGAGATCATGCAGGTCATGATGTCGGAACGCTTCCGCACAGGTACCTACAGCGTCGACCAGCTCGACAACCCCGAAAACAACGGCCGTGAAATGGTCATCCAGCAGGCGTTCCAGGCCATGCAGCTGACCGACCAGCTTGACTTGATGGACCGCTATTCCGTTATGCTGGCGGCGGAAGTATCGGAAAACGTCCGCGCCTCGAAATCGCTGCTTGAAAACACTGACGACAGACCGACAAAGTGAGCACCGACATGAAAAAAACGCTGCTGCAGAAATTGTCCGGTTTCCGGTTCGGCATGGGCTCGATGGCCGCTGTCATGATCGGCTTCTTCCTTGTCGGCTATAACGCGATGGTCGCCGACAACAGCGCCTGCCACGCGCAGATGAACGTGCCGCCGGCTACCCCCGTGGTTGTGACGGGCGGTCCTTGCCCGTCTGCCTGCGCAACGCCCCCGGTAACGCCGCCTTGCGAGCCCTCAACGACATCCGAAACGGCCGTCAACACGATCTGGAACGCGTTCGAGACCACCCTGGAGAATCTGGTCAACCAAATTCCCCCCTATCAGGCGACGCAGCGCGGCGGCGGTATCGTTAACTCCGGTAACGGTCTTGAAGGTTATCTGGGCGGTATCGTCGATGCGATGCTTTACGCGCTGATGGACCGCCTGAACGATATCGAACTTGGTTACATCGACTGGTTTGACACCATGTGGTACTACGGCATGAAGCCGTCCCTGATGGACATGACCGACCAGATGAGCACGGCTGCCGCCGACCAGAACCGCACCTTCCAGGCGGGCCAGGACGCGGAAGACGAAGACCAGGTCAACGTCGGCCACATGGAACAGGAACAACGCGACCAGCGTGTCTTCCGCGCGACGGAAAACGCGGCCTGCGTCGGTGCGGGCGCGGCGGGTGGTTCCGGCCGCCAGCAAAATATCGCCGGCAATATGCGCAAGGCGATGCAGCAGGTCACGCTGGATGACGGCCTCAACCGCCGCGGCACCCCCTCTGCCAAAGGCCGTGGCGCGAAACTGCAGGCGCGCAGCTCCACCTATGAAAGCACCTTCTGCGACCCGACAGACAACGACGGGGGCAACAACTGCACCGGCGCGACGCCGCCCGGTCTTTACAACGCCGATGCCCAGATCACCAAGACACTGTACGGCACGCTGACGATCCCGTTGCATGACCCCGTGAACGGCCCGAAATACGAGGCCGCGACCAAGGCGCTGCTTGACAACCTGACTGGCGACCCCACGCCCGACCCGATGTCGGCACAGGTCATGAATTCGGCGCAGGCACAACAGGAATTCGTCGACCGTCGCTCGTATATCGCGCGCATGGCCGCCATCCGCGCCACGCCGCAGCTGGGCATTGCATGGCGCACGCCCGGCACGCGCCTTGCGACCTGGGTATCCGCGCTCCGTCAGGAAGGCGGCGCACAGCCGACCGCCGGCGCCACGACCGGCCCCGCCGGTACCTGCTCGACCGCAGCAGACGGCTCGCCTTGCGAAATGTCCGACAACCCCAGCTATAAGGAAGTCCTGCACGCCATCTCGATCGACCGCTTCAACTCGGGTAAATACGCGAACGGCATGACGACCGACGAATCCGACCTCGAGATGGAGAAGCTGACCATCGAAAGCTTCTATTTAATGCAGCTGCGCGATTATTACGAACTGCTGGAGCGCATGGGCCTGACGCTGGCTGTCCAGGTATCGATCCTGGCCGACCAGATGCCCGCGACCGTTCCGCAGGCAGAAAGGACGAAATAACATGTTCCGCCTGAAAATCGCGTTGAATATTAAAATAGCTGCAGCCGTTCTTGCCCTTGCGATACTTTTTGCGCCGGCCCCGGCATCCGCCCAGTGCGAATTTCCCGGTGTCACGCAGATTGCGGCGGCCGGTTTCGCCGCTTCGACCGTGGCGCTTTTGAACGCGAACTATCTGGCCGTTCCGCCCACGGGCGGCGCGATCCTGCCTACCGCCTGGACGCTCACGACGCAAATCACGCAAGCGCTGCTGAACGCCGCGCTGAAGGCGTTCGAAACCCGCCTTTACAACCGCCTGCGCGATTTCTGGGACGATTATCTGGAAGCGCTGCAGGACATGACCGCGCAGTTGAACTCGTCGCTCAACGACGGGACGCGTAACATGAACGGCCTGTTCGACACCGGTAACATGACGCTCAACCAGCGCACCGTACAGGGCGTGGAAATTCAGGCCAAGAAACAATTCCAGCCGACGAACGAAGGCTGCCGCTTCGACACCGCCGCGCGCTATATGGCGACCACCACCCGCACGGCCAAGGCGATGTCCTCCGGCCTTGGCAAAGACTTTACCGGCGTTGGCCTGAACGGCACCGGCTCTGATGCGCAAAAAGGCCCCGGCCAGCTGGCGCAGGTGCGCTGGAACCGCTACCGCACGCTGTTCTGCGACGACCGCATGAACGGCGGTAAGTCCGGTTGCGCGGCGGGTAACCCGCTGGTGAACGCGCACGTCACGCCGTCGAAAACCCTGTTCGGCCGTGAAACGATCCCGATGAACACCGACCCCAACTATAAACTGGCCGTGAATGAACTGGTCTATAACCTGATCGGTTACGAAGCGCCCGCGCCTATTCCCGTTGACGGGCTTGCCGCACCTTCGCTGAAAGACCGCCGTCAGGAACAACGCGCCTACGCAACGCAGATGGATGCGGTCGGCGCGCTGATTTACGATGTGGTCGGCGAGCGCACACCCGGCCAGGCCGCACCCGAAGTGCAGGCGCTGCGCCAGAGCCAGGGCATCACTGACGCCAACGCGAAGCCTTCCGACCGCGAAATCCGCCAGTCGACGCTGGAGCAGCTGTGGAACCCCAGCTATTACGTTGACCTTGGCGACAGTGCATCGACCACCAACCGCAAAGAAGTCTTCCTGCAGGCCTATAACCTGATGCTGATTTATAAGCTGGTCGATAAAACCGAGAAAATTGCCAATGTCTTCGTGGCAGAAACGGCAAACTGGCTTGACGAGAACCAGGGCGACGTGACGACCGACCAGCAAACCAACGTACCGATCCGGTAAGGAGAGCACATGTTCCGCAAAACTGGGCCTGTCGCCGAAACGCCGAAGAAATCCTCGCTCTGGATGGCGCTCCCCGTGCTCGCCTTCTGCGCGATACTGGCCCCTTCGGGTAATGCCTATGCGCAGGCTTGCGAATCTCCAGGTGACGCATCCTCCGACTTCAGCGACCTTGCCTCCGATATCGTGGACGAGCTGAACGACTTTATCGACCAGGAAGAAAACTTCATCACCGAACTGGTCACGCATCGCGCGAAGTACGAGATGCTGAACCGCCTCTTTGAATTCGACTTTAACATCCGGGTGGGTCTTACCAACTGGTGGTGGAACTCGTCGCATAACTGCTTCCTTTGCGCGATGAAGCACCAGACGATGCAGCTTTCCGCCGACCAGGTCGACCAGTCGCGCCAGCTGGGTTCGCTCATGGACGCGCAGATGCAAAACGAAATCACCAACGACGTGAACCAGGAACAGGTCGAAGCCACGCGCCGCTATCAGCCGAACGAAGCGTCCTGTACGGTAGATTCGCTCGCAACCGCAGACGGCGGAACCTCCGGCGGCGTGACGAAGGCATATTTGATGTCGCGCGCGCTTTCCCGCGCGATGGCGAAAGAAGCGCAGCCGCGCCGTTCGAACGCTGTGGGTTCTCCGTCCGAAAAAGGCTCGGGCGCTGAAAACAACTGGCTGTGGAACGATTATGTGGCGAAATGGTGCGACCCCGCCGTTGGCGACCAGGGCTGCGCCGCCGCGGGCGATCCCGTGACCGCGCATAGGCACACCGATATCCCCGGCCTGCTGTGGGGCGACAAACAAACGATCGACATGCAGGACGCAAAACAGCGCGATATCGTCGAGGCCGCGACCCGTTATTTCGTGAACCTGAAGACGCCGAACCCCGTGCCTGCACAGGTTATCAACGCGCCGCAGGGCCAGGAAACCCTTCTCGACCGCCGTTCGCAAAGCGCGCGCCTGAATACCGTCTATAACGTGATCGGCCAGCTGATCGCGGAACGCGCCGGCGGTTCCGGCGTGAATACGCAGGACGTGCGCGTGGCGGCGGGTCTGCCCCCCGGCGACGCCGCAACGGATGCCAGCTATCGCGAATTGATGCAGGCGGTCACGATGGACCGCCACCGCGACCCGCAATGGGTGGTCCGCATGGTGAACGAGCCCGAAGCCGTGTTGCGCGAACAGGGATCGATCAACGCGATCAAGATGCAGCAGATGAACGACCTGTACAAACGCTGGGAAGAACTGGTCTGGATGTCGGCGGCGACCTATGCCAACAACCTCGACTCCGACATCCCGCATGACCTGGATGACGCCGCGCCCACCCGCTAAAACAGGCGCGCCAAGAATTCGTACGACATGGGAGACATGACATGAAAAAGAAAACAACGATTGTTCTGGCGGCTGTCGGCCTTGTGCTGATGCTGACCGGCCCCGCCGCTGCGGTTTTTGAATGCCCCTGGACACCCGTTTCGGGCAACAACCCCTCCGCCGACGGCAATTATGGCTGCGAAGACACATCGGCCACGGGCCCCTGCTAACAGCCCGCCGGTCTTGAATTTGCATTATCCCGCGCCTGCTTGCTGCAGCGCGGGATAATCTTGTTATATGATTATGTAATAATCACAATCTTGCTTCTTTTGAACAACCGCTCCGCACCCAGTCGACACAACATCTAGTGTCTGGTATCTTCCGATTCAAGCTATCCATAGTTACGGGGATACTTTGATGCCATTGACCTGGTCCGATCGGGAAAGCATTGCACGCGCGCTTATCGAAACCTATCCCACAGCGGAGCGGTTGAAGATCAGCCATGATGAGCTGCAGCAGATGGTCATTACGCTCCCCCAATTCACCGGCCCCGACAACCCGCCCAAACCCGCGCATCTCGATGCCATCTTGTGGACATGGATGCGCATCGCCGATGAAGGGGCAGCCGCATGACCGACCTGCAGGCACCTCCCGACAACAATAAAAACGATAACGGGAAATCGCTGCACTGGCATGTATTAGGGGGCAATAACAAACACCGCATCGGCGCGAACGCCGGTATGGCTGTCTATTCCGAAACCGGTGCCGATGGCGCGGTCAAAACCACGCGCCTGATGTTCGATGCCGGCGCGCTGATCGGCGAGAGCAAATTTGCCGAATACCCCGAACTTTCCGCCTGCGATAACGTCATACCCGACATGGAGCGTCACTTCGCCAAAAAAGGCAGCGCCGAAAAGCCCGCCGAGCCGGTCGACGCCATTTTCCTGACCCACAACCATGTCGACCATATCGGCGCGATCCCGTTCTATATCCTGATGGGTTATGAGCTGCCGAAAATTTACGCGACACCCTATACGGTGAAAAGGCTGGAACAGGAACTCGCCAACGCGAATATCGACCCCGAAGACTGGCCGGAAATGATTTCGATTGCTCCCGGCACGCCCGTTGCCGAAGGCAAGGTCAAGGTCAACGCGTTCTGGGTATCGCATTCCACACCGCAATCCGCAGGATTTTTCATCGAAACGCCGGAGGGGAATATTTTGAACCCCGGCGATTTCAAGCTGGACCCGACCGTTGTCTGGGGGCCTGCGTTCAACAACGCGCAATTCAACCGCATGATCGCGGGCAAGCCCGTCGACCTGCTGCTGCTCGATTCCACCGGCGCCGACCGCGATATCCCGACGATCCACGAGGCAGAAGTGCGCGACACATTGCGCGGCCTCATGAAAAAATATCCGGGCAAGCGTTTCGTGATCGGGGTACTGAGTGGCTACGAAGAAAACCTCGCCTCGGTCGCCAAGGTTGCGGCGGATTGCAACCGTTCGCTGTGGATTTCCGGCTGGTCGCACGAACAATCGATGTCGGCGCTGAAGGCAACGGGCATGAGCCTTTCCGATGCGCTGGGCCGCGAAATCGAAGTGCGGATGCTCGACAAGGGCCGCGCCGCAAAAGACCTTGCCGAAGCACGCCCCGGATCCGCCGTCGTCATCGTCACGGGCGCAACCGGCATGCCCAATTCCGTGCTGCCGCGCGCGGCGGATGGCGTGCATCCTTCGCTGACGCTCGACAAAGACAAAGACATCATCCTGCTGGTCGCAACATCCATTCCGGGGCAGGAAGCCATGCGCGAGCGCATGCTGTCGATCCTGCGCGCCAAGGGTTTCAAGGTCCTGACCAAGACGGAAGACACGCTTTATTCCCACGCCCATGCGCGCCTGCCCGAGCTGATGGAATTCGCAAAACTCTCGCAGCCGAAAAATGTGCTG
>JBBRVE010000071.1:0-16210 GCA_038247245.1 Bdellovibrionales bacterium | reverse complement strand
GGCAGCAGCGCCACGAATTCCTCGCCACCCCAGCGACCGAAAATATCAACATTCCGTAAAGTATTGGTACAGAGGGTCGTAAAACGCTGCAGGGCCTTGTCCCCCGCCGAATGCCCATAGCTGTCATTCAGCTTTTTGAACAGATCCAGGTCGAACATGATCAACGACAGGGCGTGATGGTAACGGTGGGACCGCAGAGCCTCGCGCTCCACCATCAGCGAAAATTCGCGGCGGTTATAAGCACCGGTCAGCGGGTCGGTCGCGGCCAGTCGCAGCAACTCTTCTTCGGTCTTCTTGCTCTGGCTGATGTCGCGGAAGATGGCGGCGTAATACAGCGCCCCGCCCTGCGCAAGGCGCAGTATCCGCGCGCTGGCCGTGAATTCATTGCCATCCTTGCGGCGGCAGTGCAATTGGCGGGTGCGGCGCTGCTGGGATATCTTGCCGCTGGTTTCCGCGCCGATTTCCTCCAGCATCGCTTCGTTCTGCAGCTGGAACCGTTCGGGCATTAAAAGGTCGAGGCGTTCGCCGCGCGTTTCCTTTTCGGGATAGCCGAACATCAGCTCCGCGCCCTGGTTGAACAGCACGATACGGTGCGAATTGTCGACAATCACCACGGCATCGTCCGACTGTGTCACGATTTCCGCGCATAACTGGCCGATTTTGTTCTTTTTACCGCTGAACAGCATGGTGGCTGGCTTTTCCTGCTTCTTTTTACACGATTAAAGTAACAGCGTTCCGCCGTGATTCCAACTGTCTACTGTTTTTCTTGTCAGAATCATCGCGGGCGCGCTTTGCTTCCGTCCTGAACGGGGCTAGATTGATAAGGTAATTGTAGCCTCTCAAGACAGGACACCACCATGGCCAAGAAATCGGCAAAAACCGGCCCCGACCTGCGCCGCCGGATATTCGAAGCCGCGCTGCCGGATGTCGCCTTTGACGGCTGGACGGACGAGGTGCTGGCGCGCGCGGCCAAAAAACTGAAACTGGAGGATGGCGCCGTGAATGAAGCCTTCCCGAAGGGAGCCGTATCACTGGCCGGATATTTCGCCGAATGGGCGGATGACCGCATGGCCGAAAAGCTGAACCCGAAGAAACTGGCCGAGCTGCGCATCCGCGACCGCGTGGCATTCTGCGTGCGCACGCGCCTTGAAATCCTGACACCGCACCGTCAGGCGCTGTCGTCCGCGTTGGCGTTTCTGGCGATGCCGCCGCGTAACCTGCAACTGCCAAAAATGGTCTGGCGCACGGCGGATACCATCTGGCGCGCCTGTGGCGATACGTCGACCGACTACAACCATTACACCAAACGACTGCTGTTGTCGGGCGTACAGTCATCGACCGCACTATACTGGCTGAACGATAAATCGGACGGGTTTGAGAAAACCTGGGCCTTCCTGGCGCGCCGCATCGACGACGTCATAAAAATCGGCGGCGCGATCGGCAAATTGAAATCCGGCGCGGAACAGGCGAAGGAAAAGGTGAAAGAAAAAGTGAAGTCCGGCGCGAAGTCGTCGCGGTCGCGCGGATGATGGCTTTGGGGCCAAGAATTCTCGTTTTCTGCCTGATGGCTGCCTGCATCGCGGGTGCCGCGCGGCAGGCGATGGCCTGCGACGCCGCAGCGCCCTTGCAGGGCGTGGAGATGTCGTTCACGAACAAACCGCCCGTGCTGATCACCGATAAACCGGGGTCGGAACTGGGCAAGTATCAGGTCAGCACCACATTTGCCAAGAGCCAGAACGAGATTTTCACCGTCGGCGGGCTGCACCTGTCCGAACTGGCGCCGCAATACACAGTCAGCTTTGAATTAGCAAACGGCGCGCCCGGCAAATACTGCGTTGGGATCATCGCGGTGCGCGTGACCATCGAATACGCGCCGCGAATCATGATCGCGAATGAATGGCAACAAGGCACGTGCCGGTACAAAGTGATCCTCGACCATGAAATGCGCCATGTGAACACCGACATCATCGCCTTCAACGAATTCCTGCCGAAAATACGCCTGGAACTCGAAGAATCCGTGCGCAAACTGCAGCAGATGGGACCGATGCCCTTTACGAGCGTCGAAAAGGCCAAGGGGCTGCTGGTCGACGCGGTGCGCGACAAGCTGGTGGCGGAAGTGGACGAGTTCCAGAAAGTACGCTTTGCGCGGCAGCAAATGATCGATACGCGCCAGCAATACCTGATGGAAAGCCGCCTCTGCCCGAAGGGGCAATAACACATGCCGTCCGCCGCCCTGCCCGCTGTTGCCTATGTGATGACTGCGCTCGGTCTTTGCACGCCGGAAATCCAGCCCAATATGGATTTTATCCTGAGCATCGAAAAACCGGAATGGAGCTATAAAAAAACCTCCGACGAGATGAAGCGCGAATTGCCGCCGATGTCGAAACAATTCCCCGTCGTCGGCGGCTACACCCATTCAACGACGCGCGACAAATACAATATCAGCTTCGTGCACAAGAAAAACCGCACGACGGGGCTGCAATGCGTCTGGCCGGAAAAAGTCACGGTGAAGGTGTCCTATACCGCCGCTGTCTATATCGCGAAAAACTACCCCAGGGGCGGCTGCCGGGACATTGAAACACGCAAGCATGAAATGCGCCATGTAAAGAACGATGTGGATTTGCTTGAGGCTGGCGTCCCGAAAATGCGCGCCGCCATCGAACAAGCCCTGAAGCGCCCCGCCAAATCAGGCCCCGTAGACGATGCGGGCGCGACCGATATTCGCAAGAGCCTGCTGACGCGCATCCGCGATGCCGTGACCGTTGAGCTGAAAAAAATAGAAAAACAACGCCTCAAGCGCCATGCCGTCATCGACTCGGCCGCCGAATACACGCGGATGAGCCATGTGTGCCGTCGTTAATCGGGCGCGACGCCATTAACAGATTTCAACTGCGCCCGCGCCTTGCTGATGCCGTCCCGCACCTGCGCCTTCCAATAGGCGCGTGGCGCGCCTTCGCCCAGCAGGGCTTCCCATTCCGCAATCGCCGTGGCGGGATCGCCGCGCTGCGCCTTGGCCAGCGCAAGGTAATAGCGCGCAATCGGGCTTTCGGGATAAAGGGTGCGGACGTAATCGAATGTGCCGATCGCATCATCGCCGACGGTGCCGCCGGATGCCAGCACCTGCACTTCGCCCAGCGACACCGCATACACGCGCAGCAGGGCGTTGTCGGTTTTCTGCGCCTGCACGACCGCGCGCTTGTAGAATTTCACTGACTGATTGAAATCGCCGGTGCGGAAATTGATTGTCGCCAGTTGCAACAGCGCACCAAGGTCGTCGGGGTTTTGTTCGACCAGAATCTGGTACGGGCGTTCCTTCATCAACGCCTCCTGCCGCAAAAAGGTCTCCTCCATATTCGAAAAGATCGCAGGCGAGGACGGCAGGTCGGGGCGGCCGAGCGGCAGATAAACAGCAAGTGCGCCCAGCGGCAGGAGGACAGCCAGCACCATGGAAAGTTTTTTGTCGGAAATATCGGATGCGCCCGCGTGACGGAAACGCCCGCGATTGGCAAGTGTCATCATGATTTTAATGACCACACCGGCCGTGAGCGCCGAGGCCACGATATAAAAACCCCACATCACTCGTCACCTTTCGGCAGGCGGCGCAGATAGCGCAACGCAACGCCAAAACCCGCCAGCAGCACCAGCAGCGGTGCGCCCCATAGCAGCCATGTTGCGGGCTTCACGGGCGGGTTCATCAACACATAATCTCCATAGCGTTCCTGCACGAAGGCCAGCACCGCCGTATCGCTGTCGCCCGCAACAAGGCGTTCGCGCACCAATTTGCGTATGTCACCCGCAAGCCCCGCATTTGATTCGTCAATATCCTCGCCCTGACAGACAAGGCAGCGCAGCTGTTTTGAAATATCCCGCGCGCGGGTTTCCATCACGGGGTCTTTCAGGATCTCGTCGGGCTGCACGGCAAGGGCGGGAATCGATAACAGCAGCAGGATAACCAGCAATACCTTCTTCATTTCGTTTTCTCCAGCAGCGGGCCGAAGACGCTGTCCATATCCGACTGTTTTAACGCGCCGACATGTTTATAGCGGATGATGCCGTCGCCGCCGACCAGAAATGTTTCGGGCACGCCATACACGCCGAAATCGATGGCGATGCGCCCCGCTTCATCAAACCCCGTTGCGCGGAACGGGTTGCCATGCCGTTCCAGCCATGCGGCGACGTCTTTTTTGGTATCCTTGTAATCGATGCCATAAACGGCGATGCCGGTTTTCTGCGTGAATTTTGCCAGCACCTGTTGTTCACCCTTGCAGGTCACGCACCATGACGCGAAAAAATTGACAAGGAAAGGTTTTCCCTCGTGCAGCATATCCGCCGTGGCAAGCTTGCCGTCGCCCGTCGCCATGGGTAACGTGAATTCCGGCACCTGTTTGCCGATCATGGCGGAGGGCAGGATGGCAGGGTCTTTGCCCTGCAGCAGCGGCACGGCAAACAATCCGATCATGCAGATAAAAATGCCGAAGGGGATAAAGGCGCGCGTATTCATGCCTGCACCTTGCGTGCTGCAGAAGATGTTGACGGCGAAGTAGATTTTGATGGCGAGGCCATTGCCATCAACCCGCCCGTTGCAATCATCAACGCCCCCAGCAACACCCACAGCACCAGCGGATGGTGGTAAAGCCGTATCACGCGACGCAGCGGGTTCATTTTATCCTGATCGCCCATGACGGCATAATTGATCGCGAAACCGTCGGTTTTCAGCGCGGTTTCGCTGAGTTCGCGCTGCTGCGCCGGATACCAGCGTTTTTCAGGCAACAGGAAATCGGGCGCGGCGTCCTTCTCGCCCTGCAGCGACAAAATCGCGCGCTCGATGGTAAAGTTTTTGCCCACATCGGGGCGGATGCCGATGAAGTTAAGCGTTTTACCGGCAAAGGCGACCGTATCGCCCTGCGTCATCCACAGAATTTTCTCTTCTTTCCACACGGTCGCCGCCGTCGCGCCCATCAACAGTACCGCGATGCCCGCATGTGCCATGACCATGCCGTAATAGGCGGGCGGCATGCTGCGGATCTGCGTGAAGCGCTGCGTCTTGCGTATAAAATCCGACAGCGTGGTGAACAATATCCAGCCCGCGCAGGCGAACATTGTGACAGTGAAAACCCGGTCCGGCCACGGCATCAAGGCGATGGCGGCCGCCAGCGCAACCGTCAGCGCCAATGGCAGGTAGAGTTTCGCACGGATGGAAACAAAAGACGCTTCGCGCCATGCCAGCAGCGGGCCGATGCCCATTAATATTGCAAACGGCACCAGAAGCGGCGTCAGCGTTGCGGTAAAATATGGCGCGCCCACCGAAATGCTGCCCATATCCAGCGCGGACAGGAAAATGGGATACAGCGTGCCCATAAATACCGTCGCACAAAAAGTAAACAGGAAGACGTTGTTCAGCAAGATGCCCGTTTCACGGCTGACAGGCTTGAACGACGTGCCGATGGTGATATGCGGCGCGCGCAACCCGTAGAGCAAAAACGCGCCGCCCGTTGTGAGCCCCAGCAGCGCCAGAATGAAAATCCCGCGCGTGGGATCGGAGGCGAAGGAATGCACGGATGTCAAAACGCCGGAGCGCACAAGGAACGTGCCCAGCAGCGACAGCGTGAAGGCAAGGATGCACAGGAACACCGTCCAGATTTTCAGGCTCCCGCGTTTTTCAAGCGCGGCTGCGGAATGGAGAAGCGCCGTACCCGCCAGCCACGGCATCAATGACGCGTTTTCAACGGGGTCCCAGAACCAGAAACCGCCCCAGCCGAGTTCGTAGTAGGCCCATGTCGCGCCCAGCATGATGCCGAGCGTCATGAAAACCCAGGCCGCCAGCACCCAGGGGCGCAGCTGCGCTGCCCATTCGGCGTCGACTTTTTTCTCGATCAGGGCGGCGATGGCAAAACAAAATGCGACCGAAAACCCGACATAGCCCGCATATAAAACGGGCGGGTGGATTGCCAGAAGGGGGTCTTGCAGCACGGGATTCAAATCCATGCCTTCGCGAGGGCTGGGATCGATGCGCAGGAAAGGGTTGGACGCCACAAGTATATAAAGAATAAAACCGGACGTGACCAGGCCCAGCACCGATAATACGCGCGCATGCAGCGCCGGCGGCAGCTTGACCCGCCCGCGTGTCGCCAGAAAAAATCCCCAGCACGACAGCATCCAGCCCCAGAGCAGCATGGAGCCTTCATGATTGCCCCATGCGCCGCTGATTTTATAGATCCACGGTTTCAGGGTGTGGCTGTTCTGCTGCACGTTCAGTACCGAAAAATCCGACAACGCATAGGCATGGATAAGACCGAACAGCGCAATCGTCATAAGCCCGCAGAGCGATACCGCCATCGGGCGGCCGAGCGCCATCCACGATATCCTGCCCGCAGCAGCGCCCCACATCGGCACCACCGCCATCACAAGCGACAGCACGAAGGCAAGCGCCAGCGCGAAATGGGCAAGTTCGATGATCACTTGGGATTGCCTGTTTTTTCGCCGTGCAGTTTTTTCATTTCCTTGGCCAGTTCCGGCGGCGTGTATTTTTCATCGTGTTTTGCCAGCAATACGGTCGCCACAAATACATCCTTTTGCAGGCTGCCGGTCGCGACCACACCCTGCCCTTCACGGAACAGGTCGGGCGCGATGCCTTTATATTCGACCTGCTGGTCGCGCAGTTCGTCGGTCACAACGAATTTAATCGTAAGATCGCCGGAGGTTTTTTCAAGACTGCCCGCCTTCACAAGCCCGCCAAGGCGGAATATCTTGCCGTCCATGACGCGGGCATCATCCAGCACGCGCAAATCCTGTACTTGTTGCGGCGTAAAAAAATACGACACGTTCTTGCGCAGCGCGAAAAGCGCGATCGTCGTCGCAAGGCCAAGCGCGCAGAGGATAAGCAGGATGAACTGCAGGCGTTCTTTTTTATTCATTGCCATCTTTTTTTACCTTCGCCCATGCGCGCAGTGAAGCGATCACCAGCGCCGCCAGCACAATGCCGGTGACGCCATAGGCCGCTATGATGAAATTTGCGTAGTCGCCGGTCATGCCGCGCCCCTTAAATTTGCCGCGCGGTGTTTGCGCGCAAAAATTTCGGTGCGCAGGCGGAAGAAGGCGAGCGCAAGGAACAGGAAATGGAACGCCGCCGCCATCAGCAGCAGCGGCAGCAGCATCGATTTATCGACCGTCGCGCCATCCATGCGGATGATGCTGGCGGGCTGGTGCAGCGTATTCCACCAGTCGACGGAAAATTTGATGACCGGGATATTGATCGCGCCCGCCAGCAGCAGGCAGGCGCCCGCATTGATGCCGCGCTGCTCGTCATCGAACGCATCGACCAGCGCCATGTAACCGATATATAAAAAAAACAGCACCAAAACCGAAGTCAGCCGCGCATCCCACACCCACCACGCGCCCCACATCGGCTTGCCCCACAGTGACCCGGTCGCAAGGCAGATAAAGGTGAAGGCAGCGCCGACAGGCGCAACAGCCTTGGCATACAGTTCCGCCAACACATGTTTCCACACCAGACCGACGAATGCCGCCACCGCCATGGTGACATAGGTAAACAGCCCCATCCACGCCGCGGGCACATGGATATACATGATGCGCACGGTTTCACCCTGCTGGTAATCGGGCGGTGAATCGAAAAACGCAACATATAGCCCGGCTGCAAAAAACAGGACGGTCAGACCCCATGCGACCGGCAGCACATAGTTCGCCAAGACCAGAAAACGGCCGGGATTGGCGAAGCGTCCGATGGTACTGCCCCTGGTGCCCAAAGTTGTCATGACCTCAAATGCAGTTTCAAAAACGCGGATGCCGCAGCCGGCGCGAGGGGCAGGGTTGCCACCACCAGCGCCGTTTGGAGCAAAAGATAGGCCGTAACAGGGGCATCCGCAAGGGCAGCCTCCGCCCCCATAACCCCCAGAATAAGCATGGGAATCAGCAGCGGCAGTACCAGCACGGCCAGCAAAAGCCCGGATCTGCGGCTGCCGAGCGTCAAGGCCGCACCCGCGATTCCCAGCAGGCTCATATATATAGTGCCCAGCGCCAGCGCACCGCAGAGCAGCCCGGATTTTTCCGGCGGCACGCCCAGCATGACCGAAACAGGAAACGCCGCAATCACCAGCGGCAGGCCGGACAGCAGCCAGTGCGAGATCATTTTGCCAAGCGTGACCTGCCACGGCGATACCGGCGACATCATGAGCAGGTCAAGCGTGCCGTCCTCCGCATCGCGCTGAAATACGGTATCAAGCGACAGCAGCCCCGCCAGCAGCGCGCAGACCCAGATGATCGCGGCAGCGGATTTTTGCAAGGCGGCGGGTTCCTGCGCCAGCGCAAACGGGAACAGGCTGGCAACCACGACAAAGAAAAACAAGGTTGCCACGAATTCCGACCCGCGCGCCGCGAACAGGCGCGTATCGCGCATGACGATGGCGCAGAGGGCCTTCATGCCGCACCTAATGTAATACGGCGCAGCGCACCGGAGGATGGCGGTTCAATCGCGTAGTGGCTCGCGATCACCGCAATCCCGCCCTTGGCCGCATGATGGTCGAGCGCGATACGGAACAGCGCCATCGATTCCGCATCGAGGCCGTTCAACGGTTCATCGAACAGCCACAGCTTGCTGCCCTTCATCAAAACACGCGCCAGACCAAGGCGGCGTTTTTGTCCCGCCGAAAAATAGCGCACAGGACGGTCGCGCAGCTCATGCAGCCCCATCGCGCGAAGGGAGGCTTCGGAAATATCATTGCCCACGCCCCAAAGACGCGCCCAGAAGGCGATATTTTCATATGCCGTTTCCAGAAGTTTCAGATGCCCGTCATTTGCCGGCAGAAAGGCGTAGCGTCGCGCATGCGCGGCAGTACCATTTTCCAAAAAATCCAGTTCTTGCCATAAAATGCGCCCTTCATAGGGAAGCGCCCCCGCCATCACGCGCAGCAGACTGGTTTTACCGGCACCGTTCGGCCCCGCCAGATGCACCACATCGCCTTCGGCCATTTCCAAAAACAAGTTCTGGAACAGCAAACGCCCGCCGCGCTGGCAGCCGACATCTTGAAGCGTGAAAAGGCGGTTTGAAGCGGTCACGTATTGGCCTATTATCTTGTGAACGCTTGGACTATAAACCAAGCAGCCGAGCAAGACAAACGTAACTGACTGAAAAAAATAGGGAGTTTCGCCGTGACGGTAACAGGACACGATACGCTGAAAACAAGAAAAACACTGACCGTGGACGGCAAGAATTACGATTATTTCAGCCTGAGTGATGCCGCCAAGACCATCGGCGATATTTCGCGGCTGCCGTATTCGATGAAGGTGTTGCTGGAAAACCTGCTGCGCTTCGAAGACGGCCAGAGCGTGACGGTCGATGACGTGAAGGCGATGGGCGAATGGATGAAGGATAAACGCAGCAACCGGGAAATCGCCTACCGCCCCGCGCGCGTGCTGATGCAGGATTTCACCGGCGTGCCCGCCGTGGTCGATCTGGCCGCGATGCGCGACGCGATGGTTGCGCTCGGCGGTAACCCGCAAAAGATTAACCCGCTCGCCAAGGTCGACCTTGTGATCGACCATTCGGTGATGGTGGACAATTTCGGCACCAAGGACGCCTTTGGCGAAAACGTGAAAGTGGAATTCGAGCGCAACCTGGAGCGTTACGTGTTCCTGCGCTGGGGGTCGAAAGCCTTCAACCGTTTCCGCGTCGTGCCCCCCGGCACCGGCATCTGCCATCAGGTGAACCTTGAATACCTGGCGCAGACCATCTGGGTCGAAGACGACGAGAATATCAAAGGCACGACTGTCGCTTATCCCGACACGCTGGTCGGCACCGACAGCCATACCACGATGGTCAACGGCCTTGCCGTTCTGGGCTGGGGCGTGGGCGGTATTGAAGCCGAAGCCGCGATGCTCGGCCAGCCTGTATCAATGCTGATCCCCGAAGTCATCGGCATGAAACTGACCGGCGCGATGAAGGAAGGCACCACCGCAACCGACCTTGTGCTGACCGTCACGCAAATGCTGCGCAAAAAAGGTGTTGTGAATAAATTCGTCGAATTCTTCGGCCCCGGCATCGATAACCTGTCGCTGGCCGACCGCGCGACGATTGCCAACATGGCGCCCGAATACGGCGCAACCTGCGGCTTCTTCCCCATCGACGGCGAAACCATCAATTACCTGCGCTTCACCGGCCGCGACGAACACCGCGTCAACCTGGTCGAAGCATACGCAAAAGCACAAGGCATGTGGCGCGAGGCGAATGCCCCCGACCCTGTCTTCACCGATACGCTGGAACTTGACCTTGCCACCATCGAGCCCTGCCTTGCCGGCCCGAAACGCCCGCAGGACCGCGTGGTGCTGTCTTCCGCTGCATCCGGTTTCATTGAAGGCCTGCTGAAAGAAGCCGGTGCCGAAAAAGCCGCCGTCAGCGTGCCCGTGACGGGCCATGATTACAGCCTGAACCACGGCGATGTCGTGATTGCGGCGATCACCAGCTGCACCAACACCTCCAACCCCTCTGTCATGCTGGCGGCGGGTCTGGTGGCGAAGAAGGCACTGGAAAAAGGCCTGACCGTGAAGCCGTGGGTGAAAACATCCCTCGCACCCGGCAGCCAGGTCGTGACCGATTATCTTGAAAACGCAGGCCTTCAGGCGAGCCTTGATGCCTTGGGTTTCAACCTTGTCGGCTATGGCTGCACCACCTGCATCGGTAACTCGGGCCCGCTGCCCGAACATATCGAGGAAGCGGTGAAGGCAGGCGACCTGACCGTTGCGGGCGTGCTTTCGGGCAACCGCAACTTTGAAGGCCGCATCCATGCGTTCGTGAAGGCAAACTATCTGGCCTCCCCGCCCCTGGTCGTCGCTTACGCGCTGGCAGGTTCGGTAAAGATCGACGTGACCAAAGACTCGCTTGGCATCGGCCGCGACGGCAAACCCGTTTACCTGAAGGACATCTGGCCGAGCCAGAAAGAAGTCGCCGATACCCTGAAAACCGCGCTGACGCAGGAAATGTTCAAGAAACGCTATGGCAACGTGTTCCACGGCCCCGCCGAATGGCAGGCCGTGCAGACCGAAGGCGGCGAAACCTATAAATGGAATTCGTCATCGACCTATGTGCAGAACCCGCCCTATTTCGCGGGCATGACGATGCAGCCCGAGGAAGTCAAGGACATCAAGGGTGCCCGCGCGCTTGCCGTGTTCGGCGATTCCATCACGACCGACCATATCTCGCCCGCCGGTTCGATCAAGAAAGACAGCCCCGCAGGCGCGTACCTGATCAGCTATCAGGTGCGCCCGATCGACTTTAACTCCTACGGCGCGCGCCGCGGGAACCATGAGGTCATGATGCGCGGCACGTTTGCGAACATTCGCATCAAGAACGAAATGCTGGGCGGCAAGGAAGGCGGCCTTACGCGCCACATTCCATCCAATACCGAAATGCCGATCTATGATGCGGCGATGAAATACATTGCCGAAGGCACGCCGCTGATCGTTTTTGCGGGCAAGGAATACGGCACGGGGTCTTCCCGTGACTGGGCGGCGAAGGGCACCAAACTGCTCGGCATCCGCGCGGTCGTGGCCGAAAGCTTCGAGCGCATTCACCGCTCCAACCTTGTCGGCATGGGCGTGCTGCCCCTGCAGTTCAAGGACGGCATGACGCGCGCGGCATTGAACCTGACCGGCGAAGAAACCTTCGACATCGCAGGGATCGCAACCGGTTTGCAGCCCCGCATGGATTTGAAAATCGTCATTCACCGCGCCGGCGGCGCGACCGACGAAATCACCGTCTGGTGCCGCATCGATACGCTGGACGAAATCGAATACTTCGCGAATGGCGGGATTTTGCAATACGTGCTGCGTTCGATTGCAAAGGCAGCGTAGCTGCGTCTAAGGCCGCTTAAAGGGTATTTCCAGGAAAGGGATCTTGATGAAGTTTTCATGGCTTTGTCTGCTGGCTGTAGTGCTTGTGGCAACATGGGCGCAGCCTGTCATCGCACAAAATCCCGGCACGGGGCAAAAACCCCTGCCGAACCTGCTGGATCCGCCCGCGCCGCCGCCATCGACCGAACCGACGCCGGACTGGCTGAGCTATCCCAAGGAAGAAATCGGCGAACAGGGAGACCTGTCGAACCCGCACCGCACCCCGGAGGAAATCGTCGCCTGGGTACAGGCATTGGGCACCGACATGCTGACCTTTATGTCGAAGGCCACCTATGAACGCCTGACAGAAGCGGGCGCGGAAATCGCGTATGAAGAAGTGAACACCAAACTGTTCCGCCTGAAGCCCAAATTCACCGCCAAGGGCTGGACGGAATACGCGGCCTATGCCGGCCAGTCGCAGATCATCGACAAGGTGCGCAACCACGAATATTCCGTCACTACCATCATGAACGGGAACGCCACCATCGTGGACAAGGGTCCCGTCGAGGGTGTCTATCGCTGGCTGGTGCGCGCGCCCATGATGATCACGTATCTTCTGGTCAACGAAAATGGCGAACAGCAGGCGGTCGAGGACGGCCAGTTTGAAGTGACGATGCAGCTGGCGCGCGGCCCCCAAACAGGCCCCGATGATCCCGGCCTGTTGGTCGAAGGCTGGAGCGTGGTTGCGAAATAAACCGTTTAGCTCTTTTTAAACAGCGCGTCGACGGCGCTGCGGTGTGAATCTTTCCGGGCGATATCCGCCTCGACGCGGGCGATTTCTTCCTGGAGCTGCGCAACGTAGTCGCGCAGTTCCGGCACCGACATTTTGTCGAGGGCGCGGGGCTTGGCGCGTTTCGTTTTCGGGTCTGTTTCATCGTCGAAAATCATCTATACTTCTCCCTGACAAATCGCCTTCATCATAGCGGAAAATAAATACCATGACAAAAAAAGCTGCCCGAAAAAAATCTTCCGCAAAAAAAGCAGCCGTGAAGAAGCAGGGCATTCCCGCCGACATGCAGGCCGCCGCCATCCATGACCACGCGCTGGTGATTGAAACGCGCCCCGTGCCAAGACCGGCGGCGGGCGAAGTTCTGGTGCGCGTGGCAGCCGCCGGCGTGAACCGGCCCGATATTTTGCAGCGCAAAGGCCTCTATCCGCCGCCCGCCGGTATTTCCGATATCCCCGGCCTTGAAATCGCGGGTGAAGTGGCTGCCTTGGGCAAGGGCGTGACCACGCTGAAAAAAGGCGCGAAAATCTGCGCTTTGGTTGCAGGCGGCGGTTACGCGGAATATTGCGTTGTGCCCGCTGTGCAATGCCTGCCGCTGCCCAAAGGCGTCGATATGGTGACGGCCGCCGGACTGTGCGAAACACATTTTACGGTCTGGACGAATTTATTCGATCGCGGCCAGTTGAAAAAAGGCGACAGCATTTTGATTCATGGCGGCGCTTCCGGCATCGGCACGACCGCCATACAGGTGGCGAAATCCTTCGGGGCGAAAGTTTATGTGACGGCCGGCAATGATGAAAAGGCGAAGGCCTGCGTAAAGCTGGGCGCCGTCGCCGCGATCAATTACCGCCAGAAGGATTTCGCGGCGGAAATCATGTCGCTGACCGATAACCGCGGCGTCGATCTGGTGCTGGACATGGTGGGCGGCGATTATGTCGGCCGCAATTTGAAAATCCTTGCGCCTTACGGACGGCATGTGAGCATCGCGATGCAAAAGGGCCGCACGGTCGAGGTTGATTTGTTCCAGATCATGTCCAAGCGCCTGATCATGACCGGATCGACGCTGCGTCCGCAGCCTGTCGCGGTGAAGGGCGAGATTGCAAAGGCGCTGAAGAAAAACATCTGGCCACTGGTAGAAAAGAAAAAAATACGCTGCGTGATCGACAGCATTTACCCGCTGGCCGACGCGCAAAAGGCGCATGAACATCTGGAGGCAGGGAATCACGTCGGCAAGGTGATTCTCCAGCTCACCTGATTATTTTACATAATTACGCATATTTTGGGCGGCTTCGGCTGCCCGGCTGCCCCAAACTGCTGCGTTCAAGCGTATCCGGTCGGTTATCTTTGACATAATAAATTGGCTTTGCTATTCCTTTTGCATAACAATTTATGCCGATGGAGTCCCCTATGTCCCTCACCGCCGCCTTTAACGACGATTACGAAACCGAAATGGCGAACAGCTATGTGCTGACTGTCAAATACGATGTCGGCGGCTACACGCAGGTGATGGCCTATGACTTCATGGCGCGTGTGATGACCCTGCGTAGCGACGATTATCCCGAAGCCGGCTTGCGCATCACCCCGTTCAACCAGCTGGACCGCGACAGCCTGATCGATATGCGCGACGAGCTGATCCGCCAGGGTGGAAAACCGCCCGCGCTGCCCGCAGAACCCGGCACGCTGCAAAAACCCGTCCGCGGCCTGAACCCGTAAAAGGAATTCCAGACATGTCGCTCAGCGAAGATTTCAACAGCACCCACCAGCCCAGCATGGTCAACAGCCAGGTCTTGCGCATTGGGTACAGCTACCAGACATATTTTTATGATTTCCAGCAGAGGATCATGACGACGATTTATGCCTATGGCTCCGGTATGGGCGGCGTGAACACGACGCCGTTTTCACAGCTGGACCGCGATGTGCTGGTCGACATGCGCGACAAGCTGGTCAGTATGGGCGGCAAGCCCAAGGAACTGGCGCCGGAAGGGCCGACGCTGAACAAGCCCGTGCGCGGCCTGAACCCGTAAGGAAAATGTGATGGACGTCAAAACCGCATTCAACGACCAGTACAAGGCAGTCAAGTCGAATGATTATGTGCTGGATATCAGCTTTTACTCCAACAACCAGAGCACCATTTTTCATACCTTCGATTTCATGTCGCGCCTGCTGATCACGGGGCGCGGCTCCAGCTCGGTCGGGTTCAATGTGACGCCGTTTTCGCAACTGGACCGCGACATGCTGGTGACGATGCGTGACAAGCTGGTGGAACTGGGCGGCACGCCGCCCGATCTGCCCGCCGAAGCCCCCACCATCACTAAACCGCAAAGAGGATTGAACCCGTGATTTCCGCAGAAATGTATGACGGCGGCTATGACGACCCCGCCCCGCCCGTCGTCAAAAAACCCGCCGCACAGAAAGAACCGCTGTCGTTGAAGGACGCATTCCAGCACGTGAACAGTGTGCTGGAAAACGCCGTCACATTGCGCATCTATAACGCGGGCATCTACAGCTATTACGATTTCGCGCAACGCCAGCGTACGATAAATGCCGCGCCGTTTATCGTCACGCGCTTCGCCGATCTTGACCACGACGTGCTGACCGCCGCGCGCGACAAACTGGTTGAGCTGGGCGGACAGCCGCCGCAGCTGGCAGCCGAGGCCAACACCCTGAACAAACCCGTCAAGGGACTGAACCCATGAGCGACCGCAAGGATGTTTCCCTGACAGACAGCTTCAACGCGATGTCCGCGCGTATGCAAAGTAGTGCCACATTAGGCGTTTATAACGCCGTAAACTGGGTGTATTACGATTTCGCACAGCGTTTGCTGATGACGGCGCGTGAGGGCGGTTTTGAAACGACGCCTTTCGCGCAGCTCGACCGCGAGGTGCTGGTGGCGGCACGCGACAAACTGGTCGAATTGGGCGGCAAACCGCCCGCCCTGCCCGCCGAAGCGCCCGGCCTGAACAAGCAACTGCGCGGCCTGAACCCGTAAACGAAGCGAGAAAATATCATGAGCGAAGAAAAATCCCTGAAAAACTCCTTCAACGGCAACCACACCACGTCGAAATACGGCGACAGCGTGCTGCTGGCGACATCCGGCAAGATCAACCATTTCTATGATTTCACCGCCCGCGTGCTGTTGACGCGCGCCGACTGGGGCACGGATTACAACATCACCACCACGCCGTTTTCGCAGCTGGACCGGGATACGCTGGTTGCGGCGCGTGACCGGCTGGTGGAACTGGGCGGCACCCCGCCCGCGCTGCTGCCGGAACCCAATACGCTCAACAAGCCGGTGCGCGGCCTCAACCCGTAACAGGAAAATTTAAAATGTCCCTCGCAGAAGAATTCAACGACAACAACTATGGCCGCAAGGTGAATGATTTCGTGCTGAGCGTGAATTACACGCTGACCCCCGGCACCTCCACAAGTACCTATTACCAGTATGATTTCATGGCGCGCATCCTGACGACGCGCACGGGCGGCAGCGATGGCGGCATCACGGTGACGCCGTTTTCGCAGCTGGATCCCGAATCGCTGGAAAACCTGCGCAACAGGCTTATTGACCTGAACGGCAAGCCACCT
>JBBRVE010000070.1:0-16381 GCA_038247245.1 Bdellovibrionales bacterium | reverse complement strand
GGCATGACCGTCACGGAAAGCTTGGGGAACAGGCGGTGCGGATAATCCTTCAGGCGCGTCAGGCCTTTGGCAAGGAAGTTGAGGCCGTCCATGTAAATGGGGACGATATGCGCATCGGCATTCGCAGCCACGACGGAAGAACCGCCGAAGGATTGCATCAGCGTGCCGGTGGTGGTCAGGCGGCCTTCGGGAAACACCATCACGGGGCGGCCGGCCTTTGCCAGTTTCGTCAGCGCGCGGATCGCCTGCGGCTTGGTGGTATCCAGCGGGTGGAAATCGATGCGGTTCAGCAGGAATTTCGCGATGGGGTTGAAACGCACCATCGGGTTTTTCATGATCTTGTTGTACATGCCGGTGTCTATTGCGAACGACGCCTCGATCGGCATCGTCGCGCCCAGCAGCAACCCGTCAATAAAGGAAACGTGGTTGGCGATGACCAGCGTGGGCTTGCCCTCGAGGCCGTTGAAGTTTTCGGTGCCGCGAATTTTCGCGCCGAACAATGTCTTGAACATGACGCGCAAACCGCCGCGCACGGCCTTGTCCATCTGGCGCGTCATCCACGATTTTTTCGGCAGCAACGATACGGTATCGTTGTCTTCCGTTGCGGGAGCGGCCGTTTCGATGACGGCGGAGGCGTCAGGGGTGGCGGTCTCGGTCATGGGGGAGCGACCTCGTATATAAATGAATAAGTCGAATCTTAAAGATGTCATAATCTATTGCCCGCTTGTCATATGTGTCAAGGACGAGAATCTGAAAAAGAATTATCATAATCATGTAATAAAATACCAGCTTGACGCATTGCCATAAGCCCTTATAGTGGCGCGTCCTTTGTATTATGGAGTCTCCTTTGAAACCGTCGAACGCCATTGCCCGCCTGAAAAACATTTTCAACATCAAATCCGGCCGCCAGATGGATGCCGAGGGCAACCAGACCTGGTATTTCCACTGGAAAGAACACCGCGACGACGGCCTGCCCGCCTATGAAGGCGCAAGCGGCACCAAGAAATTCTTCAAGTTCGGCGACCTGCACCGCGACGGTGACCTGCCCGCGATCGAATGGGCCGATGGCGCCCGCGAATACTACAAGAACGGCCTGCGCCACCGCGACGGCGCGCCTGCCATCACCAACCCCAATGGCGAGAACGACTGGTATCAGAACGGCAAGCTGCACCGCGAAGACGGCCCCGCGAAGGAACGCCCGAACGGCGAAAACGAATACTGGCGCAATGGCGAAGTCTGGCACGAAGGCAAACCGGCTGTCGTAAAAGTACAGCAAGAAAAACGCGCACAGGCAGAAATTGTCATCGCCGTGGCCGAGGCCGAAACATCCGAGAAAAACATCGACGCGCTGAAAGACCTGAAAGCCAAACGCCCGCCGCCCTCCCTCAAGCCGCATTAAGCGTCATTCCTGCCCCTGGTACCTGTATCGCCACGGCCACTTGCCAACCGCGCGCGGATTCAGGATAGTCAGGAAAAGGAAATGCGCGTCATGAAAACCAAATTTGTCTGCCTTATCGCCTGTGCCCTGTTTTTGCTGGCAGCGCCAGCATATGCGCTTGTCGCCGCCGACCGCGCAGAGCCCGAGCCGCACCCCATGCCCGTCGCCCCTCCTGCGGGCACCTGCAGCCCCGCCGGATTCACGATCGTGAAGACGGGCGAGGGTTACCTGCTGAACGGCGTGCTGGAAACCCCGACACCCAATTATACATTCACCTTTGAAGACGGCATCCTGACCATCACCGCGCCCGAAGGCTTGCAACTGACCGTGATCGACAACATGCCGGTGCAGATCGCCCTGCCGGAATCGGCATCGCAAGGCGTTTCCATCCCCGTGAAAAAGACCTTCAACTGGGGGCCCGATAACATCACTTGCGAACTCAGCGCGAATAATGACGGAGAAGAAGAATGATCAAGATCGGCATTTTGGGCGGCGCAGGACGTATGGGGCAGATGATTGCGCGGGAGATTTTGAGCAAGCAGCACGCGCATGCCACGCTGCACCACGCGGTTGATCACAACAAAAGCTGGGCGCTGGGCAAGGATATGGGCGGCATTCTGGGCATCGATCCCTGTGGCGTATGTGTCACCACCAGCAAGCATGACGCGTTCAAGTCCTGCGATGTGCTGATCGATTTCACGACGGCGGATGCGCTGATCGAACATGCGCAGCTGGCGCATGAACACGGCCGCGCATTGGTCGTCGGCACCACGGGTCTGGGCGAGGCCGAAATGGCCGCGCTGCAGGTCGCCAGCCAGAAATCCCCCATTTTGCAGGCCGCGAATATGAGCGTCGGCGTAAACCTCCTCATCTCGATGGTCGAAAAAGCAGCCGCGATGCTGGACACCGAATACGACATCGAAATTTTCGAAGCGCATCACAAACATAAAATCGACGCCCCGTCGGGCACCGCCCTTGCGCTGGCGCAATCGGTCGCCAAGGGGCGCGGCGTGAATTTGGATGACGCGCTGGTGCCTGCCCGTTACGGCCAGATCGGCGCGCGCCCCGTGGGCGCCATCGGCATTTCCGTCTTCCGTGGCGGCGACGTGGTGGGCGACCATACCGTGACCTTTGCCGGCACCGGCGAGCGCATCGAGTTTTCGCACAAGGCATCCGACAGGTCGCTGTTCGCCAAGGGCGCGGTGCGTGCGGCGCTGTGGCTGGGCGGCCAGAAACCCGGCCTCTATTCGATGAAGGACGTGCTGGGTATCTAAACACCGCAGCGCAGGGCTTTGGTAATACCTTACGTATAAGATGATATCTGCCTCGCATTTTCCGGGAGCGATTCATGTCGTCTATCGAAGCCTTCATCGCCGCGAACCGCTTTGGCCTTGGCGGAAAAAAGGATGAATTATCAACCATTTCCGCTGATCCAACCGGCTGGCTGCATGCCCAGCTGAACCCCCGCTATGCCAAGGTTTCCGCCTATGACGGCCTGCCCGGCACGTTGGAGGCGCTGAAGGAATTAAAGGGATACCGCGAAAACAAAAAGATGATGAAAAAGGCGCAGCAAGGCGATGTGGATGCAGAGGGTGCAGCCGAGATCAAATCCATGCTGAAACAGCAGGGCAAAGGATACCTGAAGGACGTCGCCCGCCGCACCCGCGTGATCGCGCAAAGCGACGCGCCTTTTTTCGAGCGGCTGGTGCAGTTCTGGAGCAACCATTTCACGGTATCCTCCACCAAGCCGTTCCAGATGGGCCTGCTGGTTGATTTCGAGCGCGAGGCGATCCGCCCCAACATCATGGGCGATTTTTTGTCGCTGCTGCGCGCATCCACACATCATCCCGCCATGCTGATGTATCTTGATAACCATCGTTCCATCGGCCCGAATTCGCCGGGCGGGCGCATGGGCGGCAAGGGGTTGAACGAAAACCTTGCGCGCGAAGTCATGGAGCTGCATACGCTCGGCGTGAATGGCGGCTATACCCAGAACGACGTCACGGAATTTGCAAAAATCCTGACCGGCTGGTCGCTGGATGCCGACGGGCGCGGCGACGGGTCCGGATTTTTCTTCCGCAAGATGGTGCATGAACCGGGGCAGAAAAAACTGCTGGGCGAGATTTACGAACAGGACGGCGTAAACGAAGGTGAAAAGGCGCTGGTGACCTTCGCCTATCACCCCGCGACCGCAAAATTCATCGCAACAAAACTGGCGCGGCATTTCATCGCCGATGACCCGCCCGAATCCGCCGTCAACCAGCTGGCTGTGGCGTTTACGCGCAACAACGGCAAGCTGCTGCCGGTTTATAAAACGCTGCTGTCGCTGCCAGAAGCATGGGCGGAACCTCTCGCCAAGGTAAAAA
The DNA here is from genome assembly GCA_038247245.1 of Bdellovibrionales bacterium. Lineage (GTDB taxonomy): Bacteria > Pseudomonadota > Alphaproteobacteria > Micavibrionales > UBA2020 > JAPWJZ01. Next base: position 12,577 of record JBBRVE010000070.1, on the reverse strand, counting down.
CGCCGAATGATTACGTGGTGTCGATGCTGCGCGCCAGCGGTGCTGCCGGTGATGTGGATGACCTGCGTCTGGTGGGCGCATTCAAGCTGCTGGGGCAGATGCCGTTTTCCGCCCCCTCCCCCGCCGGATGGAGCGATCAGGCGAAGGACTGGGTGGGTGCCGAAGCGCTGCTGCAGCGCATCGACCTTGCCCGAAAAATCGCGCGCGGCATTTACACGCAGGTATCGCCCGATGATTTGCTGGAGCAAACCATCGGCCCTGTCGCCTCCGGCGCAACCCGCTTTGCCGTTTCCCGCGCGGGCAGCAAGGAAGAAGCGATCACTATTCTGTTCGCCAGCCCCGAATTCCAGAGGAGATAATCATGGATAACGTTATTTCACGCCGGAAACTGTTGCAGGGCGCGGGTATGCTGGCGGCCGCGCTGACAGCTCCCGGCATCAGGGTGTCGTTTGCGGCAGCGCCCGTCGATGAACGGTTTATATTTATCATCCTGCGCGGTGCGATGGACGGCCTTGCCGCGATGCCGCCCTATGGCGACAAAAATTACCAATCCGCCCGGGGCGGCATTGCGCTGTCATCCGGCGCCTATGTGCCGCTCGATAATTTCTTTGCGGCGCATCACAGTTTTGCCGCCTTCACCGAAATGTATAAGGGCGGCGAAGCGGCCGTCATCCATGCCGTATCAACGCCCTACCGCGAACGGTCGCATTTCGATGCGCAGAACGTGCTGGAATGCGGCGCGCTGCGCCCGAACGGCGCGCGCGATGGCTGGCTGAACCGTGCGCTGTCGCTCTATGGCGGCAATGCGGGCAAACTGGGGCTGGCGGTCGGGCAGACCATTCCGCTGATGATGCAGGGCGACACGCCCGTCGGCACCTGGGCGCCCGCCGCCGACGGGTTGCCCGCCGACACCGTGCTGATCGCGCTGGAAAAACTGTATCAAAAGGACAAGCTGTTCCACACCGCGCTGACGCAGGCGGTCGATGTGCACAACATCGCCGACAACGCCGTCGATGGCAGCGGCTTCGGCAAAAAAGGCCTTGGCGGCGGCAAGGGATTGAAGAACCAGAATGCGATGAAGCAGACGGTATCGGCGGTCGCCAAAATCCTGTCCGACCCCGCAGGCCCGCGCATCGCGACGATCGAGGTCGGCGGCTGGGACACCCATGCGCAGCAGGGGCTCGACAAAGGGCCGCTGGCGAATTTGTTCGCGTCGCTGGATGCGGGGTTATCGGCGCTCAAAACCGAACTGGGCGCGCATTGGGAAAAGACCGTCATCATGGTCGCAACCGAATTCGGCCGCACGGTGTCGCAGAACGGCACGGGCGGCACCGACCACGGCACGGCGTCCTGCGCGCTGCTGGCGGGCGGTGCGGTGAATGGCGGCAAGGTCTATACGAAATGGCCGGGCCTCGATAAAACGCAGCTGCACGAAAACCGCGACCTGCGCCCCACGACCGACCTGCGGCAGGTAGCGAAGGCCGTCTTGCGCGATCACCTGAAGCTGGACGATGCCGATATCACATCGCGCGTCTTCCCGGGCTCGGATCGCGTGATGGCACTGGATGGCATTATTCGAGCCTAATGTTTTCAATGCGTTACGACATTTTAATTGACAGAAAACGGCATCAGTTTATGCTGTGCCGCTATGGAAGACGATTTCAATTACAGCGCGTCAAACCTGATGCGCATCGATACGTTTCAGGCCGTGACATCGGTGCATATGGCGCTGTTCGAAGCGCTGTTTGACCTTGCGAATGAACGCGGCGGCGAGAAGATGATCGAGGACGACCGCTTCACCCTGCTGCAACGCAACCTCGCGCGTCATCAATTGCTGGAGCGTAACCCGTCCGATCATTACCTGCCCCGCCTGCAAAAAACCGACCGCCAGATCATGGCGACCACCCTTGTCCTCGCCCGCGATTATTTTCCAGCAGGATTGTTCGACATGCTGACGCATACGACTGAATCCACGCCCCTGATCGTCGACGACCTGAAAAAATTCCCCGAGATGACGGATTACGCGGAGCTGTTCGAGCGCAAGCTGAACGCCGGCCCCCGCCGCGGTTTCTCTGCGCCCCGTCCTTGACGCCCTCCCCCTGCCCGCTAATATCGGGATCATGAAACCCGCCCAAGTTGAAAAATTCTTTGCCAAGCTGAAAAAGCAGAACCCTGATCCGAAGGGGGAGCTGGAGTATGTGAACCATTTCACGCTGCTGGTGGCAGTCGTGCTGTCGGCGCAGGCGACGGACACGGGCGTGAACAAGGCCACGCGCGGGCTGTTCAAGGCCGCGAAAACACCACAGGAGATGCTGGACCTTGGCATCGAAAAACTGACCGACCACATCAAATCCATCGGCCTCTATAAAGGCAAGGCGAAGAACGTGATGGCGCTGTCACACATGATTGTCGAGGAGCATGGCGGCCGCGTGCCGCGCACGATGGATACCCTCATCAAGCTGCCGGGCGTGGGGCGCAAGACGGCGAATGTGGTGCTGAATATCGCCTTTGGCGAGCCCACGATTGCGGTCGATACGCACCTGTTCCGCCTGGGCAACCGCACCGGCCTTGCGCCCGGCAAAACGCCGGAGGCGGTCGAGCAAAAACTGCTGAAGGTCATTCCGCCCGAATACCTGCAACACGCGCATACATGGCTGATCCTGCACGGGCGGTATGTGTGCAAGGCGCGCAAGCCGGAATGCGCGGTATGCGTGGTCTATGAGGAATGTGAATTCAGGGAAAAGACGGCTTAACCGCGATAGCTGTCGAAATCAGCGCCGACGATCTTGCGCAGGCATTTGGACTGGTTACGCTCGCCCAGCGGTTCGGTGCGGGGGGCTGCGCCCTGTTCAAGGTCGGCCTTGATGCGGTAGTCGATATAGCTGACGGGGCTCTTGTCACCGCCGTAGAAGAACACATCCATCACGCAGGACGGGGTCTTGTATTGCCAGATGCGGGCATCGGCATCCTTGCGCTCCATGCTGGGCTTGCCGAACAGGAAGCCGATTTCCTGTTCCGTCAGCTTGGTCAGGGCGGCGGGGTTGCTCTGCACGAAATCCTGCGCGCGGGCGACATAGCCGCTGGCGGGGTGGTAGTCGGCGGTTTCCACGCGGTCGGGGAACAGGGCGGCGCGCAGCTGCGTCACTTCGTTCTTGCGGGTGAAATTATCGGTCACTTCGGAGGTTTTGCACGACCCCACCAGCAGCACCATCAGCGGCAGCATGGCCAGCATCAGGCGCGACAGGCGGCGGGCATTGCGGCGCACATGCCAATAGAAGCCCATAAAGGCCTCGTCGACGGCGCCGACGACATAGCCCCAGGGTTCAGCCACGATGGGCTGAACCTGGAGGTTATGTTGGGTTTGGCGGATCAATTAAAACCCGCTGGAGCGGCGGAACACGCGGGGGCGGGTGCCCGAAGCGTCTTCTTCGCCGGTTTCGGACTGGGTGCCCGTTTCGGTCGCGTTATCGTTGGTGTTCATGTCGACAACGACGGCGGCGCCGACGGTGTCAACGGCAACAGCCGCCACAACAGCCACGATCTGGCCGTCGATGCGCGCGCCCGCTTCGACTTCCAGAGAGCCGTAGGAGATTTCGCCCTTGATGCGGCCTGTCGATTTGACGGTCAGGCGGCCGGAAACGACCAGTTTGCCGTCGAAGGAGCCGCCGATGACGGCGTCGGTCACTTCGGCGTTGCCGGAGAACTTGCCGACTTCGAGGATGTCGATGCGGCGTGCGTTGAAGCTTTGCGCGTTCACGGTGCCCTCAACGACCAGATGGTCGCAAGAAGCGATGTCGCCGTTCAGCGTAATGTCGCGGCCAACGACGAGGCGACGGCCTTCGTCCTGCGGCTGCGATCCAATGTTGTAACCTGTGTTGCTCAGCATGGTGTGGTGACCCGGGATGTCGCTGCGGATGGTTTTCTTTTCGATTGTCATTTGTATGCCTCGTATTCTAAAGGGGCCAGCCTGTTTGCCAATACAAAATCGCCTTGATCAGTGATTATGTATTTACTCAGGGAACGGAGGAATACATACCATACTTTCATTCCAGCGCCCTGTTTTTTATCAACAATTATCCATAATCAATAATCATAACGCAGTATTTTCAGTCTCGCGTGAGTAAACTCATGGGCTTAGGAATCGTTCCTGGTAAATTACATAACGCTAGTTTTCGGGCCAAAAATGGTGCGCTGCGGGCACGACTCGGTGAGTCATTTATGCGACTCAGGCGGCATTATTTTTGCCCTTCCGGAGAAGACCGGAATCCAGCCCGCCGCATCTGCGGCAGACATCAAGCCCTGTGACACGCCGACGCGCTTCCGGATCCCCGTCTGCGCGGGGATGACGCAATTATAGATGATTGAAACGCCTTACTTCGCGATATGGCGCAGGGTCGGGAAGGCGATGACGTCGCGGATGCTGGCGGAGTTGGTCAGCAGCATCACCAAACGATCAAGACCGATGCCGAGGCCGCCCGTGGGGGGCATGCCGTATTCCAGCGCCTCCACGAAATCCTCGTCGAGCATCTGGGCTTCGTCGTTGCCTTTTTCGCGCGCCGACATCTGGTCCTTGAACCGTGCCAGCTGGTCGAAGGGGTCGGTCAATTCCGAAAACGCGTTGGCGATTTCCCAGCCATTCGCATAGCTTTCGAACCGTTCGGTCAGGTTCGGGTTTTCACGGTGGACCTTCGCGAGCGGCGAGATGTCCTTGGGCAGGTCGACGATATGGATGGGTTGGATCAGCTCCGCCTCTACCTTTTCAGCAAAAATCGCTTCCACCACTTCGCCCCAGTTGGAACCGGGCTTGGTCGGGATGCCGAGCGCTTTGGCTTTTTCAGCCGCGGCCGCCGCATCGGGGATGGTCGTGAAATCGACGCCGGTTTTTTCCTGCACCAGCTCCACCATCGTTTTGCGCGCCCAAGGTGCCTTGAAATCAATCTCGCGCTCGCCGAATGATACTTTGGTCTGGCCGTGGTTGACAGCTTTGCAGGCGCCTTCGACGATGCGTTCGGTCAGCGACATCATGTCGTTATAATCGGCATAGGCCTGATAGATTTCGACGGAGGTGAATTCGGGGTTGTGCTTGACCGAAATGCCTTCGTTGCGGAAGCAGCGGTTGATTTCGAACACGCGGTCGAACCCGCCGATGACAAGGCGTTTCAGGTACAGTTCCGGCGCGATGCGCAGGTACAGTTTCATGTCGAGCGCGTTGTGGTGGGTCGAAAACGGCTTCGCGTTCGCGCCGCCCGCAATCGGGTGCAGCATGGGGGTTTCAACCTCCATGAATTGTTCGGTCGTCAGGATCTGGCGCACATAGGCGATGATCGCGCTGCGTTTGCGGAACGTCTCGCGGCTGCCCTCGTTCGTGATGAGGTCGAGGTAGCGCTGGCGGTATTTAATCTCGGTGTCATGGATGCCGTGGTATTTTTCCGGCAGCGGGCGCACGGATTTCGACAGCAGTTCCAGTTTCTCGGCATTCACCGTCAATTCGCCGGGGGGCGTGCGGCGCACGATGCCGGTCACGCCGATGATGTCGCCGATGTCATAGAATTTCAGCTGTTCCAGCAGTTCCGGCGGCAGGCTCTGCTTGTGGGAAAAAATCTGGATCTTGCCGGTCGCATCGCGCAGGTCGATGAACATGCCCGAATTGCGATAGGCCATGATGCGGCCCGCAACCGATACGCGTTCTTCGGTCATCGCGCCGTTTTCCAGCTTCTCGTGCTTCTTTTGCAGGTCATCTGCAAAGGCCGACACGTCGAAGCGGTAGGGGAAAGGGTTCACGCCCCGCGCCTGCAGGTGTTTCAGGTTTTCGATCTTCGCCTCGACCAGCGCATTGCTGTCGGTCACCTCTTGGGGCGCGGCGGGTTTCTGGGACATGATCGTTTCCTTTTAAAAATTACTTTTCCAGCACCATATCGTAATGCGGGATGCCGGCTTCGAGATATTCGTGCCCGCGCGTGCGGAAGCCCAGCTTTTCGTAGAACGGCACGGCATAGGCCTGCGAAGCCAGCTTGAACAGCTGAATATCGCCGTTTTTGCGCAGTTCGTTCAAGATATATTTCATCAAAACGCGGCCCACGCCCTGCCCGCGGAAATCCTTGATGATGGCCACACGCTCGATTTTCGCGGCGGAGCCGATCAGGCGGACGCGGCAGGTGCCGATCAGCGCCCCTTCGGCACGCACGCCGAACTGGCGGGCGGACGGGTCAAGACCGTCGGATTCAAGGTCGGCGGGGACATTCTGTTCCGACACGAAGGCGACCTTGCGGATCTCCATACAGGCGGCGAGGTCCTCGGGTGACGTCACGGGAAAACATTTAAGCTGCATATTTGAACGCCCTGTACTTATTCAAGGCGAAGGTACAGAAAACAAAGGGTTAAGGCAAGCTCTAACCCCCTCGCAGCCTTCCGACTGCCCCCTCTCCCGCCAGCGCGGGAGAGGGGATTAGAGCGGGAAAGGGTATAGAAAGCTTACGCCGACAGCTTCGTGCGCAGCGGCTGGTGCACCTTGCGGTACAGCTTGGGCTTCAGGTTCATTTTCTCGTCTGCGGCGTATTGCAGGGCGGGGTTCCAGGCCGTGTATTTCTTGACGAATGTTTCAGCCTGGGCGACGTCGCCATCCAGTTGCAGCTGGACGACTTCGGCGGTCATGTCGCGGCCTGCCTGCCCCATTTTCTCGGGCACGATCTTCAGCTTGCCGCCGGCGGCAAATTCGATGGCGCCTTTTTCGATGAAGTAATTGAGCTGCATGATGGAACGCGAGCGGTGCGCTTCGTCTTCCGACGGCTGCTTGTTCGGCAGTTCGCTGGCGGCCCAGGTCAGGTAAATGGTGTTCGCCTGCTCGACCGTGAATTTGCCGATCTGCACGAAGAAATCGGTCATGGCGATGGATGCCACATCGGCCTTGTTTTCCTCCAGCATCGCGCCGTATTTGCCAAGGCTGCCCGATTTGTCGCGGCCGTCCTTGGTCGCGCGGGGCCCGAGCGAATGGGCGAGTTCATGGCCGACCGTAAACAGGAAATCGGCGTTGCTGTCGTACCATTTATGCTGGCCGGGATCGATCAGGGCATCGAGGAATTTTTTCTCCGCCGCCGGATCGCTGCCCTGGCGCACCTGACGGTGGAATACAAGACGGCTGCCTTCTTTCAGTTCAACGGCAAGCTTGTCGGAGTTGGGCAGGTTCTGCGCAACCGTGATGCCGCCGCGCACGGCCGCGTAATCGCCCGTGATCGCGACCAGATCGACATCGGCAAACGTCATCTTCGCGCCGCCGCTTTCGGTCTGTTGCTTGTACTGGCTGGTATGCGGCATGGTGGCGGCGAAGGCCTCCAGATGCTTGCGGTAATCGGCGATTTCGGCGTAGCTGTCCTTGTTCACGATGCCGACGCGCGTGCCGATGGAATCTTTCGCTTTCGCCTTGATGCCGTTTTCCTCCAGCACCTTTTTCACGCGCGGTTCGGACGCCACATCCGCACTCATGCGGTCTTCATAGTTTTCGCGGCCGATGGTGAATTCAAGCGGGCTGTCTTCAAGGTTGCTGATCCACAGTTTATCGGCGGTATAGGCCATTTCGGGGTCGCTGTCGTTCACCAGCGCCTGTGCCTGCCAACGCAGATATTCGGCGAAGCCTTTATGGTCGGTTGCCTTGGCGGCCAGCAGCAATTCCTTCGCAGCGCCCTCCATTTCCTCGCGGAAGGCGACGGAATAGGGAACTGCTTTCAGGCGGTTGCCCTCGCGCTGCACGACGGTGTTGTTGGACAATAGCGCGGAGGCCTGTTCGGGGTTCGCGACGATATAATCGGCGAGTTCTTTTTTGGTGATGTCCTGCGGATAGAAATTCTTGCCCGGCTGGATTTTCTTGTCGCTGAAAATGCGGAGCGGTTTCGTTTTTGGCGAATACATATCGGGGCCTTCGACGCCGTTATGCAGGTTGAACAGCACCAGCGACTGTTCGGCGCGCTTGTCGCCTGCGGCTGCCGCCTTCTCCAGCACCTCGCGGGCGCGGATGTTGTCGGGATGGTCCTGCTTCAGGAACACGATGTCGAGGAAGTTGGCGGCCTTGACCAGATGCGCGAGCGCCTTTTTGTTCGGCTCCGACAACTGGTCGAACGCCGCATCGGGCAATGTGAAATCAAGCGTGCGGGTTTTTTGCGTCACGATATCATCCAGCCGCTTGCGCCCGATGCCATAGGTGAACTCGCCGTTTTCGCCGAGGCTGGCGCGGTTGAATTGCGCCTTGGGGGAGTTTTTATCGGGTGCGGTCATGGGGGAAATCCTTAATATGCTGGAAAATATATTATGGAATTAAATACCAGATTCCCGGGCATTTCGTCAATGAAATTACAAATTGCAAAACGGTATCAAGCACATATAATAGACCCAGAATTTGAAAATTATTGTTTTAAAAGAAGGGCATAACCATGGCCGGCCTCAAAGATTTCCTGAAAACCGTCAAAGACTACCCGAAAGAGATATATGACCGCATGACGGGCAGCCGTGAAAAAGAACTCGCCCGCCTCCGCCGTGAAACCGAAAACATCCAGCAGGAAACGGCGGAGATCATCGGCAAAGTGAAGGACGCAATCGAACTGGGCACCTTCAAGGCGCGCAAGGCATCGGAATATTTCAACGATGTCGCGGCAAAGCACCCCGAAATTTCCGAAGAATACCAGCGCCTCGCAAAAATCGCGGCCTCGGTTGATGTGGCGCGCATGAAGGGCCATATCAATGCCTATGGCCCCGGCGACGAAGCAAACAAGCAATGGCATCTGGTGCGCGAGCGTTACGCGGACGAAATCACCCAGTATGCCGGCAAGAAAATCGGCGAATTCATCGAGGCCGATCCTGCGCGTTGGGACCGGATCGAGAAATCCTTCCCCGACCTCGCCGCCAAGCTCAAGCCGCCTGCGGCCTGAGCACTGCAGCCGAATAAAGTGGCTGATACCCGCCGTTTCGGGTAAAACAAAACAAGAACTGTTTTGAAAGAATCCATGACGCAGGCCGTTGTTGAACAGCGGGCGACCAAACGCCCTTTGATCCCGAAAGCGCCCGTATTGGCGCTGGCGGGCATGAGCCTGTATTGCCTGACGCTGGATGGCGAGCTGAAGAAAATCACGGATGCGGAGGCCAAAACGCTTTGCGCCCGCACCATGCCCATCCTGTGCAACGGCCCGCAGATTGCGGGGCGGCTGCAGGTGGAGCGGTTTCCGGCCTATGACGTGCTGGAACTGTTCGCCTTCGTCCATCCGGGGCGTTTCTGCGTTCCCACGCCGCGCGGCATCATGAAGGCGCTCAGCCTGATGGAGCCGAACGAGCCGGAAGACCAGTGCCTTGCCCTGCGCGATGCCATCCGGCATTTGCTGGCCGATCTTGCCAATAACCTGCCTAACGAAAAATCCGATCCTGCCGGTATCGCGGCCATAATGGGGCGCATGGGCAGCGTGCTGGAGGGGGATAACAGCCCCGCCGTGCCGCAGAACAACGGCGGCTGGCCATGGACGCCCGTGGTGCTGGCCGCATTGGGGCGCGATGAAACACCGCCCAGCCGCGGCGAAATGCGCGCGGCGGTGAAGATATGGGACAAGCTGCCCGAATGGTCGATCCATGCGCCCGAACCCGCGCCGGGGCATATTGGTGTGGACAAGATCGAAGTCGAAGACCGCCTGCACCAGTTGACCAAACGCCCGAGCGTGGAGGACCGCCCGCAGCAGCGCGATTACGCAACCGCCCTGTCCCGCGCGTTCCAGCCCTGCGACGACGAGGGCGAAACGCATCTGGTCTTGGCGGAGGCCGGCACCGGCACGGGCAAGACGCTCGGCTACCTCGCCCCCGCAACGGTATGGGCGGAAAAAAACGGCGGGCCGGTCTGGGTATCGACCTATACGCGAAACCTGCAGCGTCAGGTCGATGCGGAGCTTGAAAAACTCTACGACGACCCCGTGGAAAAAGCCCGCAAGGTGGTGACGCGCAAAGGGCGCGAGAATTATTTGTGCCTGCTGAACCTGGAAGACGCCGCGCAATCACAAGGCGCCGCCGTCAACGACCTGAGCGCGATGGCGCTCGGATTGATGACGCGCTGGGCGGCGGTCACTTCCGATGGCGATTTGATGGGCAAGGATTTCCCCGGCTGGCTGACCGGTTTGATGGGCTGGAGCCGCATGGCGGCCTTCGCCGACAAGCGGGGCGAATGCATCTATTCCGCCTGCCCGCATTTCAACAAATGCTTCGTTGAAAAAAGCATCCGCAAATCGAAACGCGCCGATATCGTGATCGCCAACCACGCGCTGGTGATGCACCAGACGGCATCCAGCGGGCCGGATGATGTGTTGCCGGGCCGTTATATCTTCGACGAAGGACACCATTTGTTCGAGGCTGCCGACAGCGCGTTTGACGCACAGTTGAACGGGCAATGGACGGCCGACCTGCGCCGCTGGATTTTAGGGTCGGAGACCGGCCAGAAAACCCGCGCGCGCGGGTTGAAACGCCGGATCGAGGATATCGTGGCGGGCGACGATGAGGGCATAAAACTCGTCGAGGAAATTCAGGAAGCCGCGAAATCCCTGCCCGGCCCGCAATGGCGGCAGCGCATGGGCGAGAAAAATCCGAAAGGCGTCGCCGAGCAATTTCTGCTGGTCTGCCGCGAGCAGGTCTATGCGCGCACGAAAGAACACGGCGGATATTATTCGCTGGAAACCGCCGCCATGCCGCCGATACCGGGCTTTCTGGAGGCCGCCCGCGCCTTGGAAGCAAAGCTGGTCAGCCTGCAAAAGCCGATGAACCAGCTGATCGCGCTGTTGCAAAAAAAACTGGAGGACGAGGCGGAGGCGCTGGATTCCGCCGCCCGCGAGCGCATTCATTTCATCCGCAACAGCCTCTACCGCCGGGCGCAATACGAAGTCGGCGGATGGGTCGGCATGTTGATGGCGCTCCGCAATCCGGTGCAGGATAACGGCAAGCCCGAATTCGTCGACTGGCTGGAGGTATCGCGCGAGGGCGGCAAGGATTCGGATGCCGGTTATTACCGCTATTACGTCGATCCCGCGAAGGTATTCGCCGAAGTCCTGAAGCCCCACGCGCATGGCATCGTCATCACATCGGCAACCTTGCGCGACACCACGCTGGACGACCGCGAGGGTTGGATCAGCCCCAAGGCGCGCACAGGCTCATCCGTATTTGCGCCCAATGAAACAGCAAAACTGTTCAACGTCCCTTCCCCCTTCGATTACGCGCAACAGACGCGCGTGATTGTGGTGGGCGATGTCAAAAAAGAAAATCCCGGCGAAGCGGCGGCCGCCTTCCGCGAATTGTTCAGGGCTTCGGGCGGCGGCGCGCTCGGCATCTTTACCGCTGTGCAAAGATTGCGTGCCGTGTACGACAAAATCGCACAGCCACTGGAGGAATCCGGCCTGCATTTATACGCGCAGCATATCGACCCGCTGGACACCGGCACCCTGATCGATATTTTCCGCGAGGAAGAAAACGCCTGCTTATTGGGAACTGACGCAACCCGCGACGGCATCGACGTGCCGGGGCGCAGTTTGCGCCTGGTCGTCTATGACCGCGTGCCTTGGCCGCGTCCGACCATATTGCACAAGGCCCGCCGCAACCATTTCGGCAAAGATCTTGATGACATGCTGACGCGGTTCAAGCTCAAGCAGGCCTATGGCCGCCTCATCCGCCGCGCCGATGACAAAGGCGTGTTCGTGATGCTCGATGGCGCACTCCCCACCCGCCTCCTCTCCGCCTTCCCCGACGGCGTCGAGGTGCAGCGCATCGGCCTCAAGGAGTCGATTGAAATGACGCGGGAGTTTTTAAGAGAGCAGGGATAGCCGCTACCATGAAAATTGATTGGAAAAGTTTTTTTGTAAGCGGGACATTATTACTTACCGCCATCTTGCCTGTGATAATCATTGGCAAATCTTATAAATTCGGCGACGGCATTATTTTACCACTGTTTCTTGTCTGTATTATGCTTGCGCTTACGCAGCTTTCTCGCTGGAAAACAGGAAGAACAGTTTTATACGGGCTGTTTGTTATCGAGTTGCTGGTGCCTATATGCACTAGCCTTTTATTCACCGCAGCTGACCAAGCTAACTTGGTTGCTCCTCCCCTATTTTCGATTATTATATCGCCGCTATGCTTGGCTGCCAGTGCTTGCTTCTTCTATCGGCTGGAAGGACGGCTTGAGAAATTTAACTTACGCTTCATTGCTATTACATTTATCATCCTGACATATAGTTTTTTGGTGAGCCGCCCGATTCGTGACTTTCTCGAACAAAGCGGAAATACTTGGCCAAGCACATACTATGTGGCGTTCACTATTTTTGAGAGCGTCAGAGAAAACTGGCTTGCAGTCGTGCTGGTGTGCATGATGTATTATGGCGCTTCGTTAAAATTTTTGGGTATAAAAACAATCAAGAAAGCAAACACGGCTTTGTTGATCAGCTTAGCGATTATTTTAGAGGGCATCTTTGTGCCCAGCTTAGTCATGATGTACTGGTTTTACTAATTTAATACTCCGCAATGAGCGATTGGCAGGGCTCAAGACAGCACATGGGATCCGCGCTTTCGCGGGGAT
>JBBRVE010000069.1:0-16403 GCA_038247245.1 Bdellovibrionales bacterium | reverse complement strand
GGGACTGGTGCCGCATCCTGAATTTCCGCAGGACGAGGAAATGGACAAATTCACCGTCATGAAAAGCCTGAAGCGCGTGCTGGCGCTTGATGCCAAATACCCCGCCGACAACCTGCCCGAAGACTTATGCGAGCCGTTACGCGCGATGGAGGGTGGCAAATTTGCTTCCGTCCGCCCCGACCGCTGGGCGGATATCCGTTACACATTGCGCTACATGACCGAATATCGCCTGCGCCAGATGGAGGGTAGCCTGACCGTCGATGAATCCATCGACTTCAAGAAAGCTGCGGCGACCTGCGAAAAAATCGGCAACCTGAAAAAGAAAAAAGACTGCATGATGAAGCTGTGCAACGGCCTGTCGGACGACACCACAAAAGCCGACTGCATCGCCGAGGTTAATTCGATCACGAAATGAACCCTGCCTTTGCCCTGAACCGCCTGTTGCAGGCGCTGCTGACGCTGCTGGCGGTATCGTTCCTTGTCTATACGCTGATCGGGCTGATGCCGGGCGACCCGATTGATTTGATGGCTGCCGGCAACCCGCATTTTACGCCGGAAGATGCGGCACGCTTGCGCGCCCTCTACGGCCTCGACCAGCCGCTGCCTGTGCGCTATAGCCGTTGGCTGATGGCGGCGTTGCAGGGCGATCTGGGCTACAGCCGTCTTTATAACATGCCCGTGCTGGAGGTGTTGTGGCCGCGCTTTGTGAATACGGGGCTGCTGCTGGGCATATCGCTGATCATCACGATTGCCTTCGCATTGCCCATGGGCGTTCATGCGGCGCGGCATATGGGCAGCTGGTCGGACAGGGCGATCAACCTGTTCTGTCTTGCGGGTATTTCACTGCCGCATTTCTGGCTGGGGATTTTGCTGATATCGCTGTTCGCCGTGACGCTGGGATGGTTGCCCGCGGGCGCGTCGCTGGACGGCGAATTCATCGATGATGTGCGGGCAATGACGCTGCCGGTGGCGACGCTGGCGGTATCGGGTCTTGCCGTCTATGTGCGTCACCTGCGCGCCGCGATGGTCGATGCCCTGGGCGCCGATCATATCCGCACCGCGCGGGCCAAGGGGTGTTCGACCCGCCGCACGGTCTGGAACCATGCGTTTAAAAATGCGCTGCCGCCGGTGCTGACCATCTTGATGCTCGACCTTGGCACGCTGTTTTCCGGCGCGTTGACGGTCGAGGCCGTATTTGGTTTTCCCGGCATGGGCAAACTGATGTTCGATGCGGTGATGGGGAATGATTACAACCTTGCCCTGTGCGGCTTCCTGATCCTGACCTTTTTCGTGCTGCTGGCGAATTTCATGGCGGATTTTCTGTATGCGGCGCTTGACCCCCGCGTGAGTTACGGGGGGCAGCGATGAGCCGGTATTTGCCGCTGACATTCCTGCTGGCATTGCTGGCGCTGTGCTTTTCGGCGGGCGCAATCGAAAGTGCATTGTCGCTGACGGGGAACGAGGCCGACCTTGGCAGCCGTTTCCTGTCGCCGTCATCTGCGCATTTCCTTGGCACCGATGAGTTGGGGCGCGATGTGCTCATCCGGTTGCTGTATGGCGGGCAGGTATCGCTGCTGGTTGCGATCAGCGCGGGGCTGGTTGCCGCCAGCATAGGCACGACCATCGGCATGGCCGCCGGTTATGCGGGAGGAAAATGGGATGCGTTGCTGATGCGGCTGACGGATATGCTGATCTCGCTGCCCGCGCTGCCGCTGCTCATCATCCTGTCGGCGCTTGATATCGGCAAGCTGGGGCTGGGCAATTTTGCGAATGCGCCGAGCGCAAGCCTGTATAAAATCGTTACGATCATTTCGCTGCTCAGCTGGACAACGGTTGCGCGTCTTGCGCGGGCACGCACATTGACGTTGAAGGAAATGGATTTCGTGCGCGCGGCACGGGCACTCGGCATGACCGGATTTAAAATTGTGTTGCGGCATATCTTTCCGAATTTGCTGGGTACGGTCGTGGTGGCGACTGCGCTGACGGCGGGGAACATCATCCTTGTCGAATCCGTCCTCAGCTTCCTTGGCCTTGGCATACAGCCGCCGCTGCCCAGCTGGGGCAATATGCTGACGAATGCGCAGAAAACAATCTGGGAACATGCGCGGCTGACCGTTTATCCGGGCGCGATGATTTTCGTAACCGTGCTGGCGTTCAACTTTTTGGGCGACCGGCTGCAGCATAAACTCGACCCCAAAGCGAAAAACCGGATTTAAGCCTTGATACGCCGCTGCAATGGTCTATGTGGTGTCTGCAATTTATCTCCCTCTCCCGTTTACGAAAAAGGAAATCCGCATGACGATCGCAAAAGCCTATGCCGCGCAAAACGCCTCCAGCCCCCTCGCCCCGTTTTCGTTCGAACGCCGCGATGTGGGCGCGGATGATGTGCAGATCGACATCATGTTCTGCGGCGTCTGCCATTCCGATTTGCATCAGGCGCGCAACGACTGGAAAAATTCGATCTACCCGATGGTTCCCGGCCATGAAATCGTCGGCCGCGCCGCGAAGGTTGGCGGAAATGTGAAAGACATCAAGGAAGGCGATTTGGTCGCCGTCGGCTGCCTGATCGATTCATGCAGCACCTGTTCCGAATGCAAGGACGGGTTCGAGCAGTTCTGTCAGGGCGGCATGATCCCCACCTATAACTCCTACGAAAAAGACGGCAAGACGCTGGCACAGGGCGGGTATTCGAACGTCATCGTCGTGAAGCGCGGTTTCGTTTTGAAAGTCCCCGCCAACCTTGACCCCGCTGCCGCATCGCCGTTGCTGTGCGCCGGCATCACCACCTATTCCCCGCTGAAGCATTGGGGCGCGGGTCCCGGCAAGAAGGTCGGCATTGTCGGACTTGGCGGACTTGGCCATATGGGCGTGAAATTCGCCGCCGCCTTTGGCGCGCATGTTGCGGTGTTCACCACATCGCCGTCGAAAAAAGAAGACGCGCTGCGCCTTGGCGCGCACGAGGTTATCATGTCGAAAGACCCCGACGACATGAAAAAACATCTGGGCAGTTTCGATTTCATCCTCGATACCGTCTCCGCCCCGCATGACCTTAACGCGTACCTGCCGCTGCTGAAACGCGACGGCACGATCACGCTGGTGGGCGTGCCCGACAGCGACCATCCGCCCGTCGCCCCCTTCAACCTGATCTTCGGCCGCAAAAGCATCGCGGGATCTCTGATCGGCGGCATCGCGGAAACGCAGGAGATGCTGGATTTCTGCGGCAAGCACAACATTGTCTCGGATATCGAGATGATCAACATCCAGGATATCGAAGGCGCTTATAAACGCATGGCCAAAAGCGACGTGAAATACCGCTTCGTCATCGACATGAAATCGCTGGCGGCGTAACACGCCGGACAATAAAAAAGCCCCTCCGGCCATAAACCGGAGGGGCTTTTTTTGTATCTGTTTTTAGCTACGGCAGCCGCAGCCGCCGCAACCGCCGCCCACAGGGGCGCATTCTTCTTCATCGCCTTCTTCTTCGTCAGCGGCGTATTCGCCGCCGACAACGAGGACGTCATGCTGCTTTTCTGCGGCAAGCGTGGCAATGGTTGCTTTTTCTTCGGGCGATTTTTCGCCGGCGAGGAAGTTTTTCAGGAACGAGATCATGCTGCGAGACTTTCTTCTGCTTTGGAGTAATCGAGTTTCAGGTCGCGGGCGACTTCCGCCTGCGTGATTTTGCCTTTGCAGACGGTCAACCCGTTGCGCAGGTGTTTGTTGTCCTGCAACGCCTTCACCCAGCCCTTGTTGGCAAGTTCGATGCCATAGGGCAGGACAGCGTTGTTGAGGGCATAGGCGGAGGTGCGGGGAACCGCGCCCGGCATGTTGGCGACGCAATAATGCAGGACGCCATCGACCTCATAGGTCGGGTTGTCATGCGTGGTTGCCTTCGACGTCTCCGCGCAGCCGCCCTGATCGATGGCGATATCGACGATGACCGATTTCGGGCGCATTTGTTTCAGGTGCGCTTTGGTGATCAACTTGGGAGCGAGCGCGCCCGGGATCAGCACCGCGCCGATCACAAGGTCGGCTTGGGTCACATACTGATCAACCGCATCCTGCGTCGAATAAACGATGTTCGCACGGCTGCCAAACAGGTCTTCGAGGTAGCGGATACGGTCGAGCGATTTTTCGATGATCGTCACGCGCGCCTCCAGCCCCACCGCCATTTTCGCGGAATGGGTGCCGGCAACGCCGCCGCCGATGATGACGACTTCCGCCGCCTTCACGCCCGGCACGCCGCCCATCAGGATGCCGGAGCCGCCATTCGCCACATGCAGGAAATACGCACCCACATGCACGCCCATGCGGCCCGCAACTTCTGACATCGGCGCCAGCAACGGTAAGCCACCGCGGTCGGATGTCACGGTTTCATACGCAATCGCAACCGCGCCTGAATCGATCAAGCCTTTGGCTTGCGTCGCGTCGGCTGCGAGGTGCAGGTAGGTGAACAGGATCTGGCCCTTGCGCATCATGGCGGTTTCGACAGGCTGGGGTTCCTTGACCTTCACGATCATTTCCGCCTTGTCGAACACATCCTTGGCGGTGTCGACGATCTTCGCGCCGGCCTTTATGTAGTCGTCATCGGAGGCCTGAATGCCGGCGCCGGCATTGGTTTCCACGATAACCTGATGGCCGTTGCGTACATATTCGCGCACGGAAGTCGGGGTGAGACCGACGCGGAATTCCTTGGTCTTGATTTCCTTGGGGCATCCGATGAGCATTGCTTTTTCTCCTTGGGAGCCTGATACTTGGGGCCAGAAACGGCACCCGCACAGACTCGGGGTTGTCAGATGCGGCCATACTATCGTTCCGCCCAAACCAATTCAAGTGAGCCATTATGTTAAACAAAATCATCGAGATGTTCTCGCCGAAATCCCCGACCCAGAAACTGATCGAGCATGAAGCGCAGTTTGTGGCGAAAAACTACCACCCCCTGCCGGTCGTACTGAACCGCGGCGAGGGTTGTTACCTGTGGGATCACGAGGGCAAGAAATACCTCGACATGATGAGCGCCTATTCGGCGGTCAGCTGTGGCCATTCGCACCCCCGCATCGTGAAGGCGCTGACCGATCAGGTCGGCAAGCTGGCAATGTGTTCGCGCGCTTACCACACCGACACCCTCGGGCCCTTTGTCGAAAAACTGGTGCAGGTAACAGGACTTGATCAGGTGCTGCCGATGAACACCGGCGCCGAGGCCGTTGAAACCGCCGTAAAGGCCGCCCGTCAATGGGGCTACGCCGTCAAGGACATCCCCGAAAACCAGGCCGAGATCATTGTGGCCGAAGGCAATTTCCATGGCCGCACCACGACGATCATCAGCTTTTCGACCGAAGCGGAATACCGCAAGAATTTCGGCCCCTTCACACCCGGTTTCAAGGCCGTGCCGTTTGACGACCTGAAGGCGATTGAAGCCGCCATCACGCCGAATACCGCCGCTATCCTGTTCGAACCCATTCAGGGCGAAGCGGGCATCAAGACGCCGCATGACGGTTTCCTGCAGGGCCTGCGTAAATTGTGCGACGAGAAAAACGTCATCCTGATTTTGGACGAGGTGCAGTCCGGATTAGGCCGTACCGGCAAGATGTTCTGCTACCAGCATGAAAACGTGCTGCCCGATGTGCTGATCCTCGGCAAAGCCTTGGGCGGCGGACTGCTGCCCGTTTCCGCCATCGTCGGCAAGAAAGCCGTAATGGAATTGTTCAAGCCCGGCAGCCATGGTTCGACCTTCGGCGGCAATCCGCTGGCGGCTGCCGTCGGCCTTGAAGCACTGAAAGTGCTGGAAGAAGAAGGTATGGTGCAGAACAGCGCCATTCTGGGCGCGTATATGCAAGAACAGCTGCGCGGCATCAACAGCCCGCTGGTGACCGGCGTACGCGGCCGCGGTTTGTGGATCGGCATGGATTTCGACCCCGCCAAAGTCACCGCGCGCAAGGTATGCGAAAAGCTGATGGAAAAGGGCATTCTGTCGAAAGACACGCACCATACCGTCGTCCGTTTCGCGCCGCCGCTGACCATCACCCGCGAACAGATCGACTGGGCGCTGGAACAGGTGCGCGCCGTCATCCGCGAGCTGGAAGGCAAGAACTGATGCTGCAGCTGCGCGACGCGACCGCGCAGGATACCGGCGCGATTGCAGCCATCTATGCGCATCATGTGCTGAACGGCACAGGTTCGTTCGAATTGCAGCCGCCGGACGCGGCAGAAATGTCAAAACGTCTGGATGCGGTTTCGCAGCAGGGTTTTCCCTGTATTGTGGCGGCACTGGATGACAAAATCACGGGCTATGCCTATGCCGGCCCCTACCGCCCGCGCCCCGCCTATCGCTTCACTGTCGAAAATTCCATTTACGTGCATCCCGATTATATCGGCAGCGGTGTGGGGTCGTTGATGATGGCGGCACTGATCGAACGCTGCGAAAAACTGGGGTTGAGGCAGATGGTCGCCGTGATTGGCGACAGCGCGAATACAGGATCGCTGAAATTGCATCGCAAATTCGGTTTCGTCGAGACAGGCTTGCTGAAAGACGTCGGCTATAAATTCGGGCGCTGGCTGGATGTGGTGCTGATGCAGCGTAATCTGGGCGCTGGGTCATCCGCGCCGCCCGACATCAGGCAATAAATTTTAAGGTTTCGGCGCGAAGCGCGGTTTTGGCGCGGGCTTGGCCGCGGCTGCCGTTTTAACGTCGTCATTCGCATTTTTGAATGCAGGGCCGATGGTTTTCGTGGCGAGCGTCGATGACGGTTCCAAGGGTGCGGGCACAGCCGGTTTTTTAGGGGCGGTGACATCGAGCGTTGCAGGCTTCATGCGCGATGCTGTGAATTTTGCGGTCAGGCCGCCTATCACGAATGCGCCGCCGGCCAATAACATCGTGCTGGGGGCTGTGGTCATGAAGGCGGCGGTGCCGATAAGGGCGAGGCCGCCGATGATGCCGCTGTCGCCCAGACCATCAATGAAGGTTTTCGGCGTTTCGGATTTTTTCGGCGGCGTAAATTTCTGCGCAAAGTTGCGGAGTTTTTGACCGGCGGATTTCAGCGGATTCTTCATGGCTGCCCCATAAGTCGCGCATTTCAATCAGATAGCCAATCATGGGCGCAGGCCGTGCCCCTGTCAATCGTTCCTGTTATGGCAATCAGGCGCAACGCTTTCTCAACCAATTTGCCTTATTTTGAAAATGAACAGGGAGAGAACCGCATGCTGTATGCCATCAACGACCTTCTGCAGAAAATGGGCGCGCCCGAGGCGAAGGAGCGTGGCCGGATCGAATGGCATTATTTTGATGCCCTGAAAAAAAATCTGGAGGGCTTCGCGGAAATCCGTTTTGAAGCGGGGGGCGAACGCCTGATCGCGGAAATGAAGCACATCAAGAAAAATTACGAAGACGATGCGGGCAAGATGCACCCCGTCTACACCGAAAGTTTTTACATGTACGCGGAGCGTACGGCCCGCGCCGGATATTACCGCGTCACCAAAATCTCACTGGATGGCGAAGACTATAATAATCCGCAAAAAGGCGTGATTGAACTGGGCCTGTCGGTATTCCACGCCCGCGCGCTGGACATTTCGATCCGCATGATGGAACAGGTTTTCAACAAGCAGGACATTACCGAACCAGCAGCCGACCCGATACCACAGTTCAAGGCGATGTTCGCGCAGCCGAAACCCGCAGCGCCCGCACCCGCACCTGTGCCGCGCAAGGAAGAATGGGGCGTCGTCATCCCCTTCCGCCCGCGCAACCACCTGCACGCAAACGCAGGCTAGGCGTTACGCACCCGCAACCGTCATTTTCGCAATGCGCAGCGTGGGCGTATCGACGCCGTATTTGAAAATCAGGTCATTCGCGGCTTCCATGTCCAGCCACATTTGCATGATGTTGCCCGCAATTGTCATTTCGGCGACGGGATAGGTCATCTGGCCTTTTTCGATCCAGAACCCGCGCGCGCCACGGCTGTAATCGCCGGTCACAGGGTTTGCGCCCGATCCCATCAGCTGCGTCACAAAGAAGCCTTCGTCGATATCCTTGATTAGTTCTTCGACCGTTTTCTGGCCGGGTTGCATGTAGAAATTCGCGGCGCGGGGCGACGGCGGCGACGATGCGCTGCGCGCGGCATTGCCCGTCGTTTTTAAGCCCAGCTGTTTTGCCGACGACGTGTCCAGCAGCCAGCCGGTCAGCACGCCGTTATCGATGATGCTGCGTTTTTGCGGGGCGACGCCTTCGCCATCAAACGGGTGCGAGCGTGCGCCGCGCTTCAGGAACGGATCGTCGATAACGGAAATGTTCGCAGGAAAAATCTGCTTACCCATTGAATCCTTCAGAAAGGTCGTGCCGCGCGCAACCGCGCTGCCGCTGATCGCGCCCGCCAATGACCCGATCACGCCGCCCGCTGTGCGGCGGTCGAAAATGACCGGCATTGTTCGGGTCGGCCCTTTGCGCGGGTTGAGCGCCTTCACGGCACGTTCGCCCGCATTGCGGCCAATCGATGCAGGATCAGCCAGATCTTTTAAATACGCAGCGGAATCGAAATCGTAATCGGTTTCCATGTGCGCGTCTTCGCCCGCAATCACGGACACCGACATGCTGAAGCCCGAAGCCGAATAACCGCCGACAAAGCCGTTGGACGCCGCGTAATAGGATGTCTCTTTCGACACGCCGCATTCCGCGCCGTCAGAATTGGTGATGCCGTCAACATCCAGCGCCGCGTTTTCGGCGGCATCCGCCATCTCGGTCATTCTTTCGACGCTCAAATCGGTTGAGTCGTACAGATCGAGGTCGGGGAAGCTTTTGGCAATATCTGCCGGATCGGCAAGACCGGCATATTTATCTTCCGGCACCATGCGCGCCATGGCGACCGCGCGCTCCGCCATTTGCTGCAATGCCTCGGGCGAGCGGTCGGATGACGACACAATCGCCTGTTTGCCGCCCACCAGCACGCGCAGGCCGATTTCGGCCTCTTCGGACCGCACAAGCGATTCCGGTTCGCCGTTGCGGCGCGTGACAGAGACGGAGGCACTGTCCGACAGCACGGCATCGGCATCGGTCGCGCCAGCTGCCCTGGCTTTTTTCAGCACATCTTGCAGCAGTTGCAGGGTTTCCGCCTGTTTCGCGTCGGCCATGGTTTTTTCCTTTGTTTATTTCTCGGCAGCTTCGTCGACGGCGTTATGCATGGGCGGCACGAAGCGTTCAGTTTGTTGCGCGCCCTGCGGCAGCTCGATCAGTTTCAGGTTTATTTTCGGGGCTTTCGATTTGTCCTCGAACGAGTCATGGAATTTCGTCAGCACTTCGGAGAAACGATTGATCGCATCGACGGGTTCCGTTTCATAGATGGGTCGCTGCAGCAGCACCGCAAATGAATCCGCGCCCAATCGCCCGATGACGTCGGACTGGCGGCGCATGAAGGTCATTTTTTCGGTGAGCTTCTTGGATGTTTCGGCAAAGGTTTCGGCATTGCCAGCCACCAGTTCCGCATGGTTTGTCACCGTAATGAAAACGACAAGACTGCGTTCGGCATACCTGAATGAACGGTCGATGGCGGACAGGAACAGCTGGTTGAACGCGGCCTTGCCGATCATGCCGCCGGTCGAATGGACATTGTCTTCGCGCGCCAGATGGCGGCTGAGCTCCATCAGCCGCTCGGCGTTGCCGATCTTGGTTTCAAGGTCCGCTGTCGACAAAGGCTTATTGATGACATCGTTTGTGCCGGCCGTGATCGCATCTTCGGTCGTCGCGGTTTTCGACAGCAGCAGCAGATAGGGCTTTAGGGCGGTGCGGATATTTTTCCAGACGCCGATCACCACGGGGCGTGCCTCCGACAGGGGCGCGGGGTCGACCATCACGCAGTCGAATTTGCCGTTTTTCAACAGCTCGAACGCCGCGTTTTTATTCTCCTCCGTCACCACTTTATGGCCCTTGGCCTCCAGCTTGTGCGCGATCAGCTGGTTGGTGAGAGATTCGCGGTCGATGACCAGAATTTCCATGGCGGCACTGTCCCCTTGTTACCCTTGGCCGTAATTTTAGGGTCATCCCCGCAGGAACACCAATCAAAAAGGCGGCAAAAAGCTGAGTTTTTCCCTATTCCTTGATAACATTTGACAAACCCCCCGCACTTCCATTATTACTCATCCCACCAAGCACCCGTGCCCAAATGGCGGAATTGGTAGACGCGCAGGTTTCAGGTACCTGTGGGGTTACACCCGTGTAAGTTCGAGTCTTATTTTGGGCACCATTTACCCCCCCCGAGGTTTATCCGGGGGGGCAGGACAAAAAGCCGGATGCCGACTGGAACGACCCCGCCCCCTGAAGGCTGGAAGATTGTCTTCCGTCAACTTGCCGTTCTGGCGCTTTTTGCCGCCACCCTCTTCCTCTACATGAAAAGCCCTGCCGAGCGCACCTATTGGCCGTACATGCTGTGCGGCTACCTGATCGGCGCGTTCGTGTATTTCCGCGAACCTGCGGAATCGCGCATCGGCATTTTCCGCTACCTTTTCCCCGTCGAGATATGGACGCACCGGTCATCGGTGAATGACTGCCTGATGGCATTGGTCAATATCGTTTTCATTGCTGTTGTCTAACGCTACACGGTGCTGAACCCCGGCGTGATCATCGCCTATGCGCGCGAAACGGGGAACGCGCTGTCCGGCCTGGAACAACAGCCCGCGCCCGGCGCTGCCGCCGTTGTGCTTTATACAATCGCCGCGCTTTTGGCATCCGACCTGTTTTATTACATCAGCCACCGCCTGTCGCACCAGATTCCGTTTCTGTGGGAATTCCACAAAGTGCATCATTCGGCGCAGGTGATGACGCCGCTGACGCTGTACCGCATGCATCCCGTGGATTTCTGGCAGAACACGGTTTTCAGGGCGATCGGCCTTGGCCTCACCGCATTCGTGTTTGTGTATTTGTACCCGGGTGCGTGGAGCATGGTGCTGGTGGGGGGCGTGAATGCGGGGATCGTGATTGGCAACATCATCGGCGCGAATTTGCGGCATAGCCATATCTGGCTGTCCTTTGGACCCACGATTGAACATGTCGTGCTGAGCCCCGCGCAGCACCAGATCCATCACAGCACCAACCCCCGCCATTTCGACAAGAATTACGCATCATTGCTGACGGTATGGGACTGGATATTCGGGTCGCTGTATGTGCCGGAGGGGCGCGAATACGTTACCTTCGGCCTTGGCAGCGAAGAGCATGACCGCCCCTATACATCCATCTGGGGGATGTGCGTGCAGCCGTTCAGGGCTATTTTCGGCCGGCGATCCGGCGGCTGAGCGCGAGCGCGGGTTTTTCCACCAGCATGTGCAGTAACGCCGCCGCAACCAGTGACAATACAAGCGAAATGCAGACCAGCGTGCCGTAACCCGCCATGCCGCGCCCCGCAAGGATGACCGTGAAAAGAACCGGCACATGCACAAGGTAAAGGCTGTACGACACCTTGCCCAGCCATTGCAGCGCCGGATTCAAAAGCGCGTGTTTCGCGGTTGCCGAGGATAGCGTCAATGCCAGCAGCATGGTCGCACCCATCATCATGAGCGGCGCGTAACGGAACGAATCGATCACGCAGAAAGACGCGATGCAGACGACCCACAGGCAGGCACGCGCCGAAACCGTCAACCGCAGCAAGCGCGCCGTCACAGCATCGCGATGCCGCGCCAGCAGGATACCGAAAATGAATGCGGGCATGATCGCAACCGTCGCGGCGAGTGTGCCTGCGAAACTGTCGGTCGTGATCGGATAATCGCGGAAAGCGCCATAATTTGCAGCCAGATACATCCCCGCCAGAAAAGTAGCAACGGCGAAGCACAGGCCGCCGATGGTGGAGCGGCAACATAGCACAAGTAGCGGAAACAGCAGCGAGATACGCATTTCATGCACCAGCGACCACGCGGGTGAATCAAGGAAGATATGATCCCAGATGCCCGTCATCGCAAAATGCCCCGCAAGCCCGTCCGCCGACAACGACCTGCCACCCCAGATGCGCTCCGCCCAATCCGCCGTCCCCGCAATGCCATGCGGCGTGAGTGAAAAAGCAAGCGCGGCAAGCGCGATTGCCGCTGCGAAGGGAATATAAATCCGGCAGATACGTCGCAGCACGAATGACGGATAGGTCGGCGCTTGCCCCCGCCAATACGGCAGCGCGAGCACGAAACCGCTGAGCACAAAAAACACCATCACCGCTGCGCGACCGTTGGTCAGCAGCAGGAACGGCGGACTTTTTAAAATCGCAAAAGACTCTTTCAGCATGGCCGGCAGCACGCCGTAGCAATGACCCAACACCACGATCAATGCCGCAACACCGCGGATGGCGTCCAGCGCGAGATAGCGGTTTTCGTCATTCATTTATCGTCTAGCCCGCCATATTCGGCAATCAGGTGCGCGCGTGACGCATCACCCGCCCGTTTGGTCTCAAGATTTGCCTCGGCAAGCGCGGTCTTGCCGGGGCTTCCCATATCTTTCAGCACTTCGGCGGCGGTCATCGCGGCGATCCTGTCCTTGCCCAGCAGCATGGCCTTCAGGTGCGGCAGGTCTTCGGGCTTTGCTTCTTTCTTTAAGGCGGCAATCGTGTCCATGTTCATGCCGCGCGTCATATGGGCGTAGCCTGTGTTACGGATGACCGCGCAATGCAGCTGCGCGGGACGGCCCGGCAGCGCGCAGGTGTAATAACCGCTGACCGCCGCCCAGCCCACCAACGCCAGCATCAGCAGGATCAGCCGGCGGCCGCCCTTGCGCCGCATGAAAAACAGGGCAATCAGCAGTTTCAGGCCTCTGGACATCTGACGCGCTCCTGATATAGTTTTTTGAACAAATTACCAATAAAAACAGGCAACAAAATGAATGTAACACTCCATGAGGGCGATTTGCCAGCGGGTCTCGATCTGGGGCCTGTCGTTGCAATCGACACAGAAACCCTCGGCCTGCGCCCCATGCGCGACCGGCTGTGCCTTGTGCAGATGTCATCAGGCGACGGCAATGTGCATCTTGTGAAATTCAGCACCGCCAAATACGACGCGCCGAACCTGAAAAAACTGCTGGGCGACCCCAAGGTGACCAAGCTGTTCCATTTCGCGCGTTTCGACATCGGCGTGATGCACACATACCTGAATGTGCTGACCGCGCCTGTTTATTGCACCAAGGTCGCATCGCGCATCGCGCGCACCTATACAGGCCATCACAGCCTGAAAAACCTGGTGAAGGATTTGCTGCTTGTCGATATCGACAAGCAGCAGCAGACGACCGACTGGGGCGCCGCCACACTCAGCCCCGAACAGATCGAATATGCCGCAACCGATGTGCTGCACCTGCACCGCATCCGCGCCATTCTAGACGAATCGCTGCTGCGCGAGGGCCGGATGGAGCTGGCGCAGGCCTGCTTCGGCTTCCTGCCCCACCGCGCGCTGCTGGACATGGCAGGCTGGGCGGAAGAGGATATTTTCACGCATTAACAATGCGGGATTAACCCTGATTATTTGTTATGTAAATTACTTGAATGAATTGACATAACAACATAAATTTGATAGATATTTTGCGCTGCACCACGCATGATAAGGCCGCTTCAAAACATATAGTTTTTAAGCCGACCACCAACCAGCGAGTACGCCATGAAAATCGCCAAATTGCCCGAAACCGCCCGCGCCCAGACAGCCGTCGCCGAGACCGTTGAAACCGGCCGCCGCGTGCTGAAGACCGAGGGCGAGGCGCTGCTGGAGCTGGCGGCATTCCTGAACGACAGTTTCGACCAGGCGATTGAAATCATGTCCGCCGCCGAAGGCCGCGTGATCGTGACCGGCATGGGCAAGAGCGGCCATGTGGCGCGCAAGATTGCCGCCACCATGTCATCGACCGGCACGCCCGCTTTCTTCGTCCACCCCGCCGAAACCAGCCATGGCGACATGGGCATGATCGTGCGCGGCGACGTGGTATTGGCGATGTCGAATTCCGGCGAGGCGAAAGAACTCCTCGACCTCATCGAATACACGCGCCGTTTCGCCATCCCCCTGATCGGCGTCACCAGCCGCCCTGAATCGACGCTGGGCCAGAAATCGGATGTGGTGCTGCTGCTACCTCCCTGCCCCGAAGCCTGCCCGAACGGCCTTGCACCCACCACATCGACCACCATGACGATGGCGCTGGGCGATGCGCTGGCGATCACACTTTTGGAGCGCAAGGGGTTCAGCGCGAAAGATTTCAAGATTTTCCACCCCGGCGGAAAACTGGGCCAACAATTGATGAAGGTATCGGAAATCATGCATACCGGCGACGCCCTGCCTGTCGCATCCGAAACCGCACTGGTGCGCGACGTGATCCCGACCATCAGCGCAAAAGGCTTTGGCTGCGTTGCGCTGGTGAACACCGACGGCACGATGGCCGGCCTGATCACGGACGGCGATATCCGCCGCCATCTGAGCCACGACCTGATGGACAAACAGGCGAAAGACATCATGACGACATCCCCCAAGGTCACCGGCCCCGACATGCTGGTCGCCGAAGCGATGGCCGTGATGAACGACCTGAAAAATACCTTCCGCAAGATCACGGCGCTGGTCGTGGTTGACGATGCCGGCAAGCCGGTCGGTTTGCTGCACCTCCATGATTGCCTGAGAGCAGGTTTTGCCTAAAAAACCCAAATCCCGCAGCGCGAATTCTGGCCGCCTTGCCGCGCGTGGCGGCGGCTATAGCTGGTTCGTGCGCATTTCGAAAGTCACGCTGCCGCTGGTGGCGCTGGCGCTGATCGCCCTTGTCGTCACGCGTTTGTCGCAGGATCCGCGCCAGATCCAGCTGACCGAACTGCCGACCAAGGAAAAGACCACGCCCGGCCAGATCGCGCTGGTGAAGGCGCGGTATGAGGGCATGGATGCCAAGGGCCGCAAATACACACTGACCGCCGATAAAGCCGTACGCAGCATGGTATCCGGCGAAGCGGTGAGCCTTGAAAAGCCCCGCGCCGACCTGATGCTGGACGGCGGCACATGGATCACCGTGCATGCCGAAAAGGGCGACTACGATAACAAATTACAAAAATTGTCGCTGAGCGGCGGCGTGACGCTGTCCCACGACAGCGGCTATGAAATGCACCTGCAGGATGTAGCGGTCGATGTGGCAACGCGCCATGCCGTGACGCAGAACCCTGTGCGCGCGCAAGGCCCCGCCGGTGAACTGCAGGCGCAGAACATGGATGTTTCGGACGAAGGCGATCTGGTCGTGTTCGGCGGCCCCGCTTTCCTGACGTTGCAGCCGTCAGCCGCGAAGCTGCCGAAAAAGGGGCGTGGATGAAACAAATTTTCCTGATCGCGGCGTTTGTGCTGCTGTCGTCTGCCGCCGTTGCGCAGCTGCCGGTATCGGACAGCAATGCGCCCGTTGAAATTTCGGCGAAGCATTCGCTGGAATGGAACCGCAAGCAGAAAACATATACCGCGCGCGAAAACGCGCTGGCGAAACAGGGCGCGTTCCAGATTTCCAGCGACCTTTTGACCGCGCATTATACGGATGACAAAAACGCAGGCGACATCAGCACGCTGAACGCCGACGGGCATGTGATCATACAGTCGCCACCCTATGCGGCCTATGGCGACAGTGCGGTCTATACCATCGCCGACAGTTCGGCACAGCTGACGGGCGGCGACCTGCGCATCGAAACGCCGACCGAGCGGTTGAGCGCCAAGCACAAGATCGAATTCTTCGGCCTGCAGAACAAGATGACGGCGATCGGCGACGCTGTCGCCGTGCGCGGCACCGATACCATGCGCGCCAACGTGATGACCGCCTATTTCTATAAAGGCGCGACCGGCAAGCTGGCGCTGCAAAAAATCACCGCCGAGGGCAGCGTATCGATCAAGACGTTGAAGGAAACCATCACCGGCACGCGCGGCATTTACGACGTGGTCGGGGGCAAAGCGACGCTGACCGGCAAGATCCGCGTGTTGCAGGGCGATAACTGGCTGGAGGGCACCCGCGCCGTGATTGACCTGAAAACAGGTGTCAGCCAGCTGTTCGCCGAGGGCGGCGATGGCCGCGTGAAGGTCCTGTTTTATCCGAAGAAGAAAACACCATGACCACCAAACCGCACACAGACAAAAAACCCGAGCTCACGCCGGTATCGAGCGCTTCGGGGCTGGTCGTCGAACACCTGATGAAGCGTTATAAACGCCGCCCCGTTTTGCGCGATGTATCGCTGACGGTAAAGCGCGGCGAGGCTGTCGGGCTGCTGGGCCCCAACGGCGCTGGCAAGACCACCTGTTTTTATATCGTGACCGGATTGATCGACGCCGACAGCGGCAGCATCAAGCTGGACGGCAAGGACATCACGCGCCTGCCCATGTACCGCCGCGCGCGCATGGGCATCGGTTACCTGCCGCAGGAATCATCCATCTTCCGCGGGTTGAACGTGGAAGACAACATCCGCAGCATC
>JBBRVE010000068.1:0-16417 GCA_038247245.1 Bdellovibrionales bacterium | reverse complement strand
GAACCCGATACCGCCGATCCACAGCAGCATAAAGCGCCACAAAATAATCCCGCGCGGCAGCAGGTCGAGGCCGGTGATGGCGGTCGAGCCTGTCGTGGTAATCGCCGACATCGCTTCGAAAAACCCGCCGGTGAAATTCATTTCAGCCTGCGAGAAAACGAAGGGCAGGGCGCCGAAGGTCGCCATGAACACCCAGCCGAAGGTGGTGAGCAGGAATGTTTCGCGCACCGAAATCTTGAACCCGTCCTGCCGGTTGGCCAGCACCAGCGCAAGGCCGATAAACGTCGTCACCACCTGCGCGCTGGCGAAAACCTGCCAGTCGCTGCTGCTGTCGGACAGGTCGACCATGATGGGTGCCATCATTGCCGCCGCGAGGACGAGGAGCAGGATGCCGTTGACGTAAAAGACGGGACGGAGATTCATTAGTTGACCTGCCGCCTGCCGCCCGGGCTGTCGAGCGAGAAGGCGGGGATCGCAACATCGAACAGGCGTCCGCCGGTCGCCTCCATCGAATAGCTGCCCTGCATGATGCCGGACGGCGTGGAGAGCGGCGTGCCGCTGGTGTATTCGAAACTTTGGCCCGGTTGCAGGACGGGCTGTTCGCCCACAACGCCGGGGCCGTTTACTTCCTGCGTACGGCCATAGGCATCGGTGATCTTCCAGTGGCGCGTGCGCAGCTGCACCGTTTCGGTGCCGTTGTTTTGAATGCGCACGGTGTATGACCAGACCCAGATATTGCTCTCCGGCTGGGATTCATGGTCGAGATAGGCGGGTACGACCGATACCGTGACATCGCTGGTTGTGGTTGTGTACATGCGGAAAATATACGCCTGTTCAGGGAAAAAGCCAAAAGGAAACGGGGAGGGATAAGCGCGAATAGCTTCCCCTCTCCTGCCCTTGCGGGAGAGGGCTGGGTGAGGGTGGGACAATAGGTTTTATCGTTATGGTTGGCTTCTAACTGTTCATCGCGACGCACCCTCACCCCTACCCTCTCCCGCAAGGGCAGGAGAGGGGGTAAAAAAGAAACCGGCCAGTTGCCCGGCCGGTTTCCTTTATTCGGTTCGCTATCGCGAAGATTACTCGAGGGTAATCTGCGCGCGGCGGTTTGCCGGCTCGCGGACGTTGTCTGCCGTTTTCACGAGCAGGTCGCTTTCGCCGCGGGATTCGACGCGGACCATGTCCGCGGGGATGCCGCGGGAAACAAGGCCGTCACGCACTGCATTCGCACGCTGCGACGACAGGCGGTTGTTGTACTTGGTCGTACCCGAGCTGTCCGTGTGGCCAATGATGGTCAGGCCGTGCACGTCTTTGCGGTTCTTGATTTCCTGCGCAACAGCGTCCAGCACGTCGTTTGCGCCGGCCGAGATGTTGTGCTTGTCCCAATCGAAGAACACGATGAACATGGCTTGTTCAACGGGGGTGGGTGCGCCCGGCTCTTCGGCTGCGACGATCGGGGCGGGTTCAGGCTGCACGGCGATAACCGATTGCAGGTCCTTCAAAGCAGCCCAGAAAGCAGCTTTGCAGGGAACGTCGCGGTTCCAATCTTCTTCTTGTTGTTCAGCCCAGCAGTCAAAGCGGGCCTGTGCAACGGCTGCCTTGTCGGAAGCCAGCTCGCGGCCGCCGTTTTCAAGGGCGTCAACCAGGTCGGCGCGGCCTTTGCTCATTTCAATGATGTTCTTGTCCGACAGATCCCAGTCGTCGAGGGTTTCGGGCATTACGACCACGCCGCTTGCAGCCGCGAGGCCTTTGCGTGCGAAGTGGATGGCATCAGCGTAATCGAGCGCCTTGTGCTGGCGGCCGTTTGCGTAGTCGCGGTATTCAGCCGCGAGGCGTTTCGTGAAGGGCGAACCCGTCGCTTCCGCCTTGTTCAGCGCTTGAACGGTCGAGTTGCTGCTGGCGCCTGTGCAGGCGGCAACGACAAGCACCAAAGAAAGGGCGCAAAGCCTGGTAAGCATCTTCATAAGAACTACTCCATTAAAGTATAAAATTTTTCCGCCGGCGAAACGCACCACTTTTGTTTTGATTTCAAATGGATGCCTTGTCCGAGTTATTCTACTTATCGTGTTAAAGGCATGTTTGTAAAGAGGTTTTCAGGACACAAAAGGGGATTCTTTAGTTCACATAAATACCAGCCCCTTGTGGAACACGCAAAATATGCTTTATATATGCGGGAATGCGGGTGTAGCTCAGTGGTAGAGCATTTGCTTCCCAAGCAAAAAGTCGCGGGTTCAAATCCCGTCGCCCGCTCCAAACCTTTGCGGTACGGGAATATTCATAATATGACCAGCATCGCGCATCGCCTCGAAAAATGGATACAGTCACGCGCGCCGGATGAAATCCGCGCGCTGTCGCGGCATCTTCTTGCGCTGGTGGCCGATCCCGAATGGCTGTTGAATGTCGTGGTGCGGCTGACGGCGTTTTGCGTTTTTGTATCGCTGCTGCTGACGCATGACCTGTGGTTCATGGAGGGGCGGCTGTATGCGCCTGCGCCGATGATGGCGGGGTTGCCTGCGGCTGCCAATATCTTCCTGTATGGTCTGATCCTTGCGGTGTGCGGGATGCTCTGCGTGTTTCCGTCCCAGCGGCGGTGGGGCGCGGTGGTTGCGCCCGCCTTTGTCTATTTCGTTTTGCAAGACCAGCTGCGGGGACAGTTTTACCTTTATATGTATGTCTTTGCGCTGCTGATCGCGGCGGCAGTGCCGAAGCGGGTGACGGACAAGCACCTCGATCCCGTGCGTTTCATGCTGGCGGGCGTTTACATCTGGGCGGGCGTTTACAAGCTCAATGCCATTTTTATCACGCAGGTGTTCCCCTGGTTCGTCGCGCCGTTCTTCCCGTTCCCCGAGGCCGCGAAGGTGATCGGTTTCGCCGTGCCGTTCCTCGAGGCGGCGGTGGGCGTGCTGCTGTTGCTGCCGCCATGGCGGTGGCTGGCGCAGATACTGGCATTCGGGATGCTGGTGGTCGTGCTGCTGGCGATTGGCCCATTGGGGCATAACCAGGCGCTGCCTGTCTGGCCCGCGAATGTGTATATGGACGCGCTGGTCATCTTCCTGTTCATCGGCAACCGCCGCACATTGCCGTTCAAGCCACCGCTGAACATCGCCGCAACCTTGCTGTTTATCGTGCTGCCCGCGCTGGGGTTTTTGAAACAGATGGGCCCGCACCCCACATTCCAGCTTTATTGCGGCTGCGTGCCGCTGGCGCAGGTGGAATTTGCCAAGGGCGAGGATTTCACCTTCCTGCCCGAAACGCTGGCGACGCTGGCGGCGGAGGATGGCAGTTTAGAGGCCTCCGACATCACCTACCGCCTGTTCAATGTCTCCGGCTGCAATTTTTCCCCCGGCAACGTGCCCTATATTGAAGGGTTGAAGGGGTTCTGCCCGCACCTGAAAAAGCCGGGGCAGACGAAATTGCGCGTGCGCGAGCCGCAGGGTTTCACCTCCACCACCATGACCGAAACCGTGTATGATCTGTGCGAGCCGGAAAGGACGGCGAATTAATGGAGACCATCCGCATCCTGTATGACGGCGACTGCCCGTTCTGCACCCGCTATGTGCGCCTGTTGCGCCTGCGGGAAAATTTGCGCGTGGAAATGGTGAATGCCCGCGAAAATTCCGCCGACCGTGATGCCGCGACCGCCAAGGGGTTCGACCTCGACCACGGGATGCTGGTCACCTATGGCGGGCAGGATTATTACGCGGATGCCGCTATCACCCTCCTGTCGGTGCTGGCGACATCTTCGGGCTTTATCAACCGTATGGCGGCGGCGGCCTTCCGGTCGCCCAGGCGCGCGAAAATGATCTATCCGGTGCTGGCCTTTTTCCGTCGTATCACCGTACTGGGGCTGGGGCGCGGCCTGATCCGCAACCTGCCGCCCAAATAATTTTCCGGAAACCGCCGAAATCACAGATTTCCGGTGTTTTTTACCCGCTTTCAGACTAACTTTATAAAAGGGTTTTTCTGAATTTGGGGATATAGCATGGCATTGGTCGAAGGCGGCAACGGCGCGGACACTCTCGACGGCACCAACGTCAATGACACGGTCAAGGGATACAACGGCAACGACACGCTGAACGGCCTTGATGGCGACGACATCCTGGATGGCGGCGCCGGCAACGACGTTTTGAACGCGGGCATCGGCGACGACATCCTGCTGGGCGGCATCGGGCTTGATACGCTTGTCGGCGGCAGCGGCAATAACCGCCTTGATGGCGGCGCGGGCGTCGATACCATGACGGGCGGCGCGGGCGATGATATCTACGTAGTCGACAACGTAATGGACCGCGTCATCGAACTGGGCGGCGAAGGCACCGACACGGTTGAATCCTCCGTCACCTATACCCTGTCCGCCGACGTTGAAAACCTGACCCTGACCGGCATCGGCGGCATCAGCGGCACGGGCAACCTGCTGGACAATACAATTATCGGCAATAGCGGCGCGAACCGCCTCTATGGCATGGATGGCAGCGACACGCTGGATGGCGGTTTCGGCATCGACAACATGACAGGCGGCTTTGGCGACGACGTGTATATCGTCGATAACAAGAACGACCACATCACCGAATTAGCGGGGCAGGGCACCGACGAGGTCCGCAGCTTCGTGTCCTATGCGCTGGATGCCAACGCGGATATCGAGATCCTGTCGCTGCAGGGCGGGTCGGTCATCAATGCGACGGGCAATGCGCTTGACAACACGCTGGTCGGCAACGCGCAGGCGAACACGCTGGATGGCGGCGCGGGGGCGGATGTGCTGCAGGGCGGCGACGGCAACGATACCTATGTCGTCGATAATAACGGCGACACCGTGAACGACAGTTCGGGCACCGATACCGTGCGCGCCAGTCTTACCTTCGACCTCGACCTGAACACCATCGGCGTTGAAAACCTGACGCTGACCGGCATCGCCGCCATCGACGGCTATGGCACGAACGGCGACAACGTCCTGACCGGAAATACGGCGGGCAATACGCTTGACGGGCGCGACGGCAACGACACCATCGACGGCGGCAAGGGCATCGACCTGATGATCGGCGGCGACGGCAACGACACCTATTACGTCGACCAGGCCACCGACCAGATCAGCGAAAACGCGGGCGAGGGTTTTGATACCGTCATATCCTCCGTCAGCTATAACATCGGTCTTTACGGCGACGAGCTGGAGGGGCTGACGCTTACCGGCGCCGCCGCATTGAACGGCACGGGCGGCGCGGGCGACAATGTGATCACCGGCAACAAGGGGTCGAACACGCTGACCGGCGGGGGTGGCAACGATACGCTCGATGGCGGCGCGGGCGGCAACGATACGCTGATCGGCAATGACGGCGATGATATTTATATCATCAATGCGTCGACCGGAAAAACCGTGATCGAACAGGCAGGCGAAGGCACGGACACCGTGCGCGCGACCGTCAATTATACGCTGGGCGCGCAGCTGGAAAACCTTGAGCTGCTGGGCACCGGCAATATCAACGGCACGGGAAACGCGCTCGACAATACAATCACGGGCACAATCGGCAACAATACGCTGAATGGCGGCGCGGGCGTGGATACGCTGATCGGGCTTGGCGGAAACGACCTGTTTATCGTTGATAACGTGAACGACGTTGTCGATGGCACGGGCACTGTGTCGTCGTCGGTCGATTGGGATTTGACGGTCAACACAACCAACGCCAATAACCTGACGCTGACCGGTACTGCCGTGATCGGCTATGGGAACGGGGCGGCCAACACCGTCATCGGCACTGCGGGCGCAAACGACCTGCAGGGCAACGGCGGCGACGACGTCATCTATGCCGATGCGAATGACAATGTGGATGGCGGGCTTGGCAACGATACCGCCGTTGTGGCGTTTTCGGCCAGCACCACCAATTTCGGCTGGGCGGGGATCGAGAACATCACGCTGACCGGCACGGCGCTGCTGAACGCGACCGGTGACGGCAACGACAACACCCTGATCGGCAACAGCGCGAAAAACACGCTGGATGGCGGGCTTGGCAACGATACCTACGGCATCACCGCGGGTGATGTGATCATCGATGCGGGCGGCAACGACACCGTGATTGTAGGTGCGACCTATACGCTGCTGGCGGGGATGGAAAACATCATCCTGACCGGCACGGGCAATTTCAACGCTACCGGCGATGCGGGCGTCAACATCCTGACCGGCAACAGCGGCAAAAATACGCTTGATGGCCGGGGCGGCGCGGATACGCTGATCGGCGGGCTCGGCGACGATACCTATATCGTCGATGGTTCGGGCGCGACGGTCAGCGAACTCGGCGGGCAGGGCAGGGATACCGTCCGCACGGCATTCGATCATGTGCTGGCGGCGAATGTTGAAATCCTCGTGCTGACCGGCACGGCGGCGGTGAACGGCACGGGCAATACGCTCGAAAATACGCTGACCGGCAACAGCGCTGCAAACACCCTCGATGGCGGCACGGGTGCCGATGTGATGATGGGCGGCGGCGGCAACGACGTGTTCATGGTCGATAACGTCAATGACCGCGTGACCGATACCAGTGGTATCGATACCGTTTTCGCGACCGATGTTTCCTATACGCTGGGGCTCAACATCGAAAACCTCACGCTGCTGGGCATCGGCGATAATAACGCGACCGGCAATACCCTGCGCAATATCCTGACCGGCGGCGACGGCAACAATATCCTCGACGGCGGCAAGGGCAGCGACACGATGGCGGGCGGTCTCGGCAATGACACCTATATGGTCGATTCCGTGGGCGATGTGGTGATCGAGGATATCGGGGGCGGCACCGATACGGTCATTTCCAGCGTCAGCTATACGCTGGGTCATGACGTTGAAAAGCTGACCTTCATCGGCACGCTGGCCACCATCGGCACAGGCAACGCGCTCGACAATGAAATTATCGGCAATCAGGCGGCCAACCGCCTCTACGGGCGCGACGGCGACGACACGATCAGCGGCGGGTTCGGCAACGACATTTTGTATGGCGAGTTGGGCGACGATACGCTGTCGGGCGGTGTGGGCCTCGACACGCTGTATGGCGGCGACGGCGCGGATTATTTCCATTTCGACGGATCTGCGCTGTTCGAGGTCGATGTCGTGCGCGATTACAGCCTGTCGCAGGGCGACGTGATCGACGTGGCGGATGTGCTGACCGGCTATACCCCCGGCACCGATGACATCAATGATTTCCTGCGTCTCAGCGGTTCGAGCGTGCAGGTCGATATGGATGGCACGGGCACCGATTCACACTGGGTCACCATCGCAATCCTGTCGGGCATCCATCCCATCCTGAACGAGACCGTCGTGACCTTCCTTGTGCCGACCTAAACCATGGGCGGGATTTTCTACCTCATCCGCCACGGCGAAAGCGCATCGAACGCGGGCGAAAAGACAATCGATGCCGCGTCCACCACGCTGACCGAGCGCGGGTGGCAGGGCGCGCGGGCGAACGCCGCCAGCTTCCCCGAACAGCCGCACCGCATCATCACCTCGCGCTATATCCGCACCACGCAGACGGCGTCGCCGCTGCTGGAGCGTTTTACGGGCGTGCCGGTGGAGGAATGGGACATCCACGAATTCACCTATATGTCGGCCGATAAATATGCCGGCACGACGACGTTCGACCGCCGCCCCTTTATCGACGACTACTGGAAACGCCTCGACCCGCATTTTGCCGACGGCGACGGCGAAAGCTTCGCGACCTTCGCCGCCCGCTGCCGCGCATTTATCGGGCGCATGGGAACCACCACCGGCATCACCGCCGCCTTCAGCCACGGCCACTTCACCCGTGGCGTCCTCCACGCCCTGCAGGGAAATTTCGACACCGTCACCCCCGAAACAATGACGGCCTTCTGGCAAGACCACCACGCCAACCCCATCCCCAACTGCACGCGCTATGTGTTCGCGGTCGGCGATGGCAGCGTGAAACTGGTGGAGCGGCAAGATGGCGCGGCGGTGCAGGTACAGCAGGCGGTTATTGATTAAGTAATTGAATATAAGCGATATTTATGCTTAATTATTGACATAATTGCGAAGGCGGAATAGAGTATCAACCATGCCGAGTGCATCCTCTGGCGGCGCGGTTTTCGTTTAAGGCTCACGAGTTTCCCGCGTCGCTCGCAGCACGACTTGCAAAACACGACTGGCCCTGAAAAAACGCAAGAAATCCGATACCGGGTTTCTGCACAATTTAGGAGTACGCGTGATGGGATTCGGATCAGAATATTCAGACGACCATGTCCATTTTATCGCTGGTGGCCGCACACTTGCGATTGTCGAACAGTACATCTGGGACAAGGAGCACGCCAAGGAAATCCTGCAGGACCTCGCGCGTGATATGGGCGCGGCGGATGTGATACCGGGCGATCGTGCCGTGGTATTCATCTTTGACCAGCCGACGGAAAACCCGCTTCTCAACTATGTTGAAAACCGCCCTTATAAAGGCAAGGACAATTTCTATTACGAAGCCCGCAAGGATACGCCAGAGGGACTGGCGCTGCATAACCGCGTGAATGACGTGCCGTTGTACGAATTGGGCTTTGATCTTTTCGCCAAACGCCTGACAGGTGCGGAAACTGTGCTGGCGAACCCCGATCATCTGCGTGAAAACCTTGGCGGCGCGCCCGGGCGGTACGACAGTGAATACGGTATAGATGCAGCTTCGTATAGCAAATTTGGCGATACTTATGTCGTGAGCGTGCCCCGTGTGCTGCGCGGCGTGTTCAATGAAGCTTCCGAAAAGCTTTCGGTCGAAAAGCGCGTGCCGATGGCGGCGGGCCATACTTTCGAGTGGTTCACGCCACCCGACAGCCAGCAAATACCGTATTCGAAAGTCATCGAGTTGCGCGAAAAAGTGCTGGGCGACCAGCTGAAGCCTGCAGTCGTGATGAAACCTTCCTCGGCGTTTAAAAACGGGGCGTGACCGAGGGCAGAGCGGTTAACACCCGTTTCAGAAATACCTTGACTCCCGACCTATGAAAATCATAGAGTGCGGCCTATCTAGATACAGCGGAGCAATTCCGCGCGGGGGCTGAAGTTCCCGAATCTCCATAAAAATCAATAACAAAGGGAGACATATATTGTCACAGCTGAACGGTAAAAAAGTCATGATCCTCGTCGCCAACGGCGTCGATGAATCGGTAATGTCTGTTGTCATGCGCGAAATGACCAAGACCGGCGCAACCGTGAAAACGGTCGGCACCGAACCCGGACTCGTGAACAGCTGGAACGACAATGCATGGGGCCTCTACTTCCCCGTGGACCTGCAAATCAGCCAGACGCTCGGCGCGGATTTCGATTGCCTGATGGTTCTGTCCGGCACGCGCTGCGTCCAGAAACTCTCCACCAACGCACATGCGGAACGCATCATCACCAGCTTCATCATGGCCGGCAAACCGATGGCATTCATCGGCAACGCGGTCGAGCTGCTGGCGAAAATCAGCCTCGCTTCCGGCTGGAACGTCGCAGGCCCCGCATCCGTGAAGGATGCGATGGTGGCGGCGGGCGCGCAATGGGCTGACGAAACCGTCCATGTGCACAACGCGCTGATGACCGGCGAAGGCGCCGATGTTTCCGGCTTCATCACCGAGATGCTGTCGCATTTCGGCGAAGGCCCCGTGGAAATCAAGGCGGCCGCGTAATGAAAAACGAAGTCACCACAGCAGTAGGGGAGATCAAGGCGTCCCTCGACCTGCTGAGGAGGCATCTTTGACTGGGATCGCTCCGTCCACCGTCTCAATGAACTGAACGCGCTTGCGGAAGACCCGGAACTCTGGACCAACCAGGACCGGGCGCAAAAGATATTGCGCGAGCGCACAAGGCTGGAGACACAGATCACCGCCGTGCGCGCGATCGAAACCAACCTCAACGACCAGCTGGAAATGATCGAGCTGGCGGAGATGGAAGGCGATGCCGCACTGGTCGCCGAAGCCGAAAAATCCCTCTACGCGATCAAGAACGATGTCGCCAAGCGCGAAATGGACAGCCTGCTGTCCGGCGAGCTGGACGGCAACGACGCGTATTTGCAAATCAACGCAGGCGCGGGCGGCACCGAAGCGCAGGACTGGGCCGGCATCGTGCTGCGCATGTATACGCGCTGGGCCGACAAACGCGGCCTCAAAGCCGCAATGATGGACATTCAGGACGGCGAGGTTGCGGGCGTGAAATCCGCGACGCTGGAAATCACCGGCGAAGCGGCCTTCGGCTGGCTGAAATCGGAATCCGGCGTGCATCGCCTTGTCCGCATCTCGCCCTACGATTCAAGCGCGCGCCGCCATACCAGCTTTTGCTCTGTCGCCGTCACGCCCGTCGTCGATGACGAAATCGACATTAAAATCGAAGATAAAGATTTGCGCGTCGACACCTACCGCTCCGGCGGCGCGGGCGGCCAGCACGTCAACAAAACTGAATCCGCCATCCGCCTGACGCATATCCCGACCGGCATCGTGGTCGCGTGCCAGAATGAACGCTCCCAGCACAAAAACCGCGCCGCCGCGATGAAAATGCTGAAAGCGAAAATGTACGAGCGCGAAGTGATGATGCGCGACGCCGAAAAACAGGTCCGCGAAGACGCCAAAACCGACATCGCCTTCGGCCACCAAATTCGTTCCTACGTTTTGCAGCCATATCAGATGGTGAAGGACTTGCGCACCGGTTTCCAGACCTCCGACACCGGCGGCGTGCTGGATGGCGACCTTGATGAAATCATGCAATCCTGCCTCGCCCAGAAACTCAACGAAGAGAAAACGGGCAAAAAAGTCTCTTACGAAGACATCGATTAAGCCCCGATCAGCCTGAACAATCCGGCAATGCGGTCATTCATGCGCGGCACATCGCCGATCGCATCGCCCGATGCCGCCATCAGCCGCAGATGCGCAAGGATGCCATAGACGGGCAGCAGCGTGTTCGCATGGCTGAACGCCTCCCGCACATCCGCAGCCTGCATCCCCCAGCCGTCAAAGCATGCATCAAACAGCATTTTAAAATCCGCGCCATCCGGCGGCAGCGGATACCGGAACCCCGTGCGCCGCAACAGCCATGCCAGCGACAGGAACGGATGGTCGACCGCCGTTTCGCCAAGGTCGATGATGCTGATTTTTCCGCTGCCATCCATGATCAGGTTATTGTCATGAAAATCGGAATGCGTCAGGCATTC
Organism: Bdellovibrionales bacterium; assembly: GCA_038247245.1. Classification (GTDB taxonomy): domain Bacteria; phylum Pseudomonadota; class Alphaproteobacteria; order Micavibrionales; family UBA2020; genus JAPWJZ01. The sequence continues at coordinate 5,276 of JBBRVE010000068.1, read as the reverse complement.
GGGGATGCCGAAACCCGCAAGCGCCGCACAGCCTGCCGCCGCACGCGCCGAAAAATCGCGGGCGGTTTTCACCGTTGCGGCGTCCAGCTGCTGCGCCGCCATAAACGCGTCATCATTCACCAGCGTATCATACAGCGCGGGCATTTTATCCCTGCGCCAGTCGGGCACGCCTGCTGCCACGAACGCGTCCGCATGCGGCGCGGTCGCACGCTGGAAACCTGTATAGGCGCGGATGCCCGCCGCCATCAGCGCGGCATCCAGCTTGCCGTCGAATATCGTGCGCAGCGATTTATCGCCGCAATCGCCCATCAGGAAACAATGCAGGGCATCATCATGCGCGATCAGTTCGGGGATGGCGGAGATGCCGCAGAGCGTGCGACATGTTGAAATAATCTCCGCCTCGATAAACAATCCGCGCGCGGGTTGCTTCAGGTAATAATTTTTATCGCCTGCCGAAATTTTCAGCACGCGGCTCCACGGTGTTTCCACGATGGTTTCGGCAACGGCCTCGGGCGCACACAAAACCTGCCGCGCCCAGCCGATGATGGCGGTGTCCGCCGTCACTTACGGCGTCGGCGGTTTGCGGAGTTTATGGCGGGTGTCTGGCAGCGGGACAAAGGTTTCGCGGTTCACGTTGCGCAATTCCGCTGCGAACTGTTTTTTTGCGGCCTGCGCGAAGGCTTCCCTGCATTGCACCAGCAGCGTGCCGGAAATGCTGTCGACCACTTTCACGCCATCCGCCGCGCCCAGCTTTTCCAGTTTCTTGCCGAACGCATCGGTTTCCGCCTGCGTCGCATTTTTGTCGATCATGAAAATCCAGCGTTCGGGGCGGGCGGGTTTCGTCACGGCAATATCCTTTGTTTGTGCAATGGGCCGATTATAGCAACTCTATGTTGTCATGCAAGGGCGTGACATGCCGCCAGCGCGCGGCGGTCGGGATTTAGATATAAGCGAGTATCATCGCTAAAATCGCGGCCAGAACGAGAAATGCCAAGACCCAGGCATAGGGCTGCCGCACCCGGCGACGCATCCCCGCCACAAAATCCTGCCGCCACCCGACCTTGCGGAAACGGTTCTGCAGTTCTTTCAGACGTTGTTCTTTAGGGTCGATGGTCGTGGGGATAAGGATAAAAAAGCTGGCGCGGCGGATCAAGCATCAAAACAGCGAGGTCGCTTCCGGTTTGCGGGATTATGTGTTTGAATGGGGGCGTATCAACGGCGGGCAGATTATGTACACCAAGGCCATCGACCTCCGCGAATTTTACGACTCCACGCGCGGGCGCGTGGCGCAGCGGATTTTGCGCCAGCATATCCGCGCGCTGTGGCCGAATGTGGCGGGGCAGCGGATGCTGGGGCTGGGTTACGCCGTGCCCTACCTGAAACCGTTTCTGGGCGAGGCGGAGCGTGTCGTCTCCCTCATGCCGTCGCACCAAGGCGCGATTTTCTGGCCGCCCGATGACAAGGGGCTGGTCAGCATGTGCCTTGAAGGCGAGCTGCCCATCGAAACCAATTCCGTCGACAGGTTGCTGATCGTGCATGGCTTGCAGGGCTATGAAAGCCTCGATGCCGTCTTGCGCGAAAGCTGGCGCGTACTGTCGGGGCAGGGGCGGCTGATGATCGTCGTGCCGAACCGCGCAGGTGTCTGGGCGCGGGTTGATTCAACGCCGTTCGGTTACGGCACGCCCTATTCGGTCGGGCAGGTGCGCCAGCATTTAAAAGATTACTTGTTCGTGCCCGAAAACGCCGTGCGCGCGCTGTTCGTGCCGCCCACATCGTCGCGCCTGATCCTTGCGACCGCGCCCGTCTGGGAAAAACTCGGCCCCAAATTCATGAGCGCCTTCGCCGGCGTCAACATCATCGAAGCCTCCAAACAGCTCTACGCCGGCACCATGGTCGGCGCGAGCAACCCCACCGCCGTCCATGCGCAACGCAGGCGGGTGGCGCAGGCAGGGCCGTTGTCGCGGGAGGGGTGATGGAAGGAAAAGTAGAAACGAAAAAGCCTTGGACACACAGAAAGAAAATTTTGACCGTATTTGGGGCTATTTTGGTCGGTCTTTTGTTGGCCGCATCCTACTTCCTTTATTACTTCATCCTTGCTTATCCATCTGCATTTGGAATCTTAGGCGACATTGCTTACGAGTTTCATAGGTTATGATCGAAGCCATCCTCGAAATCGTTTTTGAAAGCCTCATTCAGGGCGTTGCCGAAATCATCGCCGAGGTCGTGACGCATAAATCGCGCAAGCGCAAACGCGCGCGGGGGATTGAACCGAAACCGATGGGCCCTGTGCTGACAGGCGTGCTGTGGCTGGCTTGCGGGGCGGTGATGGGGGCGGGCAGCCTTGTGTTCTTTCCGCATTCATTTATCCATTCTGAATCCTTGCGTATCGCCAACCTGCTCCTGACGCCGCTGCTGCTGGGCGCGGTCATGGCGCTGATCGGCCGCAAGCGGCTGGCGAATGGCGAGGAGATCGTGCCGCTCGACAAATTCAGCAACGCCGCGCTGTTCGCGTTCGGCATGGCGCTGGTGCGGTTTTTGTTTGTTTCCTGACGCTTCCTGTCACGCTGGCCTGCGTCGGAATGACAGTTTTCGGGATAGGAAACGGCGTTTTATGTCAACAAAATCGCGGTTCTCCTTGCCACCACCCGCGCTATCCCATAAAAATTCTCCATACAGGAGAACACAAATCATGACCGCCGCACATCCGCTTCCCAAACAGGGCATCCTCGACATCAAGCCGTATATCGGCGGCGAGGGGCGCGTGGCGGGGGTGACGGATTTGTTGCGGCTTGCATCGAACGAAAACGCACTGGGCTGCAGCCCGAAGGCGCGTGACGCGTATCTTGCCTGCGCGAATGACCTGTTTCGTTATCCCGATGGTTCGGCAGGCGACCTGCGCGCGGCGCTGGGCAAGACGTATAACATGAACCCCGACAATATTGTTTGCGGGTCTGGCTCGGAAGAACTCATCTCGCTGCTCGTGCGCGCCTATGCGGGGCCGGGCGATGAAGTGCTGTTCCCGCAATACGGGTTCCTGATGTATCCGATCTGCGCCAAGGCCGTGGGCGCGACGCCCGTGCTGGCGCCCGAAAATGATTTCCGCACCGATGTGGACGCGCTGTTGAAGGCGGTGACTCCGAAGACGAAAATGCTGCTGCTCGCCAATCCGAACAACCCGACGGGCAGCTATATCACGCGCGAAGAACTGAAACACCTGTGCGAAAAAGTGCCATCGAACGTGCTGATCCTGCTCGACAGCGCCTATGCGGAATTCGTGCAGGCCGCCGATTATTCCGATGGCCGCGACATGGTCGATGCGCATCCGAATGTGGTGATGCTGCGCACGTTCTCGAAAATTTACGGCCTTGCGGCCTTGCGCCTCGGCTGGGGCTATTGCTCGGCAGAGGTGGCGGGGGTTGTGAACCGCGTGCGCGGCGCGTTCAACGTCAATGCGCCGGCACAGGCGGCGGGCATCGCGGCGCTGTCGGACACCGATTTCCTGAAACGCACCATCGACATGACCACCACGGGCCGCAAATATCTTGCGGAAAATATCGCGGCGCTGGGATACCGCGTATTGCCCAGCGTCGGCAATTTCCTGCTGGTGGAATTCGGCGATACGGCCGAAAAGATCCGTCTTGGCCTGAAGGACAAGGGTATTTTCATCCGCCAGATGGGGGCGTATAATCTGCCCAGGCACCTGCGCGTGACCGTCGGGACATCCGATGACAATGCGCGCCTTGTGGCCGAACTGAAAAACCTGAAAGGGTAAAAACATGACACGCAACCAGCAATGGATACTGTTCGCCGTCGCCGCCGTTATCGGCGCTGCGCTGGTTGTGGGCGTGATACAGAAAAAATTTCCGCACCTGATGCGGGGCGGCAAGCCTGCGGTGCAGGGCCAGCAGGTGGCCGGTGACGGCAAGCGTTTTGACAACCCGAACAATCTGCCCGTCTATACCGGCGCACCGCCCGCGCCGCGCGGCGATTATAACCCCAAGCTGAACCCCGCCCTGCAAACTGTGCAGGGGCAGTTCCGCCTGCTGGAAACGGCGCTGGCCCGCGCTGTCATGAAAAAGCTGATCGGTTTCGAGGATTTCGAAAAGCTGTCTTTCGGCGGTGCGTCGGACAATGTCGATCCCGCCTATGCCGTGTTCAACCCCGAAGGCAAAATCAAGTTCCGCCCGATGATGGGGGCGTGGATCGACCAGCCGACACTCGACCTGTTGACCAAGCAAAAGGGCATGCGCGTCTGGTACTCCTTGCGCCGACAGGCCGATGCTACGGGCACGACCGATACCCTGTACGCCGTGATCCCCGCGCCAAGCGACGCGTTCTGCAAGCGCGTGCGTATTAGTTATAAACTGACCCCTGCGCTGAAATTCGCAAACGACAACTCGCAGATCGTGACGGATGAAGCGGGCGCAATACCCAACGATGCGATGAAGATTCCGACCTGCCTGACTGCCGGCGATGGCCGAGTCTATTATTTCCACCCGCTGCGCCTGCGCTATCTGCGCAAGGGCGGGACGATGTGGCAGGGTCGCTAACTAACTGAAATATCATTAAAATTTCGAAATTATCACCGCGTTAATAAACGCGTGATAAAATATTCCGCATGGGCACGACTATTTACCATGGCAGCCGAACGGTCGAGGGCATCGACGCGATTGATTTGACCAAAGCAAAATCGGGCGGGTCGAGTTCGGAATACGGCATCGGTTTCTACACCTCGCTGAACCGCGCGGACGGCGAGAGCAATGCGTTTTCGCGCGGCTCCACCGCCGGGTGGGTTTACGAATTCGAAGTCAAAGCCACCTTCGACAGTTATTCCAAAGGCCACCGCGACCGCTGGATTTCAGGCTTCGAGGATGTGACGCGCGAACTGGTCGAGGATTTCGCCAAGGGCATGGCCAAGCTGGGCGTGAACGCGGCAACCGGCGTCGATATGGCGAAGGCGGGGCAGGATATGCTGGCGCGCTTTGATGCCGGAAAATACGCTGGCCATACCGGCCGCAATTTCATTATGAACCTGCAATCAGAATTCGGTGTCCCTCGTGACAGCAACAAGGGGCAGGTGACGTCGGCCGATATCGTCGATGCGGCGGGGTATGACGGGCTGCGCGCGAATGGCGGCCAGTACATGGTGTTCCTGAACCCGAAAACACTGCCCCAGCCGGTGCCGAACGCTTTTTTCCATCCCGATAATAAACAGGCGAGCGCCATCGGCGATCTGCTGCGCGAAATCAGCACGCTGAAGCAGATGGACGAATACG
>JBBRVE010000067.1:0-17006 GCA_038247245.1 Bdellovibrionales bacterium | reverse complement strand
CCAAAAACGCCTCTACCGCCACCTCATTCGCCGCATTGAGCACCGTGGGATACCCCAACCCGGATTTTAATGCCTGACGTGCCAATTTTAAGGCATAAAACCTATCTGTATCAATAGGTTCAAAGTTAAAGGTAATGCTTTTACTCAGATCAAGTTTATCGCCTGTCGTTTCAACGCGGGCGGGCCATGCTAATGTGTGCGCAATCGGCGTGCGCATGTCCGGCGCACCCATTTGAGACAAGATACTTCCGTCAATATATTCAACCATTGAATGAACAAGTGACTGCGTATGTACAAGCACGTCGATTTGCTCGGACGGCAGGTTAAACAAATACGCAGCCTCGATGACTTCCAAGGATTTATTCATCATCGTCGCGCTATCGACCGATATTTTCGCGCCCATCGCCCAATTCGGATGGCGGATTGCTTCGGCGGGTGTGACGGTATGGAGGCTTTCACGGCTGCGGCGCAGAAACGGGCCGCCCGATGCGGTGAGGATAATGCGGCGGATGCCCGCGCGCTGCTGGTAATCGAAAACCTGAAACACCGCGTTATGTTCACTATCGACGGGCAGCAGCGTCGCACCGGATTTAGCGACAGCCTCCATCATGAACGGCCCTGCGCAGACGAGAGATTCTTTGTTCGCCAGCGCAACTGTCTTGCCCTGCCGGATGGCGCGCAAGGTTGCTTCGACCCCTGCTGCGCCGACGATGGCGGCCATAATCCAGTCGCTGGGCAGCTCGGCAGCATCTAATACGGCGGCAGAACCGGCTGCGGCGCGGATGCCCGTGCCGGATAAGGCTGCCTTCAATTCGTTATAAAGGCTTTCGTCGGCGACAACGGCTAGTTCGGCGTTCAATGCCTTTGCCTGCTGCACCAGCAGAGCGACGTTTTTATTGGCGGTCAGGGCGCGGATATGGAATTTGCCGCGATGCCCCTGCAGCAGGTCAACGGTGCTTTTGCCGATCGATCCGGTGGATCCAAGGACTGTGACGCTGCGCGGTTGCGCCTGCGTGCGGATGTCTGCCACTTGCGGCATAGGTGATTACCCCCCGACGATGCCCGTCAACACGCCAAACAACAGCGCGACCAGCAGCAGCGCGTCGATGCGGTCCAGGATACCGCCATGGCCGGGGATCAGCGTGCCGGTATCCTTCACGTCGAAGCGGCGCTTGAACATCGAAATAAACAGGTCGCCCGCCTGACCGAACATCGCCATCACGAAGCCGAGCACGAAATATCCGAGCCAGCCCCAATTGCCGATGGTCTGGACGGAGAATTTTTCAAGCAGCGACGGGCAAGCCAGCAATGCCGCCACGATACCCGCGCCCACGCTGGAACCCAGAAACCCCGACCATGTTTTCTTGGGGCTGATCTTGGGCGCGAGTTTCGGGCCACCAAAGGTGCGGCCTGTGAAATACGCGCAAGAGTCGCTGGCCCAGACGATAAACAGCAGCGTGATCATGTGAAACAGACCCTGCGCATTGCCGTGCGCGTTACGCAGCCAGATCATCATGATCATCGACATGCCGATGTAAATCAGGCCAAACAGCAATAGGCCGGGCTTGGACCCTTTTTTCGAGAAATTGTAGCAGAAGACAAGGAAGCACAGCGCCAGCAGGAAACAGAACGCCGGCAGCGGGCTATCCACCATGCCTGCGCTTGCCGTCGCAACGCCCGTCAGCGCGGCAGAAAAATGAGCAAGGTGGCGCGGCGGATGCGCGTTATGAGTCACCATGCGCGACCATTCCCATGCGCCGATGCCCGCGCCAATCGCCATCATGACGGTGAAGGCAGGGCCACCGGCAAAAATCACCAGTAGCACGATGGGGGCGAAAATAATGACGGAGCGGAGGCGGGTCTTGAGCGAGCTATCGATCTTAGGCGCGGTCATGTTCATTCCCCTGCTTTGCGCGATAATCCGCCATAGCGACGGTCGCGACCGTTAAAGAAAGCAACCGCCTCCTCCATATCCTTGCGGCCGAAATCAGGCCAGAGGGTATTGGTGAAGAACAGTTCCGCATAGGCCAGCTGCCACATCAGGAAGTTGCTGATGCGCGATTCACCGCTGGTGCGGATCATCAGGTCGGGATCGGGGATGCCGCGCGTCATCAGGTAGCGCGAGAAAATATCCTCGTCGATTTTTTCGATATCCACCTCGTTCGCCTTCGCAAGACGCGCCAGCTCACGCGCTGCGAAAACGATATCCTGCCGTCCGCCATAGGAAAGCGCGATCACAACGGTGATGCGGCGGTTGTCCTTGGTTTCGTCCTCCACCTTCAGGATGATGTTCACGATATCCTGCGGCAGTTTCGTGCGGTCGCCGATGACCAGCAGGCGCGCGCCGTTCTTCTTCATCTCCGCCATTTCGCGGGTGAGGTAATAGCGCAGCAGGTTCATCAAATCGTCGATTTCGGCGGGGGGGCGGTTCCAGTTTTCGGACGAAAAGCTGAACAACGTGATGTAAGGGATGCCCATGTCGCGCGCAGCCTCGACCACGCGCTGCGCCGCTTCAGCGCCTTTTTTATGGCCTTCGGTGCGGCTCAATCCCCGCGTAGTCGCCCACCTGCCGTTGCCGTCCATGATGATGGCGACATGCTGCGGCAATACAGCGAGCTTGGGGACGGGCTGGGTCATGACAAGGGTCAGACCTGCTTGATTTCGGTTTCCTTGTGCGCAAGGCTGTCGTCGATTTTCTTGATCCATGTATCGGTCATCTTCTGGATCTTTTCCTCGCTCGTCTTGAGAGCGTCTTCGGACAGCTTGCCTTCGGTCTTCAGCTTTTTCGCCATATCCATGCCTTCGCGGCGGATGTTGCGGACGGCAACGCGGGCACCTTCGGCATATTTCGCGGCGACCTTCGCCAGTTCAGCGCGGCGTTCTTCGGTCAGGCCAGGTAGCGGCACGCGGATGAGCGAGCCGGACGGCTGGGGGTTGAGGCCGAGACCGGCGGATGCAATCGCCTTTTCAACGGCCTTGGTGTTGTTCGTATCCCAGACCTGGACGTTCAGCAGGCGGGCTTCGGCGACGGAAACGGAGGCCACTTGGTTCAGGGGCATTTTTGCGCCATACACTTCGACCTGAACGGTATCCAGCAGGCTCGCGGAAGCGCGACCGGTGCGCAACCCGCCCAGTTCCTTGGAGTAGCTTTCATGGGACGCGCCCATGCGGCGCTCGAGGTCATTCAGATTGATGTCAGCCATTGACGACTTCCTTCTCGGTTACGATGGTGCATGCGCCCCTGCCCTGCATAAGTTCGGGGAAGGCGCCGGGGCTCTTGATGGAAAAAACGATGACGGGAATTTTGCTTTCGCGCGCGAGCGAAATCGCGGAGGCGTCCATGACGCCAAGGTCACGCGCCAGCACGTCAAGATAGGTGAGCGTATCGAACTTGGTCGCGTTCGGGTTTTTCGCGGGATCGGCGGAGTAAACGCCGTCAACCTTGGTGCCTTTCAGCAGCGCGTCGCAGCCCATTTCCGATGCGCGCAGCGCGGCGGCCGTGTCGGTCGTGAAGAACGGGTTACCGGTGCCTGCGCCGAAAATCACGACGCGGCCTTTTTCGATATGGCGTTTCGCACGGCGGCGGATGTAGGGTTCGCAGACGGTATCCATGGGAATGGCGGATTGCACACGCGTATCGACGCCGATTTTTTCGAGCGCGTTTTGCATGGCGAGGGAGTTGATGACGGTCGCGAGCATACCCATATAGTCGGCCGAAGCGCGATCCATGCCGACAGCCGCGCCGGAGACGCCACGGAAAATATTGCCGCCGCCGATGACAAGGCAGACCTGCACGCCAAGCTTGATGGCTTCTTTGACATCCTGCGCGACGCGGTTGACGGTTTCGGTATCAATGCCGTATTCGCCGCCGCCCATCAGGGCTTCGCCCGAAATCTTGAGAAGCACACGCTTGAACCGCGTCTTCGACATTATATATCCCCCGAAACTTTGTCTGGTGTCTGCAGCAGTATCGGCCCCTTCCCGTCCCCGCCCCTGGGGAGAGGGGCCGGGAAGGAAGCCAATTTATCTGTTAGCCGGCCGCCATTTTGGCGACTTCTTCAGCGAAATCGTCGACTTTTTTCTCGACGCCTTCACCCAGTTCAAAGCGCACATAGCCGGTGAGCTTCACGGGTGCGCCAGCATCTTTTTCCGCGTTCTGGAGAACAGCGGAGATTTTGGTCGCGCCGTCGATGATGAAGGTCTGCTCCATCAGGATGACTTGTTCGTAGTATTTGCGCATGGAACCATCGACCATTTTCTCGATGATGTCCGCGGGCTTGCCGCTCTTGGAAGCCTTGTCTGCGTGGATGGCGCGTTCGCGTGCGACCATGTCCTTGTCGAGGGCTTCGGTGGTGAGCGCTTCAGGGCGGGATGCCGCGATGTGCATTGCCAGCTGGCGGCCGAGGGCTGCCAGTTTCTCTGCGTTGCCGGTCGATTCAAGAGCGACGAGCACGCCGATCTTGCCGCGGCCGGGGATGACCTGGTTGTGCACATAGCTTGCGACGACACCCGAATTCACGGACAGCGCCTGCATGCGGCGCAGGTTCATGTTTTCGCCGATGCTGGCGACCAGTTCGGTCACGGTCAGCTCGACGGTCTTGTCGCCGAGTTTTGCGGCCTTCAGCGCGTCGAGGCTTTCGATCTTGTTCTTCACGGCGAGGTCAGTCACGTCGTTCAGCAGTTTCTGGAACTGGTCGTTGCGCGCAACGAAGTCGGTTTCTGCGTTCAGTTCGATTGCAACGGCGAAGGTGCCGGCGGTCGCAACGGAAACGAGGCCTTCGGATGCTGCGCGGCCTGATTTCTTGGCGGCGGAAGCGAGGCCTTTTTTACGCAGGAAGTCCATGGCGGCTTCAACGTCGCCCTTGGTTTCAACAAGCGCTTTTTTGCAGTCCATCATGCCGGCGCCGCTTTTTTCGCGGAGTTCCTGCACGAGCTTTGCTGTGATTTCAGTCATTCAAATTCCCCTTAACGGATTTGGGTGGCGGAGGTTTATTCTTTGAGGTTCCTTCCCGCCCTTCCCCGCAGGACATGCCCGCGAGGAAGGGGGAAGAAATCATCATTAGCCGGCTGCGGCTGCTTTCACTTCGGACACGTCGTTCGAGCCGAGGTCTTCCTGCATCGGGTTCGCGGAAGCACCAGCATCAACGCCCGACGCGGTCACTTCAGCCTGCAGACCGTCAAGAACGGCTTCAGCGAAGAGGTCGCAATACAGGTTGATGGCGCGGGTCGCGTCATCGTTGCCGGGGATCAGGAAATCGACGTTGTCGGGATCGCAATTGGTGTCAACGACGCCGAACACGGGAATGCCGAGGCGTTTTGCTTCGGTGATCGCGTTGGCTTCTTTCATGACGTCGATCACGATCATCGCGTCGGGCAGGCCGCCCATGTCTTTAATGCCGCCCAGTGCCTTTTCCAGCTTCTCTTTCTCGCGTGAGAGGTTGAGCTGCTCTTTTTTGGTCATGCCGTGTTTCACTTCGGGGTTTTCCAGCATCTCGGTGACCGTGCGCAGGCGCTTGATCGAGCCGGAGATGGTGTTCCAGTTGGTGAGCATGCCGCCGAGCCAGCGGTAGTTCACGTAGTACTGGCCGCAACGTTTTGCGGTGTCGGCGATTTTGTCAGCTGCCTGACGTTTCGTGCCGACGAACAGGACGCGGCCGCGGTTCGCAACGATGTCGCGCACGCTTTTCAGGGCGGTGTGCAGCATGGGGACGGTCAGTTCGAGGTTGATGATATGAACCTTGTTACGGTCGCCGTAAATGTACGGCTTCATCTTGGGGTTCCAGCGGCGGGTATTGTGGCCGAAGTGAACGCCTGCTTCGAGGAGCTGGCGCATAGTGAAAGTGGGCATCGTCATTGGGTTTTATCCTTTCCCGGTTATGCCTCTGCGGATGCAAGTCCCTTGTGGGGACACCGAAGCGGTTGCCGTGGCAACCTCAAAGATCCGCATGTGATTTTTAGCTAAATGCCAGGACCATCCCGGCATCTTCTCAAGTAGTCGCGTTTTTACAGGCATTTCAATGCTATTGCAAGCAAAACGTGGATGATTTCAGGGGCTTTTACAGCCCCTTTCACATACCCCGCCATGGCGTTGAAAATGCGTCATAGCCAGATAGGGCGAAAGGTGCGTCATTTCAATATGTTAAAACAATATTGGGCATTTTTCTGAAAATGCCTGAATTCGTCCTTTAAAACAAAAATCAGGCGCAAAAAACGGACTCAGGCTAGAATACGGGCAGGAGCACCTATGTTCATACAGGCGATCAAAGACAAATACGCCAAGATGAGGGATACCAGCGGCCTAACCAATGCCCAATTGGATACACGCGTCAAATGGGCAAAACGGGGCGGTTTGGTCGCTGCCGCATTCTGTGTAGGCGCAATCGGCATCGCAGTTACCGGCGGAGCTGTCGGCGTTCTGGCGGCGGGTGCCACTGCCAAGGTCGGGCTATCCGCGTCATTCATGGCGGCCAGCTCTGCCGTCAAATCCTTCATCAGCAACCGCATCTGCGAGGGGCTGCAAAAGCATTACGAGAAAGAACAGGTCAAGCGCGGAGATACCCCCTCTACCCCTGCCGCAACAGCACCCGAAAAAACTTCCGCGCTCGGCGCTCGCGGTTTTTTGGGGAATGCATTTACAAATGGAATGAAGGTAGCGAAATCAGCCTTTGGTGCCGGTAACAAACCCGCGACGCCTACCATACGGAATGCTATCTAAAACCGCATGGTTTGCGGGATCCACTGGCCTTTTTTAAGTTTCGGTGCCGTTTTTTCCAGTTTTTCAAGCAAGGCGGGGAAGTTTTCTTTCGCGCCATTCACGTTTTTGACGAGATGCTGGACTTCGCCATCTGTCAGCGCAAAAACCGAATTGCCATGTTTGTTCAGAGCGCTCTCGAACTTTTCGATTGCCTGTCTCGGCGTCCAGTCACGACCGTGACGGCGGGCAGAAATCGAAAATGCCAGCGCAAGCTCCGGCAGTCTGCCCGTGTTGCGCGAAACATTGTTAAACGCCGCCCCGATATCGGCTACATCGTTTGCCACATCACGTTTCTGCGCAATGTGTACGCGGTGGTCGCCTTGCGTCATCAATACATCACCGCCGTTATAATGGATATAGCTCATCATGTTGGATATAGTCGTGCCCTGTTCGATCGTGCTGTCGACGATCACGAAGAATTCGCGCCCCCTGTCCTTATGCGCAAACGACAAGGGCTCATGCTGGATCTTCAGGTAAATGTCGTATTCCTGTTTGCCCGTCAGGGCGTGGAAACTGCTCTGGTTTTCGGATCGGCCGAGGCGCACGCGCTCGACTAATGCCTCGGCGATCACCCAGTCAATCTGCGGTGCGACAGCCTCCATACGTTCACGGAACGCAAACGCGCGCTCCTCCGCCGTATTGTGGTGACCGGGGTAAAGGCCGGGATGTTTATGCGGATAGGCGATATTGATGCGCGTGATATCACTAATATCAACACCGCGTTTTTTCAGTTCGGCCATGATTAACTGCAACGCTTCATCACCGCTATAAGGCGCGAGCGCGCGCGGAAAATCGGCGGGAATTTCCTGTCGCATTGACGGATTGACATGCGCGCCAAGCAGATAGGGCGGGTTTTTCAATTTATTAAAAACCTCGCGCATCGCCTGAATTTTTGAAAGGGAACGCCTCATATTGCCGCCCCCTTCGATTGCAATTGCGGCGCGGGTTTAGTTTTTTTCGGCTCCAGTTCCGCCGCCTTGTCATCAAGCGCGCGGATCACCTGCCGGAACGAGAGCGGCGCATCATAGCTTCCCTGTACGGTGCCGATGACGCGCGACGCCTCTCCATCGGTCATGGAGAAAACGCTATTACCCGTTTTGTTGAGTTTTTCCTCGAACAAGTCAAGCGCCTGCTGCGGAGACATGTCCATGCCGTCACGCTTGGCCGATGCCGAAAAAGCCAATGCCATCTCCGCAAGGCGGCCGATGTTGCGTGACGCATCGTTGAATTCGGCACGCAATCCCGCGCGCAGTCCGTTGTTGTCGAAAATCGATGTATTTTTTTGCTGCAGCGTGTTTATTTTTTGGTCGGATACCGCCGCGCCCAACACAGCGCCGCCATTCGCCTCGATAAAACTCAGGAGATTCGCCATGGTCGTACCCTGCTCGAACCCGGAATCGATCATGATGAAGTATTCTTTTTTATTATTGCCCGCCTGGCCGAACCGAAACACCGCGCCCTGCTGCGTGGCATTGTCGTAAACGACATATTCCTGCTTTGCTGTCAGCGCATGTATGCTCGTCTGGTTTCCCGTGCGTCCGAGTTTATGCAACTCGTTCAGCGCATTCGCAATGACCCATTCAACCTCGGGCTTCGCACGTTGCAACATATGCCAGACCTTCATTGCCTCGAGTTCGGCAGTATTGTCGTGACCGGGGAATTTAAGCGGATGCTTACGCGGGTAAACGATATTGATGCGCCCCGCTTCCGACAGCGTCGTGCCATGCTTATCGCCCAATTCTTTTTCGATCATTTGCAACAAAGTGAACTGGTTATCGGTATCAATCACGGGTGGAAACGATGCGGGGATCTCAACGCGGATGAAGGTATTGGTCAGGCTTGCCGTCGTCACGCGCAGAGCGTCATCCGTCGGCACGGGCTTTTCGTCCGCAGCAATTGCGTTAATAACGCCATTTAATATGCGTGAAAAAAACATGTGAAACTTCACTTCCCCAATCGACTTCTATTTTACGCATAAATTATGGAAAGTCAAGGCAATAAATAAAGGTTAACTTACTGAAATAAAATGAGAATATTTTTCAAAGCTCACGCACATCTGAAACGCCATTAATCGTGCGCAACTGGCGGGGTACTTCATCGCGGATATTCCAGCCGCCGGGCACCTCCAAAGTCGCCTCGCGCCCCTGCCCTGCATCCATGATCAGGTGGACTTTCACCTTGCCCTGCCCCGCTTGCGACAGCACGCCCTTGATCGCTGCAAGCGCGGCGGGTTTATCGACCTGAATATGCACCTGCGATGTCACATTCTGCACCGCCGTCGTCAGCGGCTCGATCGTCTGGGCGAGGTAGCGGAGTTCGTCTGAATCGGGTTTTTTATCGACATCGACCGACAGCAGGATCGGCGTTCCCGCCTCCAGCAATTCGCGGCTGGCGTTCAGCGTGTCGGAAAACACCATCATCTCGAACACGCCATAGGGGTCGGAGACCGACACGAAGGCGAAGCGGTTGCCCTTTTGCGATGTGCGTTCCTGTTTGCGCACCACGATGCCCGCCATGCGCAGGCGGTTGGTGGGGCTTTTGTGCAATTCTTCCTGCACGCGCACAGTCGGCACAACGCGCAACCGCTCCAGCTGCGTCGTCATGTTGTCGAGCGGGTGGGCGGAGAGATAAAAACCGACCGCGTCAAATTCATGGCGCAGCTTTTCCAGGGGTTCCCATTTGTCGGCCTTTGCTAGCGGCGGTTCCGGCAATTCGTTTCCCGCGCCACCGAACAGGCTGACCTGACCGCTCGCTTTTTCTTCCACATGCGCCTGCGCATAGCGCAACAGCGTTTCGCACGACCCCAGCATTTCCGCGCGGTTTTCATGCAGCATCTCAAACGCGCCGGAGGCTGCCAAGGATTCCATCTGGCGTTTGTTGATGACTTTCGCATCAAGGCGGCGGGCAAAATCATAGACGTTTTTAAATTCGCCGTTCTGTTCGCGCTCCGCCACCACGCGTTTCATCGCCTCCTCGCCCACGCCCTTCAGTGCGGCGAGTGCGTAGCGGATGGCTTTCTTGCCGTTCGGCAATAGCTCAACCGCAAAGCGCGGCAGCGACTTGTTAACATCGGGCGGAAGTAGCGTGATCTTCATGCGATTGAGCTCCTGCCGCGTCACGGCAAGCTTGTCGGTCACGCTCATGTCCTGCGTCATCGTCGCCGCCATGAATTCGACGGGGTAATGCGCCTTCAGGTAGGCAGTCTGGAAAGCGATATGGGCATAAACGGCCGAGTGTGCTTTGTTGAAACCGTAATCGGCGAATTTGGCGATCTGGTCGAAAATGCTGCTCGCCATTTCGTGCGTGATTTTATTGTGCTTTTCGCAGCCCTCGACGAAAATCGCACGCTGCGCGTCCATCTCCGCCTTGATTTTTTTACCCATCGCGCGGCGCAGCAAGTCGGCACCACCCAGCGAATAGCCCGCCAGCACCTGACCTGCCGCCATGACCTGTTCCTGATAGATCATGACACCGTAGGTATCTTTCAACACCGGCTCCAGCAGCGGGTGCATGTATTCGATTTCTTCCTTGCCCGACAAATTGGCGATGTATTTCGGGATGTTTTCCATCGGGCCGGGGCGGAACAGCGCCACGATAGCGATGATCTCGTCAAAATTTTTGACGTTCATCTGCTTGTAAAGGTCACGCATTCCGGCGCTCTCGAGCTGGAACACAGCGGAACAGTCGCCCTTGGCCAGAATTTTATAAGTGTCTTTATCGTCCAGCGGAAATTTCAGCGGATCGAGTACCACGTTGCTGGTTTCGCGGATCAGGCGGATCGCGTCCTTGATGACGGTCAGCGTTTTCAGGCCGAGGAAGTCGAACTTGACGAGGCCCGCTTTCTCCACGTCCTTCATGTTGAACTGCGTCGCGGCAATATCCGCGCCCGGGTCGCGGTAGAGCGGCACGATTTCATCGAGACGTTTGTCCCCGATCACCACACCCGCCGCATGAGTAGAGGCATGGCGGTACAGCCCCTCCAGCTTGAGTGCGACGTCGATCAGCTTGCGCACCTGATCGTCCGTGTCCCGCGCTTCGCGCAGCAGCGGCTCGGATTCAAGCGCTTCTTCAAGGCTGATCGGGTTGGCGGGGTTTTGCGGCACAAGCTTGGCAACTTTGTCGACCTGTCCGTAAGGCATTTGAAGCACACGCCCGACATCGCGCACCACCGCGCGTGCTTGCAATTTACCAAATGTGATGATTTGCGCCACGCTGTCGCGGCCATATTTGTCGCGTACATAGTTTATGACTTCTTCGCGGCGTTCCTGACAAAAATCGACGTCGAAGTCAGGCATCGAGACACGTTCGGGGTTCAGGAAACGCTCGAACAGCAGGTTCATTTCTATGGGATCCAAGTCGGTGATCTTGGTCGCCCAGGCAACAACGGAACCCGCACCCGACCCGCGTCCCGGCCCCACCGGAATGTCGTTATTCTTGGCCCAGATAATGAAGTCGGAGACGATGAGAAAATAACCGGCGAAGCCCATTTTAATGAGGACGTCGAGTTCGTAATTCATCCGCTCGATATACTGATTGCGCACCTCTTCGCGCTTCGCATCGTCCCAGCCTTCACGGAACACATAGTTGTTCAAGCGCCAGTTTAGGCCGTCGGAGGTGAGTTCGCGCAGTTCCTGTTCTTCCGTCCTGCCGCCCGATGTCGCAAAGCGCGGCAGCATCGGCTTCACTTCCTTCAGCATGAAGGCGCAGCGTTTGGCGATGTTTACGCTGTTTTCGACCGCTTCTGGCAGATCCTTGAACAGTTCCACCATCTGTTCGGGGGATTTGAAATAATGCTCGGGCGTTACCTTACGGCGATTTGTGTCCTGCACATAGGCGCTTTCCGCGATACACATCAGCGCGTCATGCGCCTCGTGCATATCCGGGTCGCTGAAAAAACAGTTATTCGTGGCGACGAAAGGAATATTATACTTGTAGGCGAAATCGAGCAGCGCATCCTCGGTGCCGACCTCATCCACCGTACCGTGGCGTTCCAGTTCGATATATAAACGGTCGCCGAAAGTTGCATGAAGGCGTTGCAGAATTTTTTCTGCCTCCCCGGCGCGGGATTCCAGCAACATGCGACCGATACAGCCCTTCACCCCGCCCGTAAGGCAGATAATGCCTTCGGCATGGCTCTCCAGATCTTCCCAGGTGATCGCTGGTTTTTCGGTATGGGCGAGCGGAATGAGGAAGCTGTTACTGGTCAGCTTCATCAGGTTCATATAGCCCGTTTCGTTCATGGCCAGCAAAACCAGCTGGTCGGGCATTTCGGATTTCTTGTTCTTCTGGTCGGTCTGGTCGGGGCGCTCCACCCACATCTGGATCCCGACGATCGGCTGGATGCCCTCTTTCGCCGCACCGACCGAAAATTCGAGCGCGCCGAACAGGTTGCCGGTATCGGTCACGGCAACGGCAGGCATCCCCAGCCGCTTGGTCAGCGGCACGAGGTCCTTGAGCTTGATCGCGCCTTCGGCCAGCGAATAGGCCGAATGCACCCGCAGGTGGATGAACTGGGCTTTGTTTTCGGTCATTTTCTGCACTTCTAGCCCCTAGATTTGCACGCAAAACCATTGAATTTCAACCATATTTTCGGGAAATTCCATTACTTGACATAACGAAGCATTTTATCCTACACTCAGCCCAATTCACCAAGATAGATCCTTTGAGCAAAATCAGAAGGTTGGGCACATGGCAGACGACGGAACCACGAACGAAGCTCCCGCAGCGGATAACACGGTGCTGAAAGACAGCACGACCGCCAGCCTGTCCGCCACCTTTCGTGCACTGGCGGCGAATGCCCGCGAAGGCCTCGCGCCCTTCCGCCCTACGCTCGCGAAACTCAACGAATTCGTATCCAAATTTCAGTCGGTTGGCATGGATCAGGTCGGCATTGAACTTGCCGGTTTCGACAAGCTGCGCGATTACAAGCTGATGAACCGCCCGGGTTCAGACAACCATTCTCTCTACGCAGTCCTCAGCATTTTCGACGCCCGTTTCCTTGTCTGGGTGCAGGAAGACAACAAGATCGTGACCTATACCGAAAACCTGAACAAGCCGCAGGCGAACATCCAGTTCCTCGACAGCGACGAATTCTGGTACAGGACTGAACGCTCCAGCGGCGGCACTTTGAAGATCAACCGTGATGAACCGAAATTCAACGTCTATGACCTGTCAGTCGAAGAAGACGCCGTGAAGTTCATGTCGGCGATTGCCGAAACAACGGCAGCGCTGGCAGCCAATGACGGATTGCGCGAATTCGATGTGCCGCAATCCGGCAGCGGCGGCCGCTCGCTCCTGAAAATCGCCTCGCCTCTCAAGCCGAAGTAAGCCTGAAAAATGGCCGCCCAGCCCGCCCTTACCGCTGCCGAACTGCGCGACGCCTTTGACGCCGCCCGCCGTGCGCAGGCGGAGACAAACCGGGCCACCGGCACCGACGAGATTTTGAAACACCTCAGCAATACCGTGCGCCAGCTGCAAGATGCCGGCGCCGATATTTCGCTCACCGCGCGCGCTGCGGCCAGCACCGGCGCCTACGACCTGATGTATACGGCCAGCGGCGACAGCAAGGGATCGGCGACGATGGATGTGCACGGCTTCCTGCGCATCGGGCAATCTTCGTACCTGTTTGCCATCGCGACCAAATTCAACGATGCGCCCGTCAAGCGCGTTTACATCTCGAAATACAACACAACCGACGAAAACAGCCGGATCAAGATCGAGAAGACCGATACCCGCACGCAGACCGTGATTTTCGGAACTGTCTATGATTTCGGCAGCGACCCGGAAGCCCTTAAAAATTTCAGGGCTGGATGGCGGAAACGTCGGGGAAAACTGCTGCGTTGCTGGAAAGCGACGCAGGCGGCGTGATCAACCGCGACGCGCCGAAAATGACCAAGCCCGGCCTGCGCGCCAAGCCTTAAACCTTACCGTCTTTCAGTTCCAGCACGCGGTGCATGCGGCTGGCCAGTTCGTGGTTGTGGGTCACGATCATCGCGCCGATCTGCAAATCCTCGATCGTCTGCATCATCATCTGGAACACGCCCTCGGCCGTTTTGGGGTCGAGGTTGCCGGTCGGTTCATCGGCCAGCAGCAAGGCTGGTTTGTTCACAAGCCCGCGCGCGATCGCCACGCGTTGCTGTTCGCCGCTCGACAGTTGCGACGGGAAATGGTCGGCGCGTTTTTCCAAACCGACTTTTTGCAGCAGGTCCATCGCGCGGTCTTTTGCCTCTTTCGGGTCTTTTTCGGCGATGTATTGCGGCAGCAGCAGGTTTTCAAGCGCCGTGAAATCCGACAACAAATGGTGCGACTGGTACACGAAACCGATCTGCGTGCGGCGCAGGCCGGTGCGGTATTCGTCCGCCGTGCTTTCGACCTTGATGCCGTTAATAATAACATCGCCGCTGGTCGGGTTTTCCAGCAGCCCTGCGATCTGCAGCAGCGTCGTCTTGCCAGATCCGCTGGGGCCGAGCAACGCAACCACTTCGCCGCGCGAAATGCTCAGATCAACGCCATTCAGGATATGCAGGTGATGCCCGCCCTGCTCGAAACTGCGGCGCACATTTTTTATTTCAAGAACCTTATTCACGGCGCAACGCCTCCACCGGATCGAGCTTGGCGGCTTTCCATGCCGGATAAACCGTGGCGACAAAGGAAATCAGCAGCGCCATGCCCACGATAACGCCAACCTCCTGCCCGTCCATCTTGGCGGGAAGTTTCGACAGGAAATAGACCTCGCCGGGGAATAGCTTGGTGCCCAGCATTTTTTCAATCGCATGGCGGATCGCCTCGATATTGGCGCAGAACACCGTGCCCAGCAACGCGCCCGCCAGCGTGCCCGACACGCCGATCAGCGAACCGGTATAAAGAAATATCCGCACGACCATGCCGCGCGTTGCGCCCATCGTGCGCAGGATGGCAATATCGCGACCCTTGTCCTTCACCAGCATAATCAGGCTGGAAATGATATTGAAGGCAGCCACGATGATGATCAGCGTCAGGATCAGGAACATGACGTTGCGCTCCACATCAAGCGCGCTGGCAAGGCTCGCATTATTTGCCTGCCAATTAGAAATGCCGTAGCGCCCCTGCAGCTCCCCTTCAATCTTGTTTTGTATGTTACTGATCTCGCGCGTGTCCGACGTCATCACTTCGATACTGCTGACGCCTTCGCCCATCTCGAAGAACGCTTGGGCATAAGGCATGGGCAGGAAAACGAAGCTGTTATTATATTCGAACATGCCGACATCGAATATCGAACCGACCGTAAATGTGCGTGTGCGCGGCATGCAGCCGAAGGGGGTCGATTTGCAGGTCGGTGCGATCAGGGAAAACTTGCTGCCGATATCAAGGCCAAGGCGCGTCGCCATGCTAATGCCGATGGATGCGTTTTCATCGCCGAAATAGCCGGTTGCGGAAGCCTGCTGGACGATGCCTTTTGCATCACCCTTGCCGTTTTTGTCTGTCTTTTCCGAGAAAATGGGCTTGTTATAAAAATCATCGGGACGCAAACCGCGCACGACGACACCGGATGCGCCGCCACTGGTTTTCATCAATGCCTGGCCTTCGACCGTCGGCGTCGCACTCACGACGCCCGGCACGGCCTTTAACTGGCCGACCAGTTCTTCATACGGGTACATCGCGCCGCTATAGCCATAGACGTTGATATGCCCGTTCAGGCCGAGAATCTTGCCGATCAATTCATCGCGGAAACCGTTCA
The DNA here is from genome assembly GCA_038247245.1 of Bdellovibrionales bacterium. GTDB lineage: Bacteria > Pseudomonadota > Alphaproteobacteria > Micavibrionales > UBA2020 > JAPWJZ01. Next base: position 1,536 of record JBBRVE010000067.1, on the reverse strand, counting down.
TGACGGACATCACGATAATCAATGTCGCCACGCCCAGCATGATGCCGAGGAACGAAAAGGCGGCGATGACGGAAATAAACCCTTCTTTCCGCCGGGAACGCAAATACCGCCCTGCCACCATTCTTTCAAAGGAAAAGGACATCAATACGCTTTCGACACGATGACTTTTTGACCGTCATCGGCAAAAGGCAGGCAGCGAGTCGTGACGGCGAATTCGCCCTTGATCGCCGCGAATTCTGCTGAATTCTGGATCAGGCTGTAATCGAGTTTCAACCCGCCTGTCTGTTCGGCAGCAAAGAAATCGCGCACTTCCTTCAGCGTCTTCACATCCGTGACCATGCCGTTCATACGCGTGCGCGCCTTTTCCAGCATGTCTTTTTGCATGGCATCGAGCGCTTCGGCAATTTTCGCGGCAACTTCATTCACGCCGATTTTCACCTTGCCGTCTTTGCCAAGGTCTCGGCGCGTCAGCGTTAACTGGCCTTCCGCAATTTCGCGCGCGCCGATTTCAAGGCGCACGGGAACACCGCGCTTGATCGCCGCCCACATCTTGTCGGAGCTACGGGCTTCGGATTTATCGACCTGCACGGTGATGTCTTTCGCGCGCAGTTCTTTTTGTACCTTGTCGCAGAATTCCAGAATGCCCGCTTTATCGGCATCGTTGTTGATAAAGGGCAGGATCACGACCTGATGCGGCGCAACGCGCGGGGGCATGATCATGCCATCGTCATCGCCATGCGTCATGATAAGGCCGCCGATGGTGCGGGTCGACATGCCCCAAGACGTCGTCCATGCCAGTTTCTGCGTGCCGTCACGGTCGAGGTATTTAATGTCCGACGAGCGTGCGAAGGTCTGTCCGAGGTTGTGCGAGGTTGCGCTTTGCAGCGCCTTGCCATCCTGCATGAAGGCTTCGACCGTATAGGTTTCGATGGCGCCGGGGAAACGCTCATCCGGCGTTTTGCTGCCAGGAATGACGGGCACGGCCAGATAATTTTCGATGAAGTCGCGATACACATCCAGCATGCGGCGTGCATCCTGATCGGCTTCCTCTGCCGTTGCAAACGCGTTATGCCCTTCCTGCCACAGGAATTCGGAGGTACGCAGGAAGATGCGCGGACGCATTTCCCAACGCATGACGTTGCACCACTGGTTCAGCTTCAGCGGCAGGTCGCGATAGGACTGCACCCAGTTATGCATGGACTCGCCGATGATGGTTTCCGATGTCGGACGTATAATCAGCGGCTCGGTCAGCACGGATGCGGGATCGGGACCCAGTTCTCCCTTGTCATTCTTGGCAAGGCGGTGATGCGTGACGATTGCGCATTCTTTCGCGAAGCCATCGATATGGTCGGCCTCTTTCGCGATATAGCTCATGGGGATCAGCAGCGGGAAGTACGCGTTCTGCACCTCCTCGGCCTTAATCATTTTATCAAAATGACGCTGGATGTTTTCCCACACTGAAAAGCCGTATGGCTTGATGATCATGCAGCCGCGTACGGGCGCGTTTTCGGCCATGTCGGCGGCCTTGATGACGTT
>JBBRVE010000066.1:0-17127 GCA_038247245.1 Bdellovibrionales bacterium | reverse complement strand
TGACCTGCCCCCCTATTTTAGTCCAGCCGAGAGTAGAGTCATGCCGGGTTTATAGACGGGCTCTTTCTTCCCGTCAATGGATTGCTGGGGGCATGCCCCCAGCAAATTTTTTGCGGCGATTTTTGCCGCGTATTCCTTGGGCGTCAGGTAGCCCAGCGAGCTATGCGGCCTGACGTTGTTGTAGTCCTGCCGCCAGGCTTCAAGCTTGGTGCGGACTTCCTCGATATTGTAGAACCAGTGCTCGTTCAGGAACTCGTCCCTGATCTTGCCGTTGAGGCTTTCGGTGTAGCCGTTCTGCTGCGGCTTGCCGGGCTGGATATAATGCCAGTCGATGCCTTGCGCTTCGGTCCATATCAATACAGCCGAGCTGATCAGCTCCGGCCCGTTGTCGGAGATGATCGCCTTGGGCTTGCCGCGCATCTGGACCAGCATGTCCAGCTCGCGCACGACGCGCAGCCCGGGCATGGACGTATCCGCCGCCGTCAGCAGGTATTCGCGGGGGCATTGGTCGATCACGGCAAGCACGCGGAACCTGCCCCCGTTCGCAAAGCTGTCGCTCAGAAAGTCGAGCGACCAGACCTGATTGATGCTGTCCGGTACAGGCAGCGGCTGGCGGGGGCCGATTGCCTTTTTACGGCCTTTTCTGCGCTTTACCTGCAACTTCTCCTCCTTGTAAATCCGGTGCGTCTTCTTGTGATTGTGCACAATTCCCTCGCGCCTGAGCATGATGTCCAGGCGACGGCAGCCAAACCGCCGCCGCTCCGCCGCGATGGCCCGCATCCGCTCCCGCGTGTACGTATCGGGAGGGCGGGAGGAGCGGTAGCGCACAAGACCGCGCACGACGCCGAGCGCGGCACAGGCCCGCCGCTCGCTCACCTCATGCGCTGTCTTCAAATACGCCACCGCTTCACGCTTTACGCGGGGCGTCACCATTTTTTTGAGTTAACGTCCTTCAGCATCTCGATGTCGAGGCTCAGGTTCGCCACCATCCGCTTCAGACGGGCGTTCTCAGACTCCAGCGTCTTCAGCCGACGCGCGTCGCTCACGTCCATCCCGCCGAACTTCGCCTTCCATTTGTAAAACGTACCGGTGCTGATCCCGTGGCGGCGGCATACCTCCGCCGTCGGCTGGCCGGCCTCCTGATCCTTCAAAACCTTGATGATCTGTTCTTCGCTGAATCGGGTCTTTTTCATCGTCTGCTCCTTCTACCCCGTTTAGGGGCGATTATGTATAGCAGACTCTCCTCAAAACTGGACTAATTTATGGGGGGCAGGTCATATCGTCATCAATATCCCGTCATCCCAGAGGGAGAGGGTTAAGGTGAGGGTACTTCAGCCGCAGGAAATCTATTTACACCGTGCGTTTAATTTCAAGGCATTCCAATCGGAATTTGCACGAACATACACTGGCAAAACTGCATATAAAGCACAGACGCCAACATGACGAGAGCGACACCGAATAATACCAAGCGATACTTCCATGATGGCCGCTGCGAAGGTTTCTGCATGCCTAGCCACCCGATAAAAACCATCAACGCACCAGCCACCATCCAAAGCGACAGGGTAACCCAATGCCCATCTAGCATCTTTAAAAGAGATTCCATTCATTCCGCATAATCAAGAATCAATCTACGCCTACACATTTGATATTACGACTACCTTGACTGCCCCCAAGGTGTTTCCAACGCATCGGCTAATTTCATTTTTTTTGATCCGTCGTAAACCAGCGTACCGATTTCTTTATCTCTGAATTTTTTCTTAAGGATATCGATTTCAGTCAATGTTCGTACCTGTCCGAAGCATTCCAGAAATTTTTTCATGCTGCTCACATCCAGCAGTTCTTCGGGCATTTGAGCCAGCATACTGCGAATGCACCGGATATCCATGTCTTTCGCCAATTTTAAAATACAGGACACCGCAATACGCTGGTATGAAACAGCGAAGTCCATGCCTATCGCGGTATTTACACTTTTTTGAAAATTCAAAATTTGTTGTCCAGTCTCGAGAAGTTGATCTGGCTGTACAATAAATGCCTCTCGATTATCATTTTTCGCGGCAGCATTTCGCAAATCCTCCACCTCTCGTAACCTTGCCATTGCCAGAGATTTCCTGTTTTGTTTTTCGTGATCCAACCGCGCCATCCGTTCACGACATCCTATCAAAGGGAGCCGAAGTAAATAGATATTACGACGGGGATTTCTTAAAACCATTCCTAATGTGAAGACAGAGCGAGAATAACAAGAAAAATGTTGTGGGAGACGAAAGCTCAAACAAAAGGCCATGCGGTGTAAGCCAGCCATCCTTATAGAGAGTATATGACCTCAACATCAACGTTCTATTATCTAATGCCGCATAAATAATAGAGGGACATAAATAAAGTAAAACGAGAGTAGTCGAAAGAATTAAGTAGATTCGCGTAGAGTGGAAATGTCGAATAGAAGCAAAGAAAATCAGATATGTGAGAATACCGCAAACAAATCCACTCATCATCTCCCAAAAACCATTAGTTTTTAATAAAATTAAACTATCCCTTAAAACATACAGCAAACACGATACAAAAATGAAAGAACAATAATCTATAAAAAATTGTTTGTCCGGAGAACGACTTTTCACTTTTAATATGATCCCATTCTGCAAGATAACTACGAGCGGGTATTTTATTTCTTGGAATACTTAATTTATATTCTTCTAGGAGGCTTTCCGAAGCGTTAACCCTTCAACGCAGACGGCGCAGGCAACTTGACAGGCTTTGCAGCAGGATCGGATGCCTTGCCTTCGTCGCGCGGGCCGACAGTGCCGAATTCCGCACCCAATTCCCCGCGCTGCATCTGCGCCACTGTGTCCGGCGACGAGGATGGTGCAGAAACCTCCAGCCCCTTCTCTAATCCGCGGTCAAGCATCATCCGTTCATGCAGCCCCTGCACCATCTGGATCACGCCGCCGGTGATGCCGACGATGTTGGCGGTGAAGGGCAGGATGCGTCCACCGTACACGCCCGGTTCCTCGGGGTGCGGGAAGCGGCCATACATGGTCGCGCCGAAGGCGGGAATGCCGCAGGCCGCGACGTTTTCGACACGTTTGCCTGCGGCGTCGATCACGGTCAAATCATTGCCGTCCAGCTCGATGCCGTCGCCGGCCTTGCGGTGCGGCTGGCACAGGCCTTTTTTAATCATGCTCGCCCAGAACGGGTCGCGCGCCTTGTCATACGTCACGGTGTTGCCAAGACCCGCGATGACGAAATCGAATTTCCGCGCTTCCTCTCGCATACCGTCCTGAAAGGCCGAATTCCATTCGCGCGGTACGCCGCCTTCATGGCCGCCATCGGCGCGTTCGACGCGGTCCTTCAGCGACATATGCGCCACGATGCTGTTTTTATATTCATGCAGTTTCTCGCCGTCCTTGGTCGAGATAAATCCGGCCAGTATTTCCAGCTGCCCCGATTTTTGCGCGTCCTGAATCATCTTGGTATTGGCAGGCGTCGTGCCGACGCGGTGCGTGCCCAGCCATGTGGCGTGGCGGTTGTAGATATTGCCGCACACATCGTCCGGCAGCGCCGCGCCGATATCGGCGTTGAAACGCTCCCAGTATCCCAGTACTTCCTCCGCCGTGTAACCCTTGCGCATCAGCACCGCGAATTCGCGGCGCATGGCGGTAACCACGTCGGTTTCCACGTCTTCGAGCGGCTTGCCGGCGGCGATCTTGGCGGCCTGCGCGTTCACGACGCGCAGGAAACGCGGCGGCGTTTTCTCCAGCTCCGCCTTTTTCTCCGCCCGCGGCTCGCCCACCAGCGATCCGGCCAAATATTCCTCCGGTGTCACCGCGCCGTAACCTGCGTGTTCAAGTCCGTTGCGCGAAATCATGTCGATCTTGCCCTTGAAGCCCAGATGCAGCAGGCGCAGCACGCAGTCATGGCTGCTGAGCGCCGTGCCCAGCACCAGCACCATCGGCGGCGGCAACCCGGCCTTGTCGCGGCGGGCCTGTTCGTCCATCACCTGCGCGAAAAAATCTTTCGATGTGGCGGCATAAGGGTTTTCAAGATAGCGTTCGCTGCCCACGATATTCTCGACGAAGGCGGGGCGCTGTATCTCGCGCTGGCCGGTCGCCAGCACCACCTGCGCGGCTTTGACCGTCGTCATCGCGCCGTTTTCTTTGACATGCAGCACCGGATGCGGGCCGTTGGTATCCAGCTCCAGCGCTTCGCCGATGCGTGTCGTCACATCCGCCTTGCCGCCCGCCTTGATTAACGCAAGGTCGACAAGGTGCGATAAATAATCGCCCAGCAGCACGCGCGGCGGATCGAGCAGGTAACCCATCAGCCTTTGTTTTTCCTTCGCATCCGGTGCGTCATGCGCAAGGCCGACGATGTATTGGGGGAAAGTGGGGAAGCCATCGGGAATATCATTCGCCATGAAGGGCGTCGCGCGCTTGGAGGAAAGGTTCAGTCTGAACAGATCAAACTCCGCCGTGCGGCCATAAGCGACGCCGCCGAATTTCTGCGCCGCGTTGCGTTCCAGCAGCGTGATCTTCACCGGATTGTCCGGCGTGATGGATGGCTCGGCCGCGATCTTCAGCAATTCCTGCACGAGCGTCACCGTACCCGCCAGCCCCGTGCCCACAATCACCAGATCCTGCATGTCTTCCGCCATCGAATCCCGCCTCATTTCAAAGCAAATTGAAGGGCATAGCCCTGCGTTATAGTACCAAACGGGGCTGAATATTATGTTAACAATAAAAGGGGCTGAATTTGTTGGGAAATTCTATGCTTAAACCGGCGCGCATGCACGATTGGCGCTTCTCGTCGTGCCCGCAATGCGAGCGCATAACGGCACTTTTGCTGGATAATTCCCGCCCCCATCCCGTGCGCGACCGCGCAGGACGTAAACCATCCAATCATAGGGTTGCCGAAAAAATGCTTTTCATTAATAGCGGGGGCTATATCGGTTTAATGCTGTTATCGTGTTTTAATACTGAATATAATTTTTAATTGTTACGGCCGGCCGCTTTGACAATCCGTCAAAGGGCTTTAAACAAAAAAAAGCGCCCTGATTTAAAGGATCCTGTAAATGTCAGCACCAACCCACAGCCTGCTCCTGCGGATTTATATAGGTCAGCTACAGGGCACAAAAGGGATCCCGCTATTTGAAGACATCCTGTGGCGGGCAAAAAAAGCCAAACTGGCCCGCGCCTCTGTTTTCAAGGGCGAAATGGGTTTTGGACATGTCGGCACGATACAAAGCAAAAAAAGTTCACGCGATAATGATGTGCCGATATTGATCGAAATTCTGGATGCCCCTGAAAAAATCAGGAAATTTATTCCGGCCATCACAAAAGCCATGGGAAACCACGGGCTTGTTACGGTCAGTGAAGTCGAGGTTGTCCATCAACCTCTCCCGAGCAAAAAACCTGTAAATTACATCCTGAAAACCAGATCATAAGTCCACACCGGATTGGTACCGGCTCACGGACGGCTATCCGGTGCGTGCTTGCGCTGCGTGGAAATTCAGGGCGCGACTTCCATTTTTAACTGCAGCAAATATTCTTTCATAAACGCCACGCGCTTGGCGCCCTCCGTACGGGCGGCGTTCGTCTGCAGGGTTTCGGCGGTCTTGAACAGTTTTACGAAGAAATGATCGATGGCGAATAATTTGTCATCCGGCATGCGGGTTTCAGCCAGCATGTCCTCTTCGCTATAATAGGGGCGCCCCATGATGGTGCTGGTGGAAAAGCAGCGGGCGATGCCGATGGCACCGAGGCCATCCAGACGGTCGGCGTCCTGCACCACCTTTGCCTCGATCGTTTCGCAGGGGATATTCGCGCTGAAGGAATGCGTGGCGATGGCGTGCTTGATGCCGTCGAAATACTGTGCGGGATAGCCGACCGATTGCAGGTATTCGGCAGCGGCAGCGGCGGAGAGGGTTGATGCCTGCGAGCGGCGCGGGTCATTCTTCGGCACGTTCACGAAATCGTGAAAATAGGCGGCGGGCAGCACGACGTTTAAATCCGCCCCCTCCGCCCCCGCAAATTTCACGGCAGCGGCGACGACGCGGCGGATATGCAGGTAATCATGCGACGGGTCGGCGGAGGGATACAGCTCCCGCGCCTTGGCGCTGAACAGCGCATCCCATTTTTGCAAGGGTTCGGGCAGCATCAATAGGCGAGCTTTTTGAGGTTTTCTATCTCGGTCGAAAAACCGTGCGGATCGGCGATGGGCGGCAGGTAGATGTTTTTATCGTCCAGCGTATGCGTAAACATATACAGCTGGCCGTAATTCATCAGGTTGCCGACCAGCGACTGCGTGATGTTGCAGTAATTGATCTCGCGCATATTGAGCTTATAAACAAGGATGGAAAACACGCCTGATTTATACAAGAACCGCTTGTTGGTCAGGTAAATTTCGGTCGTCCATTTCTTTGACATTTTCACGACGAACGCGCCGCCACCGATCAGGATGCCGCCCACGGAAGCGAACAATATGCCGAGGTTAGATTGCGGCACTGCGCCCGCTTGACCGGGGCTGCCGCCGAATTTACCAAGCATGAAGGCGACCCCGAAGCCCGCAGCCGTCCAGACCAGCGCCTGCATCCATGCACCCAGCGTATAGGTCCAGTGGAATTCGCCCTTGCGCACGATTTCTTCGTCGTTCAACAGCGTCTGGTTGAGGAAGCGGCTGCGGCGAACCGTATTTGCGTTATTTGTGTCCATGGGGGCTATATTTGCACGGGAAAACCGTGATGTCAAAACCGGCTTTTATCACCTATAATCGCGCCATGCGCATATTACTCACAGGCGGATCGGGCGACCTTGGCACGCTGTTATCGGCGGATTTGCTGGCACGCGCCTACGACATCGTGAATATCGATATGGCGGCACCGCGCGTCGCCGTGCCGCATTTCGTTAAAGGCTCGATCATTGACCGCGACACTGTAAAAAATGCGATGACAGGCGTGGATATCGCCGTCCATATCGCCGCATGGCACGGCATCCACGAGGTCGAGAAAACAAAAACGCCGGCGGAATTCCACGACCTGAACGTGACCGGCACATTCAACATGCTGGAGGCGGCAGCCGCCGCAAATGTGCGGAATTTCGTCTTCATATCATCCACCAGCGTTTCCGACCCCTATTCCGTCTACGGCAATTCGAAAATCATCGGCGAGGAAATGTGCCGCGCCTATGCCAATCGCCACGGGATGCGGATCATCATTTTACGCCCGCGCGCCTTTATCCCCAGCTGGAACAAACAGGTCTATAAAAATTTCACCGACTGGGCGGCGTGGTTTATGCGGGGCGCGGTGCATGTGGATGACGTGAAGCAGGCGGTATTGAAATCGATCCTGCACCTGGCCGAAAACAAGCCATTGCCATCATCCCCGCCCATCCTGACCGTGGATGGCGCGTATGACTACACCAATGACGATCTCGCCAGCTGGGACAGCGGCGGCGCCGGTTCGACGTTTAAAAAATATTACGCCGCTTATGCTGACCTTGCCGCGCAGGCGGGGCTCGATATCGCGCGCAAGCCCCGCGTACTGGATATCACAGATACAAAAAACCTGATCGGTTATACCCCGGAATACAGCCTCAAAAACCTGCTGCAGGAATTGCAGCAGCACGGACAGGACGGGCCGCCCGCGCCCTTCGCCAAAAAACCGTAAGCCCCGAAAACACGTAAGCCCCCCGGGGGCAGCCGGAGGGCTTACGCTTGGTACAGCCTTAACTGTGTGTGCAGGGAAGGCTTAGTTGGCTGCGGGTGCAGGCGCAGTTGTTTCGGGCATAGCGGCATCTTTATCGGTCTGGGTCTTGGCTTCCGCTTCCGCTTTTGCTTTCGCTTTCATTTTTTTATGTTTCTTGTGCTTCGCGAGCTTTCTCACCGCGTCTTTTTTGACTTCGGCGGTTTTGTCGGTCGATGCGGCAGCTTCGGTGGTCGCAGCGGCTGCGGGAGTTTCAACAGCAGCTTCGGTTTTCACTTCGCTCGACACGGGCGTTGCCATTTTCTTGGCGAGCGAATGGTGCGCGTGTACCGTAGCTGCAGGAGCCGCTGCGGGGGTTGCAGCGATTGCGCCATGGGAAAGGCCAATCGTGGCGACGGCTGCCAGGACTGCCAGTTGCTTGAACATCTATAGTCTCCTTGAGGTCTTGTTACGCGGTCTGCTGTGCGGGCCGTGCGAAGCCGGAATATCCGTTGCTTCTGACATTTACACGTGACGTATTTGAGAACCCTGCGCTAAAAAGTGATTATCTTAAATGCCATAATATCTGAGGGCAGGCACTTGGCAGGAGGTCAGAGCAGCCGTGCGCCATTCGGCACTTTATGGTCAGGCGACACCAGGATGACATTGCCCTCCGCATCATCCACGCCCGTTGTCAGGAATTCCGACATAAACGGCCCTACCTGCTTGGTCGGGAAATTGATGACGCATAGCACCTGCCGCCCGATCAATTCATCAGGGGCGTATTTTTTCGTGATCTGCGACGATGACTGCTTCACGCCGATCTCGGGCCCGAAATCCACCCATAATTTATAGGCAGGCTTGCGCGCTTCCTTGAATACCTCGGCGCGAACGATCGTACCGAAATGCATGGCGACCTTCATGAAATCGTCCCAGGTAATTTTCGCCTCCGGGGGTTTCGCATCCGTCATTTCATCACCGTAAAGAAGAACGTGCTGCCTTCGCCCGGTTTCGATTCAACCCAGATGCGGCCGCCATGGTTATCGACGATTTTTTTGCACACGGCAAGACCAAGCCCCGTGCCGTTATAATCCTGATAGGTATGCAAGCGTTTGAACGGCTCGAAAATCTTGTCGGCATTCGCAGGATCGATGCCGATACCATTGTCGCGCACAGCGAACAGGAAATGGTCGCCTTGGTCAGTTGCAGACACATCTACCTGCGGCCGCGCACCCGCGGGCTGGTACTTGATCGCGTTGTTGATCAGGTTCTGCATCAGGCTCATGAACTGTACCGGATAACCCATGAACACGGGCAGGTTTTCATACGCGACAACGGCGTCGTGTTCGTCGATTGTCACCTTCAGGTTGTCGAGCACATATTGCATCAACAACATAGCATCCGTGCTCTCATGCGCGCGCGCGCCCTGGCCCACACGCGCGTATTCCAAAAGGTCGGATACCATCGCCTGCAACCGCTTCGCGCTATCACTGATGATCGTCAGGTATTTCTGGCCGGTCGGATCCATCTTGCTTTCGTACTGGTGCCACAACAGGCTCGAAAAATTCGCGACGGCACGGATGGGTTCCTGCATGTCATGCGACACGACATAGGCAAAGCGTTCAAGCTCGGCGTTCGACTGTGTGAGCTTATCGATAACCTGCGCCAGATTAGCCTCGCGCTCGGTCAATTCAGCCGTGCGCATTTCGACAATGCGCTCCACCGTTTCATTGCGGCGCCCCAGCATGACCAGCAAAAGGCCGAAAAGGCCTGTGAACAGCAGGCCGGAGACAAGTATGATAAACGGCTCGTTGCTGGCCGATTTACGCTCGAATGCCGGCGTGCTGCGCCACACGAAATGCCATTTGCGCTGCTTGACTTCAACTTCCTTGCGCAGTGTGAATTTCGTTTTGGCGCGGGGCGTTGCCGTCGAATAAAGAAGGCGTTCATCGTTTTCCGCAGGGCTTTCATATACGGACAAGTCAAAATCGGTTCCCTGCGCGAGCGACAGTCCGCCCAGAAAAGCATCGCTGTTAAACGGCGCCGAAACCCAGCCAATCAATGCCTGCCGCCGCTGCTCGACCGTCTCCAGTACGGCACCCGTGTGGTAAAATGGAAGAATAACAACGAAGCCCGGGGTTTTCTTTTTGTCCTGAACCAATGTAACGCGCGGCGTGACGGCCGCTTCGCCGGTGTCAGCAGACTTCCATGCCGAATTATAGCGACCTATTTCAGTCGCGAAGTTCAGGCCCAGCGCAGGCATATTGGGGAGTTCCGGCTCCATGTATTTGACGATCATGAATTCATCGCCCCCTTCGGGATGTATCTTGAAATCCGGCATGCCATCCGCACGCACCTGTTTCAAGAACGCCTCCAGATCCATGGGATCCACTTTCTCTATATACCCGATGCCGCGCACACCCGGAAACCTGTCGCTGATCCGCAGGGCGGAGGCAAAGGCACGCCATTCGCTGCGCGTGACGTCTTCCGAGCCCGCAAAAAGGCCGACACCGCTAAGCAATGTCTGCTCGAAACTGTCGAGCTTGTAATTAAAGGCGCGCTCGTTTTCCAGCACGGTGTTTTCAAACTGTGTGCGCGCCTTCTCGAGCGTGTGGTAGGTCAGTTGTTTCCATGCCACCAAGGTGACCACCAGCGGAATGATCAGCGAGGTAAAGACGACGGTCGGGAACATGCTTTGTCCCACACTGCCGCGTGCCTTCTCAAAAATACGCGGCAATGTGCCGGAAAACACCAGGAATAGCGGCATAAAGATGATCGATCCAAGCACGTCACCCATCCACCAGGCGCGCCAGTTGTTCAAAATTTCACCGGTGCCAATCACGCCGCCCGTCCACAGCGCCAATACACCAAAGCTGGGCGACACCACACAGGCGATCGGGCCCGCCAGAACCAGCAACCGCACGGCGTCGCGCGGGCATTCCAGCGCGACCGGCAGCGACGAAAAACGGCGCACCAGCCACCAGCCGAAACCCGCTTGCAGCACCGCACCCGTCGCCACGATCAATGCGGGGCCGATACGTACACCGTCAAAATTCGTGCCTGTCCAGGCGGCATCCAACAGCAATGAATTGATCAGGAAGTTACCGAGGAAAACACCCGGCCACAGTTTCCAGCCATAGGCAAGCATCATGCCAAGCGCAAGCCCCGCCGGTGGCCAGAGCAGGGACGCATAGGCGGAAGCGGTCGTAAGCTCCATGGACGGACGGCCAAGCGCATAATAAAGGGTCGTCAGCAATAAAACTTTGCCGATATAATCGAGCATCCGCGAGCGCGTACGATATGGCATCCGTGACATCCCTTCCCAGACACTTTACCGCTTAAAAAGCCAAATGGAAATATGCTAGAATCTGCACATGAGCACGATATCGCAAACAGCCAATGCCGAACCGATACATATCCTCTATGCCGAGGATCAGGAGGCCGATGCCTTGTTTATGGAGCAGGCTTTCCTGACCGCGCGCGCCAAAATAGCCCTGCATTTCGTACGTGACGGACAAGGGGTGCTGGATTACCTGGCGCGCGAATTGCGCCAGCCCGACCTGATTTTCCTCGACATCAACATGCTGGGAAAAAACGGCCCGCAGACGCTCGAGGAAATCCGCGCCGAACCTTCCTACAGCCATATTCCCGTCATCATGCTGTCGGGCTCCGCGCTCGATCGCGATATTGAAAGCTGCTATTTGCGCCACGCGAACGCGTACGTGCAAAAACCGCTGACCTTTCCGGAAATGCTGGGTTTTGTGCAGGCGATCGAAAATTTCTGGGTTTTCCAGGCGTTGCTGCCGCAGGCCGAGGCGCCATGATGATGCTCCTGAAGCCCAACACGCGCCGCGCGCCCGTCAATATCCTGATCGTCCATCCCGAAGGGGACCTGATGTTGCGCCTGCAGCTGGCGCTGCGCGCCATCCAGACGCCCGTTGCGCTGTACCATGTGAAAGACACCCCCAGCCTGTTTTTATTCCTGCGCAAGGCGCAGCCGTACGATAACGTGCTGCGCCCCGACATGATCTTGCTGGGCGTTGACGCGCTGTCCGCGCTCGACAGGCTGAAATCCGACAACCCCTTCGCCGCCATTCCGGTGATCGTGATCGCCGAACAGCTGTCGCGTGAAACGGCGAAAGACTGCCATGCACGCCACGCCAATGCCTGCGTGCGCATCCCGACAGATACGGCGGGGATGCGGATATTCGCATCGTCGCTCGACGCGTTCTGGTTCCGCACTGCCAAACTGACACTCAATCGGGATAGCTGATATGCCCCCGGAAAACCTGGACGATGTCATTTCATGGGCCAGCATCGAGGGCCTTGAAAAAGCCATGGGCATTGATCCCGCGCGCGCCTTTGCGCGGCGGCTGCTGGGATTTTTGGAAACAAAGGTCTCTGAAATTCCTGTCGCCTTTGCCGCCGGTGACGGCGACGCCATCCGTAGCTGCGTGCACAAGCTGGCCTCCAACGCGGCGGCGCTGGGCGCATTGAAGCTGTCGGCATCAGCGCGCGAGATCGAAGAGCTTTGCCATGACGGACGGGTGGCGGAAGCCGCGGCACAGCAGACACCGTTTACCGCACTTGCCGCAGTTTCCCTTGAAATTCTGCGCAATCGGCTGATATAACGCCTGACGACAGACGCTTTTACATTTCCGGCGGCTTTGTTATAATAGCCCCTGCAAGGATATTTCATATGACCGCCGCATCCAATAAAGAAGCCACCGACACCATCCTCCATATCGTGCTGATCGAGGATCAGGATGTCGATAAAATCATGATCGAACAGGCCTTCGGCATGCTCGACCAGCCGGTCATCCTGCATATCTACAGCGACGGCGACGAAGCCCTCAAGGAAATCCGCACCAGCGCGCAGGTGTTGAAACCCGACCTGATCATCACCGACCTGCGCATGCCCAACAAGGGCGGGCAGGACTTCATCCGCGAAATTAAACTGATCGAGGGCCTCGACGAAGTGCCGGTCGCCATACTGTCCGGCTTCACCGAAGAATTCATCAAGATGGAACCCATGCTGCGCCATGAAGTGGTCGCCTTGATGGGCAAGCAGGAACTGTATTCGGATTTTCCCAAATTCTTGGGCGAGATCAAGCGTCTCTGCGCACAGATCAAGCCGCACTGAAAATCTTTTAAATTACATGCCGCGCTTGGGCGGCGTGTAGGCCGACATCGCGGGCGATTTCGCCTGCATGGTCATGCCGCCGCCGCTGTCCATTTTGGCGACCGCCATTGTCATCACGTCTTTCACGATATCGGGCTTGTCCTTGGCGCATTGCCCCATCAGTGTGGTGATCAGGTCCATCCGCGCGGTTTCGGGCGCGTTCGGGCCCATCTTGTTCATCCCCATCACGATGACGGTCGCCGCTTCGGGAATTTCACGCTCGGGCATGCCCGCTTTTTTCAGGAGGGATTCCATGGGGCTCGACATCTTGACGGCTTCCATGGCCTTGCCGCCCGTCAGCGCGTATTCGAAATCTGTTTGCCGCTTGCGGCCATAATCGTCTTCCGACATTGCCCGTCTCCTGCCCTGATCTTACTTAAGGATATTTTACGGCAAATTGATTAAAATGCGGTTACGGATCTGTATTTATTGATTAATTCGGTTCCCAGATCACGGGCAGGCGAACGGTGAGCGCCGTGCCCTTGCCGCGCACGGAATCCACATGCACCGACCCGCCCAGTTTTTCGACCACCGCTTTCACGGCGTTCAACCCGATGCCGCGCCCCGATTCATCCGACACCGTATCGCGGGTGGAAACGCGCGGATCAAAGATATGCTGCAGCACCGCCTCGTCGCCATCGGCTGCCGCCGCAGCGCCCAGTTTTTCGCGCAATTTTTTGTCATCAATGCCCGCGCCGTCATCGGCGATGGTCAGGATCATCGTATGCTTGAACGGGCCATAGGCCACATCGACCCAGACGTTGAGCGCCGGCGTCTTGCCGGATGCCTCGCGCACATCTGCATCTTCCGTCGCATGGTCGACGATATTGCGCGCCACATGCACAAGCGCGCTGAAGAATTCCTTGTATACGGGCGAGAAAACCCGGATCTCGCCATGCGCCGGCATGGTGACACTGAGCTGTTTTTCAGCCATCACCGCGAAAAAATTCAGCTGTGTTTCAAACGGGATCAGCAGGTCGCGTACAGGGGCGGAGACGATTTTCTGGAAGTATCTGAAGGCGATGCCCTGCGCCCCCTGTGCCCGCAATTCGCGCCCGAATTCGGCCGCATAGCTGACGGGCAGCATGACCACGTCTTCCTGGATCTCGAAATTATTGCCCCAGATTTCACGGCCGTAACCCTTTGCTTCATCGAACACGCCCATGACCACTTCGCGCGCGATCGCCAGCATCTGGTCGACAGTCGCGCCGTCCCGCGCCTTCATCTCGTTTTCCATTTCATGCAGGATGCCCGCCATGATATCGAGGTGGAAAAAGCGCGACATGCCCTTCAGTGTATGCACCTCGCGCGCGAAGTCCTCCATGCTGTATTTGATGGCGGGGTCGATCAGCACGCCCTCCAGCTTGCGTAAATAACCCACAAACGCCATCTTGTCCTTGGCGATGCGCAACATACGGGCGATGCGGGCCTCCTTGAGCCGGATTTCTTCCTGCGCCTTTTCCTCGCGGCTGACATCGGTTGCGATCATCAGGATGGCGAAAAGTTTTTTGTGCGCGTTATACATGGGGCGGTATTGCAACGACACCGCGACGCCCTGCGAATGCGCATAGCGCTTCGGCGCAAGGCGCATCAACTCGTCAAACGGAAAAATCGTGGAGCGCCCGTGGAAGGCAAGCTCGATCAATTCCTGAAACCGCTTCTTGGCATCGGCCTCAAGGCTCAGGACATCTCCGATATGCATACCTGCCGGTTCGGTTTCCAGCAATGTCGCGCAGACGCTCGAATAAATGCCCGAACATATGCCCATGCGGTCGAAAAACGTCACCGCCTGCCCAAGGCTGTCGAGCACCTTGCGCAGCGACAGCAGCAGCGCGTCGCGCTCCGCCACCAATTGCATGAATTCCGCCGATACGGTATCGGTGCCGCGCGACGCCAGCTGTGCGCGCTCCGCACGCTCGGCATAAACGGCATCAACCTCGGCCAGCAGTGCGGCAAGGCCGTCATTGACCGCCGCATCCGCGCCAAGGTGCCTTACGATCTGTTTCTGGAGTTTGCCGGATACCATCAATCCCTTCCCAGCTGGTGCAAATTATCCTGCGCGTTTTTCCTGCAGGTGGATATTGACGCGCACCGCGTTATCCTGTCCGTCCGGCAGGCAGCGGAAGCTGAGGGAGCTGCGTTCTTCCCGCGCCGCGTCGCGTGTGGCGTCGAGCGCGCCGACGGCGGGAATGTCCATCGACAGGTCATAGCCGCGGCCGTTCAGGAACGCCTTCACGCGGCTGCCCACCACATTGGCAATCGCGCAGGCCATGTCTTCGCAGATCATCTGCATCGGTATCTTGCGCGCCTGTTCGGGATAGGTTTCTTCGGCAATCTTGTGCAGCAGGCCGATATCGAAATGGAAACTGAAACCCACATTCAGCGCCGCGCCCTGCGTCAGGCTGACATGACTGGAAATCTCGCCCTCGGCCGGCGCCGCTTCGCTTGCCCCCGCATGTGCGATGTCACGGCCGAACATGGTGTCGAACGTGCCTGTCACCGCCTTGCCCACGATGTCGGAGACATAGGTGTTCATGCTTTCCAGCGTATCGGCGGGGGGTGGCGTCATGCGGTCTGGCGCGCCTCCTGCAGGCGCTCGTTGATCCAGGCGACGACGCGCGTCACATGCTCGCGCAAAATGTTTTCCGACACGGGTTTCACGATATACGACGTCGCGCCCGCC
The DNA here is from genome assembly GCA_038247245.1 of Bdellovibrionales bacterium. Taxonomy (GTDB): domain Bacteria; phylum Pseudomonadota; class Alphaproteobacteria; order Micavibrionales; family UBA2020; genus JAPWJZ01. Next base: position 1,593 of record JBBRVE010000066.1, on the reverse strand, counting down.
TTCAGCGCTTCGATGATATAGCGGTCCTCGGATTCTGCGGAAACGATGACGAAGGCGGTGTTGTCGTATTTGGCGTCGCCACGGCAGGTTTCCAGCATGTTGTAGCCGCTGCGCCCCGGCATGTTCCAGTCGAGGAACACGACGTTGTATTCCATTTCCGCCATTTTATCAGTCGCTTCCTTGACGTTCGCCGCCTGATCGATATGCGTGATGCCCAGCGCCTTGATATGGCGTTCGATATCGCAGCGCACGATCATGTGGTCGTCGACCACCAGCGCTTTTAAATCCGAAACTGAAAATGCCGTCATAGGGTTCCCCTAAAATACTCAAAGCCCATGGTAAGCCTCAAAAACTAAGAATTTCCTAATATTACCAATACATAACGTATTTTCTTAACGTATTTAAGCCTGTTCGGGCGTTCAAAAAACAAAACCCTCGCCGCCGGCATGTTTTGGATGCCGGCGGCGAGGGTTTTGTTGAGCCCTAAAAAATTACGTCACGACGAGGTTGCCGCTGAGCACCAGCGCCGCTTCGTCGGTACCAAGGTTGACGCCTGTCAGCGTTGCGACCTGCACAAAATGCAAACCGCCCACGAGGCCGTTCGCATCAATCTTGAGGATGGTGTTGAGTCCCACTTGCGTGATCTCGACGTAATCGCTCACGATGCCGCTATAACCGATCAGCATATCGGCCACGTCCAGAACATCATTGCCGAAGCCGGATGTAAAATCGGTGATAGTGTCGATGCCGGCCTGACCGGGCGCAACGTCGAAAACGAAGGTGTCGGAACCCGCGCCGCCGGTCATTTTGTCTGAGCCCGCGCCGCCTGACAGGATGTCGTTATCAAGACCGCCCAGCAGCGTATCATTGCCAAGACCGCCAATCAGCGTATCGTCACCGGCAAGACCGGATAATGTATTCGCGCCCGCGCCGCCCGTGATGATGTTGGCGTCGCCGTTGCCGGTGCCGTTGCCGTTATTGACCAGCGTCAGGTTTTCGACATTGGCCGACAGCGTGAATGTGACGGTTGAAACAACAGTATCCGTGCCCTGCCCTGCAAGTTCCGACACGATTTCTGCGGCATTATCGACAAGATAGGTGTCGTTGCCGTCGCCCCCGATCATCGTATCGACACCAAGGAATCCGTCGAGCGTATTGTCACCAACATTGCCCGTCAGCACGTTTGCGCCGGTGCCGCCCCGCGCATTGATATTTCCCACACCCGTCAGCGTGATGTTTTCAATACCGGGCACAAGGTAGTGATAGCCCGGAAAATCAATCGTGATGTCTGTCAATATTGTGTCGATGCCGCCCGTATCCCTGATCACATCTGCCGAGCTGTCCACAACATAGAAGTCGTTGCCAAGCCCCCCAAGCATCGTGTCCGCGCCAGCGCCGCCGTCCAGTGTGTTGCTGCCCGCATTGCCGATCAGGGTGTTGTTGAGCGCGTTGCCGGTCGCGTTGTGTCGGCCGACAGCCCCAGTTGGACAAATGTGGGATTCTTGACATGTTTGTGTTTTTGTCTCATCGCAGTGACTGAAAGGAACGCAGATGAGACAAAAACGGGACGACAAGGCAGCGGTCGAAGGGGCC
>JBBRVE010000065.1:0-17558 GCA_038247245.1 Bdellovibrionales bacterium | reverse complement strand
GTTACTGCCAGAAATCAACGAAAGAAGTAGCTTTATGTCACAGAACGATAACAAATTCCAGTCAAAAGGCAAAAAATTTGGCGGCGGCGGCAAAGGCCCCCGTAAGCCGGGTGCTGGCGGTTTTGGCAAGAAATTTGAAGGCGATAGAGGCGGCGCCCGTGGCGGCAGCAAGCCTTACGTGAAACGCGATGGCGCGGGCGGCGGGTTTGGCAGCCGCGACAGCAAGCCCCGTTTCGACTCCCGTGATTCTGGCGGCTCCAAGCCCCCTTATAAGAAGCGTGAATGGTCGAATGACCGCCCGGAACGCTCCGGCGGCGGCGGGGACCGTCCCTTTAAAAAGCCCTATGAACGCCGCGAAGGCGGTGCTTCCGCTGGTGGCGAACGCGCGCCTTATAAGAAGCGCGAATGGTCGGGCGACCGCCCTGCCCGCCCGTCGGGTGACCGCGCCGAGCGTCCTGCGCGCTCGTTTGACCGTCCTGAACGCTCGGGTGGCGGTGACCGCCCCTTCAAGAAGCCCTTCCGCGAACGCTCGGAAGGCGGCAGCGACCGTCCCTACCAGAAACGCGAATGGAGCAGCGATCGTCCGGCGCGCCCGTCCGGCGAGCGCTCCGAGCGCCCTGCACGTTCTTTTGACCGTCCTGAACGCTCGGGTGGTGACCGCCCCGAACGCTCCGGTGGCGACCGCCCTTTCAAAAAACCCTATGAACGCCGCGAAGGCGGTGGTGGCAGCTTCGAGCGTCGCGGCGGCGGCGGCGGCGGCAAACCCTTCGGCCATGGCAAAGGCTCGCGTGATTTTGATAAACGCCCGTCGCGTTCGCGCGATTTCCAGCTGGATGAAGATGCAGTGGCGGCGATGGAGCCGTTGCGCGCGGCTTCGCCCGAAACCGCTGGACGCCTGAAATCCGACCGTCCCGGTTACGGCTCGCCCTCTTCCGCGTTCCTGTACGGCGTGCATGCCGTCACCGCTGCACTTCGCAACCCAAAGCGCCTGCACCAGCGTTTGATGGTGACGACAAGCGGTTACGAAGCGATCCGCGAAGCGTACGAGCAAATGCAGGCCGAAGGCGAAAAACTGCCGCAGCCGATGTTTGTTGAAAACGTCGATATCGACCGCCTGTTGCCGCGCGATGCGGTTCACCAGGGCCTGTTGCTGGATGCGCAGCCGCTGGAAGATCCGGATCTTGCCGACTTCCTGCTGACCGCACCCGACAACGCCAAGATCGTGATGCTGGATCAGGTCACCGACCCGCATAACGTGGGCGCGATTTTGCGCTCCGCTTCGGCATTCGGCGCCATCGGCGTCATCGTGCAGAAATTGCATGCGCCCGACATCACCGGCACGCTGGCGAAAACAGCATCCGGCGCGGTCGAGCATGTGCCTGTCTTGCGCGAAGTAAACCTGAGCCGCGCGCTGGAACAGCTGAAAAATGCAGGTTTCTTCTGCATCGGCCTTGCTGAAGAAGGCGAGGAAACGATTTCGCAACTCACCACTACCGGCAAAGTGTGCCTCGTGATGGGTGCGGAAGGCGACGGCCTACGCCGCCTTGTTGCAGAAAACTGCGATGTGCTGGCGAAGCTGCCGACCTCGGGCCCGATTTCGAGCCTGAACGTGTCGAACGCTGCCGCGGTCGCGCTGTATGAACTCATCCGCGCTTCCTGAATTTAAGGTCGAGGGTGCCGTTATCCACCTGCTGGGCGCGCCCGGCACGGGGAAATACACCATCGCGCAGGAAATGCTGAAGCTGTGCGATATCCGGCTTGTCGACAATCACCTTATCAACAATCCGCTGTTCAGCCTTGTGCGGCTGGACGGCAAGACGCCCCTGCCCGCGCGCATCTGGGATAACGTGATAAAGATATGGGATGCCGTTGCCGATACGATGGTGCATATCTCGCCGCGTGAATTCAGTTTCGTTTTAACGAACGGATTGTTCGAAGGCGACGACGAAGACCGCAAGCATATGCTGAACATGAAACGCGTGGCGGATGAACGCGGCGGCATTTATATTCCCGTCCGCCTTGTCATCAGCGATGTCGAAGAACATATACGCCGCATTACGACGGGCAACCGCAGCGCCCGCATGAAGGAAACCGACCCCGCCGCGCCCGCCAAATACGCGGCGCGCGACGTGTTAATAACGGGCTTGGCGACAGAATTGACGCTCGACGTCACGCATATGTCACCCGTTGAAGCGGCACGTAAAATCCTGATGCATGCCATATCCCTAAAAACTGCTTAAAATACCGTTGAAATACCACGGTTAATTAGGCCGTCCTTCACGATTCTTTGGTAAATTGGAATTGTGTGAATGTCTTTTCCCCATAGGTAGAAACCATGCCCACAGGTACAGCGCGCACGCCGCTGCTGAAAATGCTGACCAGCACGCAGATCGTGCTGCCTTTCGCAATCAGCCTTGCGATTGCGGTGCCGTGCAGTTTCCTGTCGATCACCCTCATGCACAAATATTCGTCTTTCCCGCAGCCCATGCTGTGGGTAACGGCGGTGCTGGTATTGTCGGGCGTGAACCTTGTGTTGGCCTGCCTGTTCGACCGCGACCGTGCGCAACTGGGAACATTCACCATGGCCGGCATGCTGGCGACGGTCGGCATCGTCATCCTGTATATTTTCGCGCAAAGCGTGAACCGCTACATGACACCCGTCGGTTATGACTGGATGTTGCCCTTTGTCATTGCGGGACTTGGCATTTGTTATTGCGGCGTATTCTTTGAAAAATCGCTGTTCCTGAAGGCGTATCTGGCGCTGAACGGGTTTGCGCTGACCGTGATGTGGTGTCTGGGCGCGGCCGATAAACTGGCATTGCCGTTTTAAGGCAACCCCCTTGCGCGTTTAAGGCGCAGGCGTCATGCCGCGCGGGCGGGGGAAGCGGTTCATATTTTCGATGCGGTCAAGCTTCAACATTTCCGCATATTCGATCTTTTCCGCATCAGCGGGCACGCAGACGGGCGTCTCTGTGCCCTTGATATTCGGCACGCGCAGATACCAGTTACCATCCAGCTTGATATGATCGATCGGGTCGCCGCCGCGTACGGGGCTGTTGGATGCGAACATGAAGGTATAATAATCACGGAGCACGCCCGCTTCCTGGCCGTCCACGCGGACACTACCCTCGACCGAGGAATAGCGAACGAAAGATCCGCTATAGCGACCGGCGGGCATGCTGCGTTCCGGCATATCGCCAATGCCCAATGCCGCTTCGATGCGCTGCAATGTCGCGGCGCGTGCCATCAATCCTGCAATAGCGGCGATGTTGAAATGCTCGGGCGAGCCTGCGGGCGGCTGCGCGAAGATGGCATCGACGCGTTGCTGGTCATGACTCATCTGTTTGCGCATGTCCCAGCCGGCGGGCACTTTTGCTTCGTCGTGATACAGAAATTCGCCAATTTCGTAATGGCCATCGCGCAGGCTGCCCCAGACATCGGCGGCATTATAACGCTCCGTCAGGTTGCGGCGCAGTGATTTCAATTCTGCGCGCGCTTCGTTCACCGTTTCAACGGCGACCAGCGACAACCCTTCGGCTCGGAAGTATGAATATTCGGCGCCCATGTTATATCCCCGGATCGAACGACGCCGCGCGCGTGCGGTTGAAGGCGGCGAGGCGTTCCGCCGCATCGATTTTCAGCATATCGTCATAGGGTATGCGTACGGCATCGGGCGGCGTGAATTGCGGGATATCGGTATCGGCGCGGTTCGGCACGCGGATATAAAAATGGTCGCCCATTTTCTGGTGCGCCAGCGGGTCGGCGCTCTGCCACGGGCCGCTGATGACGGTAAATAAGCGGAAATCCTCCTGTGCCACCTCACCCGCCGGTTTGTCGCCGTCGCCAAGCATTGTGTAGCGCACGAAACGGTCGGAGGTTTTCGCTTTTGCCGCCATGTCACGATACGCCATCTCGCCGCTGCCCAGCACATGTTCAAGGCGTTGCTTGCCGGCGGCGCGTTCGATGAGACCTGCGAAATTGATGATGTAAAAATGATCCGCAGATCCGGCCGGGGGCATAGCGCGTTCTACCGCGCCTTCGCTTTGATGCTCGGGGCGCGTGCTGACCCATCCTTCGGGCGCGACAGATGGCAGGCCGAACTGGAATTCATGGATGGTGTAGCGGCCCGTCTGGTTATCGAGCCAGCCCACAACAGAGCTTGCATCGTAACGCTGGCAGAGCAGCCAGCGCATGTCTTCGACTTCCTGCTTTGCGGCGGCGATTGTATCAATCGCGGCAAGGCTCGTCCCTTCAGCGCGGAAATAGGAATACTGTGCGGGCATGATTTACCAGGAGCTGCAGTGATAGGAAATTTCATGCCCGTCATATTTGCAGGGCGGCTGCGTTTCCGATTTATACGGATGCAGCGTGGTGTCGGGTCGGGTGGTGTTTTCAAATTCAGCGTTGTTTTTAACAAGCGCCGCGCGCGCAAATGCGGCAAGGCGTGTCGCGAAATACTGGACCAATTAAACTTCTCCGAACTTATGAATAGTGTGTAGGAAAAGCAATAAGCCATAACAATAGGCGCGTCAATCCCCTTCTGGGAATTGACCGAATGGTTAATTTAACTATTACAAGGGGTTACAACGGCTCGAGGATGTGCGCGTCTATACGGTGCAGCACGCTGAAGGTTTCAGGCACCATTTTCTTCAGCATCTCCAGATGCGCCACATCGAACGCCGCGACCTTTTCGGGCGGCAGTGCCGCGCCCACGCCACGGCAGGCGCGAATGCGACCGGCCCAGCCTTCGCGGCTGAACTGGATTTTTTCGTCATAGTTGAAAAACGCGCGCAGGCGGAAATCGGTCAGCGACCATGCGGGCACGGCGGGGATCGAACCCGACCAGCTATGCGCCGTCCAGTTCGGGTTGAATTCACGTACAAGGTCTTCGGTCGCTTGTGCAACCGGGTCCTGCCCCGGCAGCCATGAACAATGGCTGGTGACCAGCACGCCGCCTTCCTTCAAAGCCCACAACACCTGACGGATGACTTCCTGCTGGCGGAAATAGAGCCAGCACTGGTTTGCAATAACCACATCAAACATCTTGCTCTCGAAGGGCAGCTTCTCCGCCTCGCCGACGCGGAAATCGATTTTCACACGCGCGTCTTCAGCGGCTTTTTTCGCGTAAGCGATTTGTTCTTCGGAATTGTCGATACCGCTGACCGCCGCGCCGCGCTGCGCGAAACGGATCGCCATCGCGCCCGTGCCAGTGCCGAGGTCGAGCAGCGATTGCCCGTTCAGCCCGACCTTGAAAGTGCGCATGTAATCGAAAAAACTGTCGGGCTGGCCCACACGGTACTTCGCGTAATCCTCCGATGTTTTTCCCCAGTCGATGGTGTTGCCGGGGTCGGTCGCGCTGATGCCGTGCATGTCGGTTTTTTCCCTTGTCGAATCTACCTAAAAAACCTATACAGGACAAACGCTTATGTCAACGTCATCCGCTGCTTGACCGCAAGCGCAGGAGCTTTATTTTAGCATGATCAGCACATATGCAATGAAACGGGCCGCCCCCATGAACCAGCACGACCGCGACAACGAACTTTTCCTCATCGACGGCTCCGGTTTCATTTTCCGCGCCTATCACGCCCTGCCGCCCCTCACCCGCCCCGACGGCACGCCTGTCAACGCCGTGCTGGGTTTCACCAATATGCTGGTGAAGCTGCTGAACGACATGAAGGTGCCGAATATCGCAGTTATTTTTGATGCCAAGCGCAAGAATTTCCGCAACGAGATTTATACCGAATACAAAGCCAACCGATCGGAAACGCCCGAAGACCTGATCCCCCAATTCGCGCTGATCCGCGAGGCGACCGAAGCCTTCGCCATTCCCGCAATCGAGATGGAAGGCTATGAGGCCGACGACCTGATCGCGACCTATGCGCGACTTGCGGTGGAGGCCGGACAGTCGGTTGCTATCGTATCGTCCGACAAGGACCTGATGCAGCTGGTGCGCCCCGGCGTGCGCATGTACGACCCGATGAAATACAAGGATATCGGCGAGGCGGAAGTGCTGGAAAAATTTGGCGTGCCGCCCTCAAAAGTTGTCGATGTGCAGTCACTTGCGGGCGACAGCGTTGATAACGTGCCGGGCGTGCCGGGCATCGGTTTGAAAACCGCCGCGCAGCTGATCAACGAATATGGCGACCTTGAAACTCTGCTGGCGCGCGCTTCCGAGATCAAGCAGCCCAAACGCCGCGAAAGCCTGATCGAACATGCCGAAAACGCACGCATTTCCAAACGCCTTGTGCAGCTGGACGCGCATGTGCCGGGCGCGCCGGGGCTTTCGGAACTTTCGCTGCGTACACCGGATAAAGCAAAGCTGATGGCATTCCTTGCGCTGCAGGGTTTCAAGACCACGATGGCGCGGATGGAAAAACAGCTGGGCGGCCCTGCCCCCGCGCCCGCAAACACAGCCACCCCCGGTATCGTTGCCAGCACCCCTGCGCCATTGAATGAAAAGCCCGCATCATACGAATTGGTGCAGGACGAAGCCGCGCTGCAACGCTGGATCGATGCCGCGATGGAGGCAGGGCAACTGGCGATTGACACCGAAACCACCGACCTGACACCGTCGAAGGCGAAGCTGATCGGCATTTCAATGTCCACGGAAAAGGGCAATGGCTGCTATATCCCGCTGCAGCACCGCGACCCGAAGGGGTATTCGGAAAGCTATGATTTCTCGATGCAGGAAAAAAAGCCTGAAGCCGACCTGCGCCAGATTCCGGTCGCGCGCGCGCTTGCGATGCTGAAGCCGCTGCTGGAGGATCCCGGCATCCTGAAGATCGGCCATAACATCAAATACGACCTGCATATGTTCCTGCACTACGGCATCCGCGTCTCACCTATTGACGACACCATGCTGATGTCATTCGTGCTGGATGGCGGCATGCACGGGCACGGCATGGACGAATTGTCGGAGCTGCTGCTGAACCATAAACCGATTTCCTATGACGAAGTGACGGGCACCGGCAAGGCGCGCGTGACCTTTGATCTCGTGCCGCTCGACAAAGCGTTGCAATATGCAGCCGAAGACGCCGACGTGACGCTGCAGCTGGAAAAGATTTTCCGCCCCCGCCTGCCGCAGGAAGGCATGGCGTCATTCTATGAAACCGTGGAACGACCGCTGGCCCCCATCATCGCCGACATGGAATTCACCGGCGTAAAAATTGATACCAACGTCCTGCGCAAAATTTCGCATGATTTCGCGACCAAGATGGTGACGCTGGAGGAAGAGATCCACAGGCTGGCCGGCCATCCGTTCAATATCGGGTCGCCCAAACAGCTGGGCGATGTGCTGTTCGGCGAAATGGGCTTGCCGGGCGCATCAAAAACGAAAACCGGCGCATGGGCAACCGGCGCGGAAGTGCTGGAGGAACTGGGCGACCATCCGATCGTGGCGCAAATTCTGGAATGGCGCGGTTTGTCGAAGCTGAAAAGCACCTATGCCGACGCACTGCCCGAAGCGATCAACCCCAAAACAGGCCGCGTGCATACCTCCTATAACATGGTCGGCGCGAACACAGGCCGCTTGTCGTCGAACGACCCCAACCTGCAGAACATTCCGATCAAGACGGCGGACGGCAAAAAAATCCGCGCGGCGTTTATACCCGAAGACGGCTATGAATTCCTGTCTGTCGATTATTCGCAAGTCGAATTGCGCCTGGCCGCCGAACTTGCCGATATCAAGCAGCTGAAACAGGCGTTCCATGACGGCATCGACATTCATGCCGCAACCGCAAGCCAGGTGTTCGGCGTGCCGCTCGACCAGATGACGCCCGATATCCGCCGCAATGCCAAGGCGATCAATTTCGGCATCATCTATGGCATTTCCGGTTTCGGGCTTGCGAAACAGTTGGGAATTCCGCAGGGCGAAGCCGCCAATTACATCAAGCAATACCTCGCCCGTTTCCCGGAGCTGAAAAACTACATGGATTCAGCCAAGGAATTCGCGCGCCAGCACGGCTATGTGAAGACTTTCCACGGGCGCAAAGTGTACCTGCGCGGCATCACCGATAAAAATGCCGCCATGCGCAGCTTCGCCGAACGTCAGGCCATCAACGCGCCCCTGCAGGGCACGGCGGCCGATATCATGAAAAAAGCGATGATCCAGATCGCGCCTGCCCTCATCGAGGCCAAACTGGGCGCAAGAATGCTGCTGCAAGTCCATGACGAATTGCTGTTCGAGGTTCCGGTCGCCGAAAAGGTCGAAACCGAGGCGCTCGTGAAAAAAATCATGGAAGAAGCGGGAACCGGACTCGGGGTTCCGCTCGTTGTAGATGCTGGATGGGGTCTTAACTGGGCAGACACGCATTAACCCCTTCTTAAAAATTTCACACTTTTTGACCGGAGAAAATCGCCATGATGCATATCACCCATAAAGATTACAAAATCCCCGCCCTCGGCTATGGCACATGGCAGCTGCGCGAACAGGAATGCCTGACGGGCGTGCAAAAGGCGCTGGAAATCGGTTACCGCCATATCGACACCGCGCAGATCTACGAGAACGAGGAATTCGTGGGCGATGCCATCAAGAATTCCGGCGTCGAGCGCAAGGAAGTCTTCCTGACCACTAAAATCTGGATGTCGAATGTCCGTGACGGCGCGCTGCAAAAATCGCTCGACGGGTCGCTCAAGAAACTGAAGACCGATTACGTTGACCTGCTGCTGATCCACTGGCCGGTCAAGGAAACCCCGTTTGCGGAGCAGATGGAAGCGTTGCAGGCAGTGCAGAAAGACGGCCGCACGAAACTGATTGGCGTTTCCAACTTCACCGTCGCGCAGATGTCCGAAGTCGTTGAAAACCTCGGCGTTGACCTTGCCACCAATCAGGTTGAATACCACCCGTTCCTGTCGCAAAGCCCCGTCTATGATTATATGGTCGATCACGGCATGTTCCTGACTGCTTATTCGCCCCTTGCGCGCGGCAAGATCAATGACGAGAAAGACCTTCTGTCGCTGGCGCACAAATACAACAAGACCGTCGGCCAGATCGCGCTGCGCTGGCTGGTGCAGCAAGAAGACGTCGCCGCCATTCCGAAAGCGGCGTCGGAAAAGCACATGCGCGAAAATTTCAATATTTTCGATTTCACGCTGGATGAAATGGACATGAAGATCATCCACGGCCTCGCGCGCGAAGGCGGCCGCCTGATCAACCCCGACTGGGCACCGAAATGGGACGCGCACAAGGCGGCCTGACCGCTTAAGTCGGCCAGACCAGCAGCAGCAATGCCACGACCGACATCGCAATCGCTGCGAATTGCGTGCGGTTGAGCTTTTCCTTCAGGAACACGCGCGCCAGCACAAGGCACAGCACGGGGTACATCGCTGTCATCGTCACCACGACCGCGACCGGCCCGTTATGCAGCGCGATGAAGTAAGACAGGATGGCAAGCGCTGTCAGCGCGCTCGACATGCCCACAAGCAACACGATTTTCACCTGAAACTGCAGGCGGAAACGCAAATGAAACAAAATCGGCAGGCTGACGCAGAAATTGCCAAGCGATTCATAGAAAATAATGCTGTGCGGCTGCAGCGTTTGCAGCGCCAGTTTTGGCAGGAAGGCCCAGAACCCCCAGACCAGCATCGCGCCGATCGCGGGCACAATCCATCTTTTGTCGGATGCCGTGATCATCGGTCGTTCACCGCTTTTGGCAATGCCGGGTTCGCCGGGCTATCGCTTGCCAGCACCAGCGTGATGATCGACGCCAAACCCAGCGCGACGCCAAGGCCCTGCCGCAACGTCAGGGGATCGGGCAGGAAGATCAGCGCCAGCAACGTCGCCACCGCCGGATAGAGCGATGAAATCATGGAAGCATAGGTGAGCGGCCCCCGCTGCAACGCGATGAGGTAAAACACCTGCCCCAGCGTGCCGCAGGCTCCTGTCGCCATCGCGAGTGCAACGCCGCGCATGTCGAATTCGAAATCGTTCCAGAACACAACCTGTACGCCGCAGACCGTGATGAAAAAGAAGATGCAGTTATAAACGATCATGTGCAGCGGCTGCATACTGCGCAGCAAAAGCTTGGGCAGGAAGGCCGTCAGCCCCCAGACGAAGAGGGCGACCAGCGCCGGCAAAAACCATGCGGCATTTAAAGTAAGGGCAGATATATCCATAATTCGACGCATCCCCGAGCGTGTTGAACGTTTATATCAAGGGAACCCGCCTTTCTGTAGCGAAATTTCGCGAGCATCGCCAAAGTCTTGGCTTGCACCCGCGAACAGGCGTATATAAATAAATCAGCACAGTCAGGAGATTGCCCCCTTGTCCGATTCACCCGCACCGAAGCGCTTCCTTGTTTCCTGGGACCAGTTCCACCGCGACTGCAAGGCGCTGGCGTGGCGGCTTGTCGAAAAACGCAGCGACTGGAAAGGCATCATCGGCATCACGCGCGGCGGGCTGATCCCGACCGGCCTACTGGCGCGCGAGCTGGACATCAAGCTGATCGAAAGCATCGGCATTTCCAGCTATGACGACAAAAACCAGCGCGAAGCCGTTGTGCTGAAAAACATCAACCCCGAACTCGTCGGCGACGGCGATGGCTGGCTGGTGGTCGACGATCTCGTCGATACCGGCGGCACCGCCAAGATCATCCGCAAGATGCTGCCCAAGGCGCATTTCGCGACCGTCTATGCGAAACCCGCGGGCGAGCCGCTGGTCGACACTTATGTCACCTGGGTCAGCCAGGACACCTGGATCTACTTCCCGTGGGATATCGACTTCCAACCCGTCGAACCCATCGTGGCAGAGCGCAAACGGGTGGATTCCAAATAAGAAACGCGATAAATTGATACCCAAGAAAAAAGAACAATAAAAAAGGACTGTCTTTCCATGAGCATGGAATTCAACAAAATACTCGCGGCCCTTCTCTGTGCTGGCATCATCGCCATGCTGGGGAGCTTTGTGGCGCACAAACTGTATCACCCGCACCATCTTGAAAAAGACGCGTTCGAAATCGTGGCGGCGGAAGGTGGCGGCGGCGGCCCCGCAGCAACCGAACAGACCGAGCCGGAACCGATCGATGTCGCGGGCGCGGATATCGCCAAGGGCGAAAAACTCGCGAAGGTCTGCGCTTCCTGCCACAGCTTTGAAAGCGGCGGGCCCAACAAGGTCGGCCCGAACCTGTTCGCCGTCGTCGGCGGCGTGCATGCGCACAAGGATGATTTCGCGTATTCGGACGCCATGAAGGCCGAACACGGCAAGAAATGGGATTACGATGCGCTCAACAAATTCCTGTGGAGCCCCAAGAAAGCGATCCCGGGCACCAAGATGACATTCCTCGGCATCAAGAAACCGGAAGACCGCGCAGCCGTGATCAAGTGGCTCGAAACCCAGAAATAACAGTTTAGCGAAGTCCTAAAAAAATCAGCCCCCGTTCTCAAGCGGGGGCTGTTTTTTTATGGCCGGCGGTGTGTGGGGCACCGGCGCATCGGGGGTTGGGGGGCAGGGATTAAATTCGGGATCAGATATATTTGTGATACGGGCCTTCGACATCGCTGTCGGTGACAAGGCAGCCGGTTTCGTATTTCACTTTGCGGGCGGCATCGAATTCGGATACCGCGAAAACGACATAGGGCAATTTCCTGCCATCAATATCGAGGTTGACGGTGTAGTAACCGCCTTTGGCAGGTTGTTGGGCATTGACGGGGTTTTCGGTATTGTTTTGCATAACCATTGCTCCTGTTAAATATACCACGGAGGTGATGCTGCGGTTCCCTGACCACCCCTTCGTATATCTATCCATGCATGGATTATGCCAAATACATTTACTATAAAATACAGCTACTTAGATAACTTGCGGGTGGGGTGAACGTTTTGCCCCTGCCCTGCCTTGCCGGGCAAAATCAGCCGCAGAAGACCTGTTTGTGCACCCGCTTCACCTTGAACACATGGCGGATGTTGTGTTCCCCGTCCTTGATGTCGATGCGGCCACGCGCGGTTGCGGAATCGACCGCGCCCATCGTAATCGTGCCGGTCAGCGGCTGGCAGGCCTTGTTGTTCGCGCAATCCAGTATCTGGCCATGCCCGTGTTCGGGTTTTCCATCGGCCTGAAATACCGCGGTCTGCATATTGTCGCGCTCCACGATGCTGTCATAGACATGCGCCGTGATGCCATTATCAAGCGTGATCATATACGCAGCGCCATCCCACGGCGCGCAGGAACGCTCCAGCATGCCGCCGATCAGCATACCGCCCCGCGCGGCAGGAAGGGTACCCAGCGCCTCCGTCACAAACTTCAGATTATCCTGCATTTCATTGCCGTTTTCATCCTGCAACAATAGCGAGCCAGAGGGATGCACCGAGCCGAGATAGAGCCAGCGCTGCCCCGCCGTGAAGCGTATATCGCAGCTGCTGCCCTCGTCATCGGCCACCACTTCCTGCCCTTCAGTCACGCCCCGCACCACCTGTTCGACAACCAGTGTCGCCTGACCGTTTTCAACTGTGCGCACCGTGCCGATAAAGGCCTGCTGCGCATCTTTCAACGTCTCCGCCAGCGGACGCTGCTGGTACCTGCAGGCCGCCGCCGGGCCCGTCAATGCCATGAAAAGAACCACAAACGACAGCGCACGAAAAAGCATAAAAACCTCCATTAATTGCCCAAGATTAGACGATGGCCGCCCGAAATTCCTTGGAATCCTTGAAAAACCTTCCAAAAACAAAGACTTTACCGGAATCGACACTTTCTGCTACATTTCCGGCCTATCGAGAGGACAGGTGGCCGAGCGGTTGAAGGCGCTAGTCTCGAAAACTAGTATAGGTGTAAGCCTATCGAGGGTTCGAATCCCTCCCTGTCCGCCATTTCCATTGTATTTTCAGCGTTATTTTTCAGGGGCTTTTGGTGCTGCTAGTTCCAAGAACTAGCGCATGCAAATTGGGCATGTTTTACAATTAGTTACCACTTGCACACTACTTACACACTTTTAGGCAAAAAAACTAACGCCAACCAGAGCTGCCTTTTTGACCCAGAATTTGGCTTTAGGTAAGGAATTTATGTCCTAATTTTCCTTACTGTCTCTTTACTCAATTTCACAACTATTTTGGGATTTTTTCGGGATTTTGAAGCGGCGGTCGTTTCAGGTTTAAATTTTTTCACACTAAAAAGGCCGCGGTGGCGCTTTGACCTTGTAGCTTTCATCGTCCTTGTCGCGCAAAACCCAATCCTTTTCCGTGTCGGCGACGAGGCTGGCGACGAGGCTGGCGACGGGGGTGCGCGTCACCAGACGTTGCTTGCCGTCAATTTCATCGAAGCGGGGATAGGCGGATTCCTGCAGCCCCAGTTTTTGTGCGAGGCTCGGTTTTTGACCGATGGCGTTGAACAGGCTGGCGAGTTGCTGTCCTTCCGCCGTTGCCGTATTCGGGCGCACCTTGAACGCCATTTTGCCGTTGTATCCCTTGCTGTCTTTAATATCAAACGCGGGATGGTCGGGAAGGTAGGCGTTATCAAGATGCACATCCAGCGATTTTTCCGTGTCGTTGAAGTACAGAGAGGGCCGGATAGTGCTCTTTTTCTCCTGCCGTTCCTGCATCTTCGGCGTCAGAACGGCAATGATGCCGGAGACGGCGCGGGTCAGGTCTTCCACAGCTTTGGTGAACGCGGCGTTTTCCGTTTCAAACGCCTTGAGCGCCGCAAGAGCTTTGGCGTCAGGTAAATAAACGTAAGTGGAGGAAGCCCCCCACATGGCGATGGGCAGGTTTCTCCCGCCGTAATCCACATCTTCGCTTAAATGCTTCGCGGTCTTGGGCGCGGCGACGCCTTCGGGTTTGATATGCAGGACGGGGGCAATGGTTTCTCCCATGCCAGCATTGAAATGCTGCCAGGATTTTTCCTCTTCCTTGGCGCCAAGGCGCAGGGCCTCTTTGGGCGTGAAATGCTTTCCGTTATGGGCGATGGGGCAGTCGAGGTAGAAATTCTTGTCGTGTGCGTGGTAGAGCGTGGGAAAGGTTTGATAGGCCCGCAACCGTCCGCCGCAGTCGCCTGCCTGCACCGTCGCATGATCCATACCCAGCAGTGCGGCCTCGGCGGGGTGGGCGGCGATAAAGGCAGCGGTGCGGTCGTTCCAGTCGAGGTGTTGCGTTTTCTTGTAAATAAAAACCTCGGCGATTTTTGCCGCTGCTAGGCTCTCGCCCGCAAGGCGGTGGCGGATATGGCTCTGGGACACGGTTATTCTCCTTCGGAGGATAAGTAATCATACGGAAACTCTGGAGTCAAGGCCCTTTGTCATTTCCGGGCATCGTGACCGGTCTCTTTACCTCTCCCGTTGCCTCAGTTACGGCGTTTGCGGGAACAGTCTCATTTTGATTTTATCGGTGTCGAGTTCAACACTGTTTCGGTTCCAGTAGCCGAAGCCGTTGCCACGCCATAATCCGTCGGTAAGGTAATCATATACCCGGAGAGCGAGTTCTGCAGCCTGCTTGTCTGACGATAGGCTGAACGTCTTGCGGATATCGGACAGCGCCGCCTTGTCGCGTTTAGTCAGCGTCACATCGACATCGCCTGTCAAGTAATCTGATCCCGACTTTTTACGCGCGATGGCAAGGCCGATTGACTTGTCGAGGAATGGGTCTGGCCCGTGCCATCCGCTGCCGGTCACGATGAGGTTGCCCTTCGCAATTTCTCCGAGAGTGCCGCCGAGGAAATCGACAGCGTCATGTAGAACCGCTGCAACCTTGCGGCTAGGGCGCGCTTGAGCAGCGATATTGAATTTCTCAGCTACCTTCAATGCAGCCGCATAGTCTGATGTATGGATGGAAACGAAAGGTCTTTGCATCTTTTTATTACCTCGTGGTCACGTAAATAGATTGCCGGCATAGTTATTTAGCTATCTCGTCGTTTAGCGTCTCGGGGTCTGCTGACGCCTTTTTCCTACGGTCAGCGACGCATCGGCGGCAGCCAGAATATCTATGATTTCCTTAGGCATCGGCGGCGGCGTGATGCCCATGTTGCGGTCACCCTCATCCGATCTGAGCCATTCATAGGCTTCTGCTGGAAAAGATTTCGCTCCAGGGGGGCAGAATTTGTTTTCTTTATTCTTCGGCGAGGCGCTGTAGACCAGCACTGTGCGCCTATCGACTTCGACCGCCTGCGGAACAACGCCGTTTACGCCGAGCGTGCGGCTGACCTGGTCGTGCTTGATGTCGAAATTGGCAAAAAGCTCCGGATAGTCGCGCAGGCCGGGTGTCAGCGGGATAGCGTCGATTAAAGCGGCAAGCTGTTTCCCCTCCGGTGTGTCAGTGCGCACGGTCACAATGTCTCCGCCGCCTTCGCGGTTCGATAGATGGAAAGCAGGCGAGGGTAAAGCGTCAACAGTCTGGCCCGCATCCCAGATGCTGTTCTTTCCTTCGCGGCGTATGGAAAGCAAAAGCGTTGCTTTATCTCCGCCGCCGCTGCTGTAACTGTAGGTCGCGCTGATACGCACGTCTTCACCTGCGGGCAGGCCGAGAAGGATGTCTGTTTTTGTTTTTTTGGCTTCTGCCTCGATCGCCCGGCAGGCCGCCTTGATTTTACTTTCCCAGTCCTGAGTGCGCGCGCGGTAATCCTCGACGATCTCAAGACTGCGGCCTGCGGCGAGGTAGATGACACGGTCGTTCTGTGCGTAAGAAAAAGCCTTGCGAAGTTTAACTGCTGACGGCGCGACGTAATCGGCAGGGGTGGCAACTCCCGGCTTTTTAACCGAAACAATCGGCGCGTTCCCGAGCCAGCCACCTGCGAACAGACGGTTATTAATAATCTGTTCCTCCTTGTCGGTCAGGAGAACAGCATCTGCCGGTACGAAATACCTGCCTTTATAATCCACGGGCGCATACATGAAATACTCGGGTGTTTTTTTAGGCGAGGAGAAAATCTTCGGAAACTCCACATAGGCGCGCGGCAGGGTTTGCGGGCCTTGGAACACCTGCACAGCGGGACTATTGAGGCCCGTTAAGGTCAGAACATCAGGTGACTCTTTTTCGAGCCGCGCGAGGAGGCCTTTATACATCCCATCCCAGCTGTCGCGAATATCGTTGATTTTTCCCTTTTGCAGCACTGGTACGGTCAGAAGTTCTTTGGCGAGTTCCCGTTCCAAAAGCAATGCGGCTTCAAGACTGCGGCCAGCTAGTTTGTAAACCACAGTACTGTTGCGTTTTGGCTTCATGATGCTTTTCCTTCAAGTTTAGTACTGTGTATTATCCGTCACTAGCACAGGTTAAGGTTTAATGCTGCCTGGACCTTTGATGTTGCTACCATGATGGCTATCGCTTTCTTCCTTAAGTTCGTCATATACGCTCACAAGCGCATCTTTCATCGCCTTGATCATCTTTGGGTGCTTACATTCGCGTGCCAGTTTCTTTTTATCAAATTGCTCGATAGCCTGCCGAAACTTCTCAATACTATTTTTCTTTCAGATTTGGCGGTTCTATAAAATTAACAGTGTTTGCCTTTTAATCCTACAATTCCAGCTTCGGTTCATTGCGGACATTTTTCAGGTTGGCGCGCAGAGCTGTGGAATTGAAGTTTGTAAAATCCACGATCTGCCCCTTCCTGACGCCTTCGACAAGCAGCCGCTTCACTTCCTCATATCCAGTCGGGATTTCACTTAGCCATGACAACAACCTCGAACAAATGGTTCTTGGTTGTTTTGGGAGTGCGACGGAAGGTGACAGGCGAGAAACAATACCACTTCAGGTAAAACCGCTCTGTCTCGTAGATGCACTCGGCTTGTAGCCTGTAGTATTCCATATAGTCGAGTTGCGCAAATCATTTATTCTAACCCACTGACTCGCTTGAATATTTAGCACGAATAATTTCTGACTAAGTTGATCATTTCACAGGCTGGCGATCTAAACTGACTCAGTTAGATCACTAAAAAGCATAATGAATCCCTCTATGTGTATTTCTTATAAAAGATATATTCTACAATGCCTTAATAAATGTGGCTTGACATAATATACCAATAATAATAAAATCTTATTCAAGTTATCGGCCTCCTTTAATGGCGCGTTTTTACAAGTTTCACGCCCCATACTTTCCGGCACCGATGCAAAACAACCTTTAATTTAACTCTCTTTCAGAGGAAGTTTTGTAATGAATGAAACATTCACCAGTCAGTATTTTGAATACATGCTGCTCGATCTCAACCTGAAAGCAGGTTCAACAAAAGCAAGCCCCCGTGACGTTGCCAAACATCAAAACCTAGTCGAGAAAGATGCAGGATATAGCCAGCTCAATGCATCCTTTACACAGGCCGCCCAAAAACTCTTCGTAGGACTCGACCCTACACAATTAGCAGTAGATGCCTCTGCCAAAGAACTGGCTAGCGTTTTAAAAAATGCGCTCATGAATTCGGGGCCCCGCCGTCAAGCAATGACAGCGGCCACTAAAATGTACGCTATCTTCAAGGCACATTAGGCGCGATGCCTTGGCCGCCGGTGGACTTCACCCATTTGTCGGGCCAGATTCAGAGAGAAAATCCGGTCTTCTTGGTCTTCACCCAATCTTCGGACCATCGGCTGAGAGAAAATCCAGCCTTGTGGTCTTCCCCCATTTGTCGGACCAGATTCAGAGAGAAAATCCGGTCTTCAT
>JBBRVE010000064.1:0-17616 GCA_038247245.1 Bdellovibrionales bacterium | reverse complement strand
CGCCGAGATTTTTTCCTTGTTGTACGCATCCCAGCCGAGGCGGTTATCGAACATGCGCTGGCGTTCGGCGAAGCTTGATGCCGGATCGGGGTTCGGGTCGCAGAAGATATGCACGTGGTTGAACGCGGCCAGCAGCTTCATCTGTTTCGACAGCAGCACGCCGTTGCCGAACACGTCGCCCGCCATGTCGCCCACGCCGACGGTGGT
Organism: Bdellovibrionales bacterium; assembly: GCA_038247245.1. Taxonomy (GTDB): domain Bacteria; phylum Pseudomonadota; class Alphaproteobacteria; order Micavibrionales; family UBA2020; genus JAPWJZ01. Next base: position 17,409 of record JBBRVE010000064.1, on the reverse strand, counting down.
GAAGGGCTGTTTCTGGATGTCGGTGCCCATTTCGCGGAAATGGCGTTTCACGCATTCCCAGCCGCCGCGTGCGGTGATGGCGATGCCTTTATGGTCGTAACCTGTCGCGCCGCCGGAGGCAAACGCGTCGCCGAGCCAGAAGCCGGCCTTCACAGACAATCCGTTCGCGTGGTTGGAGAATGTGGCCGTGCCTTTATCCGCCGCCACGACCAGATACGGGTCGGGGCCGTCATGGCACACGACGTCTTTCGGGCGCACGATCTTGCCCTTGACGCTGTTGTCGGTGAGGTCGAGCAACGCCTGCACGAAAATCTTGTAGCAATCGACGCCTTCCTGCAGATAGGCATCGCGGCCGCCCGTTTTCGGAGGCTGTTTCACCACGAAACCGCCCTTCGCGCCGACCGGCACGATGACGGTGTTTTTCACCTGCTGCGCCTTCATAAGGCTCAGGACTTCGGTGCGGAAATCTTCGTGGCGGTCGGACCAGCGGATCCCGCCGCGGGCGATGTCGCCGCCGCGCAGGTGGATCGCCTCGAAGCGCGTGGAATAAACATAGATTTCCACATGCGGACGCGGCAGCGGCAGTTCGGCGATGTTCTTGGAATCCAGCTTCACCGCCAGCAGGTTTTTCGGCATCCCGTTTTCGTCGGTCTGGAAATAACTGGTGCGGAGCGTATTTTCGATCAGTGTTTTATAGCTGCGCAGGATGCGGTCATGGTCGAGTTTCTGGACGTTGCCCAGCATCTCGATGATTTTTTCGCCTGTCAGGCGCGCCTTTTCCGCCGATTTCGCCCCCGATTTCGGGTCGTGCAGCAGCTTGAACATCTCGACCAGTTCGCGCGCGATGTGCGGATATGCGGCCAACGTCTGTTCGATGTAAACGCGTGAATACGGCAGGCGCGCCTGACGCATGTAACCGGAATAGGTGCGGAGCACCCTCACTTCGCGCCAGTTGAGGTTGGCGCGCAAGACAAGCTGGTTGAGCCCGTCGCTTTCCGCACGGCCCTTCCAGACCTGGATGAAGGTTTCTTCAAGGTTCTGTTTCACTTTTTCGAGTTCGACGTCTTCGGGGCCTTTCAGCACGAAATCGTGGATCCAGATTGCGCCGCCATAGCCCATCGGCTTCACTTCATAGGGCATTTCGGATTCAGACTTGAAGCCCATCGCATCCAGCACGGGCAGGATGTCCGACAGCGGCACGGGCTTCGATTCATGGTAAACCTTCAACCGGTATTCGCCCTTCGGCGCGGTATTCAGGCGATAGAATTCGACACGGATATCGTTGCTGGCGTCGTTATGCACCATCGTTTCCAACTGCCGGATATCGTGTACGGCGTTGCCGATTTCGATTGATTCATGATACGCGGACGGGAAGGCGCGGCCATAGCTTACGGCAAGTTCTTCGCCCTTGATCTTGCCATAGACGTCGATCAGGACTTTTTTCAGGCGTTCATCCCATTCGCGGGAAAGCTCGATCAGCTGCGCTTCCAGTTTCGCATGGTTGTACGACGCGCCGCCGTCTTCGACGCGTACGGTGAACAGCAGCCGCGCAAGCAGGCTGTCATCGAGCGTGGTGAAGTAATTGGCAACGCGCCCGTTCAGGCCCTGTTCCAGAATGCGGGCGGCCTGCAGGCGGAATTTGGTGTTGAAACGGTCACGCGGCACATAGAGCAGGCAGGACATATGCTGCCCCATCGTGTCCATGTGCGAAAACAGCGCGACGCGCTGCTTGATCTGCAGCCGCAGGATACCGAGGGAAAGTTTTTGCAGGTCGTCGGATGACACCTGGAACAGTTCGTCGCGCGGCATTTTTTCGAGGATATGCTCCAACGCCTTGTAGTCGTGCGTGCCGCGGATAAAGCCCGCATGCTCGATGGTTTCGGCAACCTTCTGGCGCACCATCGGGATCTCGCTTGTGCGGCAGGAATAAGTGGATGATGTGAAAAGGCCGACGAAGATATGCATGCCGGCAAGTTCACCCTTGGCATTCACCGATTTCACGACGATGGCGTCCATCGGCACGCGGCGGTGGACGGTCGAAATTTCGCCGACCAGTTTGCCGATCGACACCGCCCAGCGGGATGCGCGCAGGCCTTCGATCAGGCGGTTTTCGGCGTCGTCGCCGATTTCGATCACGCGGCCGCCCTTCAGGATGCCAAGGCTGGAACCGGCAATCGTCGCCGCCTTGCCGCCACCGACGTTGTAGCCGCGATAGCCAAGCAGCGTGAAATTGTTGCTTTTGACATACGCGAGGAAATCGCGGGATTCCTGCAGGTCGTGATGATCGTGGTTCTTGGCAAAACCTTCAGCGAACAGCGACACTTCGTCGATTTTCGCCAGCATGGCGCGCCAGTCATTGGTGGCGGCGCGTACATCATTCAGGGTCTGTTCCAGCGATGCCTGCAGCTTGCGCATCGCATCGGTCGTCAGCATCTGTTCCAGCTGGATATAAACGCAAGATTCAACCTGCTTCGCATCGGCGTGTTTTCCGGCCTGCACGGATTTCAATTTGCTGCCTTCGCGCGCGACGGACAAAATCGGGTGGAACAGCACATCAATGTTTAAGCCCTGCGATAACAGGTCTGAAGCGATGCTGTCGATGATGAAGGGCATGTCGTCATTCACGATCTGGATGACGGTGTGCGGTATGTGCCAGCCGTCGCGTTTCAGTTCGGGGTTGAACACGCGGACTTTCAGCTGGGCAGAGGCGCGCTCGGACGCCCAATCGCACATCGAACCTGCAACACGGGAAAGGTCTTCGGCCTTCCAGCCCTGCAAATCATCGGGCGGCACTTGCTGGTAAAAAGCGGAGAGGAATTCGTGCAGCAGCTGGTTTTCTTTTTTCGCCCCTTTCCCTTCTCGCGACGCGATCAATGCGTTTTGGATAAGGCGGTCTTTTTGGGGGGATTTAGACATGCGAAACACCTGCTGTATAAGGATTTTTGCTTCCTCAATCATACGCCTGAGGCATGGACAATTAGTTAAACCAAGCAGGGGCAATTGCCAACCGAAAACGGGAGCCAAAATCATCATAAAATCCGGTACTTAAGGGGTGTAAAGCTTGCTGCAGTGCAGCGTTATTGAAGACGCGCGCGGCCACGCCAAAGCGGCGGAGAAACCGTAAACTTGTTCCTGGCTGTATGTTTGGAAACCTTGGTGGGCGCGGCTCTAGAGCCTAATAAGATTCTCTCAACTTTGACCTCATGTTTCAATGTCATTTTTGGTGACAACGCGTTTGAACAGGCAGTAATGAGAACGTCGGCAACGGCTTGCGCGGGAAAAAATAATTTCAAAGCAGGGTTTTGTTTATCGCGTTGTAACGCGCTTTCGCGAATGTTTTTGGGGCAGGCGGTTTTGTATCGGCGCCGTTGATTCTCTACCCGTTCTAACAATACGGAAATACAAAGGCTTTTCCGCAAAAATATCCCATATCACCTTGCCATATTTACCGCCCCTTAACACCCGTATGACAGAATACCCCTACCATAACAGGGGATATTGATGCTTCAGGCCTTTTCCAGCACCGCACGAAAACAGCTTCCGTCCGCAAAACGCGGCGCGATGCTGGCATCGATTGCGGCGCATTTATCGGAAGGCCATGCGGGTGCCGCCGCGCGCGAGCTGCGCCAGTATGCGGCGCAGGAATCAGATGCCGCGATGCTGGATACCGTTGTCACCAAAACCCTGAACGTGCTGTCCGAAACCGCACACGACAAACTGCCCGATGTTTTCGCAGGGTTGTTCGAACAGGTATCGCAACCCGCCGCACATTTGCTGTTCGCGCAAAAAATGTTTGAAAACGCGCGCGACATCACCTGCGACAAGGCCTTCGACGGCTTGCTGGAAATGTCGCACAAGGACAAAGCGCTGGCGCGTTATACGGTCAAGAAAATGGACGCAGTGCTATGCGCCTTTGCCGATGCGAATAAAATCCCGAATTTCAATGAACGCGTCGCGCTGATCGGTTCGATCGGTTTGGGCCATGCCGCCAACGAAGACGCGCTGAAGGACAGCGCGCGGCATCTGCTGCTGCAGGAAATGACGAAGGCGCGCGATGCGGCTTCGATCGCCACCATCTTGCGCGCCACCGCAAAAAACAACGCGCCGGATGCCGAAATCGACAAGGCGGCGGCGGAACGCTGGCTCGCCATCATCTCGCCGCTGCCCCGCACCGAAAAAATCAAGGCCGCGCTGGATGTGGCGGAGGTGCTGAGCAAGCCCCGCGCCGACCATATCGAACATGGCAAGACTTTCGCAATTGCGCTGCTCACGATTGTAACTATTGCCGCTGAACACATGAAGGAAGGCCGCCTGCCAGAAAACGTCGCCCTTGCCCTGATCGGGATTGTGCGTGAAGGTTTCGACAAAACCGGGCAGGCCGCGCACGTGCTGAAACTGGCGGCGGCAAAGCCGAAATTTTCGCTGAAAAATTTCCTGCATATTTGATTTTGTCCCGTCTGCCCGGCAGAGGATCAGGGCGAGGAAGCTTGATTTCCGTCGGGCGTCACAACGGTATCGAAATCGACCCAGCGTTCATCGACAAACAGTTCCAGCGGCTGGAAGCGGGATTTATAGGCCATTTTCTGCGACCCGCGCACCCACAGGCCGAGATAGATAAACGGCTTGCCCGCCTGAGCCGTGTATTCACACAGTTTCAGCACCAGCCAAGTGCCAAGGCTGCGTTTTTCATCTGCGGGGCTGAAATAGCTGTAAACGGCGGATGCGCCATCGGGCAGGTCGTCGAACTGCATCACGCCGACAACCTCGTCGCCGCGGCGGGCGACAAGGAATTTGGTGTCCATCGGGCTGTCGTCCATCATCTGCTGGAACGCGCCATAGGACATTTCGGTCATACCGCCATCGGGGTGGCGCGTGTGCAGGTAGGTGGAAAACAGTTCATACAGCGCAAAGGTCGCCTTTGATTCCTCGATCGTGAAATGCAGTTCGGCATTTTTTTTCAGCACGCGGCGGAAATTGCTGTCGGGCGTGAAATCCTTCAGACGGATGCGCGCGGCGATGCAGGCGCGGCAGGCGGGGCATTTCTGGCGGTAGAACATGCCCTGGCTGCGTCGGAACCCGCGCTCGATCAGGCGCGGGGCGAGGGGCAGCTCGACTGGCGACAGCAACGTCGCAACCTTCTGCTCCACCTGCCCGTCAAGATAGGGGCAGGGGCCGGAAGGGAGCAGGTATAGCTGCAGCGTGGTCGATTTGACGTTCATAGTTTAATTATATCCTTATTTCCCCTCTCCCGCAAAGCGGGGGATGCTTGGGGAGTGGGAACAGCACGTATGTAATCGTATGCTGCCAGCCCTTAAATTTTATTCGGCTCTCTACCCTCTCCCTAGACATCTCCCGCAGGCGGGAGAGGGGATTAAAGAGATCACGGGAACTGGATGAGGCCGGGATCTGCCGGTTTTACGCCGGGCTTCGTTGGTTTCTTGATGACAGGCTTTTTCTGTGCGGCGGCTTTTTTAATATCGCTGGTGATGGATTGCTTCAGCAAAATCACGCTGATGCGGCGGTTGCGGGCGTTGGCGGGATCGTTCGGCACCAATGCCTCGCGGTCGGCTTTGCCCTGCACGTTTTCGATGCGGTCGGTCGCAAGGCCGCCGGCCAGCAGCACACGGCGGCTGGCATTGGCGCGGTCGGATGACAGTTCCCAGTTGCTATAGGCCGCGTCCTTGCCATACGGCACGCTGTCGGTATGCCCGCGCAGCGAGATTTTGTTCGGCAACGGCTTGATGACGGAGTTCACAAGGTTGAACAGCTTTTGCGCGGCGGGCAGGGGCTTGGCGCTGCCGGTTTCGAACATCGGCTTGCCTTCCTGGTCGACGATCTGGATGCGCAGGCCTTCGGGCGTCATGTCGATCAGCAGGTTCTGGGCAAGCTCTTTCAGTTCGGGCTGCTCTTCGATGGCTTTCTTGATCTGGTCGGCGGCGTTGTCGAAGGCTTTATCATCCGCTTTGTCCATCGCTTCGATTTCTTTTTCCTCTTCGGCAGTCATCTTGTTGACGCCGTCTTCGCCATCTTCGCGGCCGACGCCTTCGGACGGGTCACGCTGTTGCGAAATCGGGGTGCGGTCGCTGGTCATCGCGCCATCGGGCGATATCGTGGTGCCGCCCATCACGCCGCCCGCGCCGCTGGTGGAGGTTGCGATACGGGGGTCGGCGGGCGCGAAATAGGCGGAGATCATGGCCTTCTGTTCGTCCGTCGTGACGTTCAGCAGCCAGAGCAAAAGGAAGAACGCCATCATCGCGGTCACAAAGTCGGCATAGGCGACTTTCCATGCGCCCCCGTGGTGGCCGCCGGAAATCTTCTTTACCTTCTTGATGATGATGATCGGCTGTTTTTCGTCGTTCTGTTTCTTGGCCATGCTAAGCCGTCACGTTCTGCGTGGCTTCTTCCACCTCGATAAACGTGGGCTGCGTGTCGTGCAGCAGGATCTTGCGGCCGAATTCAATCGCCACCTGCGGCGCGGCGCCCTGCAGGTAGGCAAGGATGCAGGTTTTCATGCAGAGGAAATATTTCAGTTCGCTGTCGTTGCGTTCCTTGATCGCCGATGCGATGGGCGCGATAAAGCCGTAGGACAGCCAGACGCCGAGGAACGTACCGACCAGCGCGCCGCCGATCAGGTGGCCGAGGACTTCGGGGGGTTCGGTGATGGAACCCATGGTGTGAATGACGCCAAGGACGGCGGCGACGATCCCGAGCGCGGGCATGCCGTCTGCCATCGTCTGCACGGCGTGGGACGTGTGGTTGCGCTCGCCCGCCTGCGTTTCGATTTCCTGGTCCATCAGCGCCTCGATCTCGTGCGGCTTTTCCGCGCCCAGTGAAATCAGGCGCAGGTAATCACACAGGAACGTGACGGCGTGGTGGTTGGCGTGGAAGGTCGGGAATTTCTTGAAGATCTCGCTCTCTTCGGGGTTTTCGATATGTTGCTCCAGCGCGAGCCAGCCCTTCATGCGGGCGGTCTTGAACACGACATACAGCATCGACAGCACTTCGACATATTCGGGTTTGTTGAAGGTATCTTTTTTATAGATGCTCTTGATATCCGCAATCGTCTGCTTGATGACATGCGGCGAGTTGGCGGTGAGGAACGCCGCACAGGCCGACCCGAAAATGATGACCAATTCGAACGGCTGCCACAAGACAGCGAGGTGCCCGTTGTTGGCGACGTAGCCCCCAATCGTACAGACGATCACCATGATGTTGCCGACGAGCTTTAACATTTCATCCTGAAATATTTAAAGGGAGGGCCCGGGACTTCTTCCGGGGTTGGTACACTCATAGTATGCCAACCTATCGTTAATTATTTATTGATAAATACAATTATGAAAAGCAGGATTCGATAATATTTTCGATGAGTTGCCCTGTTTTGTTCAACTTGTCACGATGCGGGTTGAATTCCGCCAGTTCAAGCGCCGCAAAACGGCTGTCGCGGGCGATGGATTTGAGAACAGGCAGCACTTCGGCCGCGACGAGCCCTTGGTCTTCGGCCGATCCTACGCCCGGCGAATCTTCGGGACGGAACGCATCGAGGTCGATGGTCATGCCGAAAAAATCGGTACCGGCGGTGGCGCGTGCCAGCGCTTCGTCGTAGCACGCCCTGAACCCGCGGCGCCGCACTTCGTCGAGGAAGAAAACGCGGATGCCTTCGCGCTTGGTGAATTCGATTTCGGCGGGCTCGAAGCTATGCGCGCCGATGATGCTGATATGGCGCGGCGACAGTTTAGGCAGCAACCCGCCGATATGTTGCAGGGCCTGCAACCCGTGGCCGGTCAATGCTGTGACGGGCTGCCCGTGCCACCAGCCGCCCCATTTTCCCTGATGCGATGTTTCGATGGTATGGCTGTCCATGTGCGCATCGACCCAGATGAGGCCGAATTTGCCGAGGGCGTTTTTTGCGGTGGCAACACCCGACCATGTGCCCATGGCACTTGAATGATCGCCGCCGATGACGATGGGCACATTGCCGTTTTCAACGGAGGTGCGCACGGTGTTCGACAGACGGCGGAGTGCGGTCAGCACGGCGGGCAGGCTGTCCATCTTGCCCTTCACGTCTTCGTGCTTGCCGAGGAATTTCAGGCCGAGCGGCGCGTGCCAGCGGGCGGAGATACCAAGCGTGGCCAGGGTGGCCAGAATGGAGGATGCATTGACCGCCGTGGGTCCGTCTTCGCAACGGAAATCAGCGCAGCCCCAGCCGCTGTCGAAGCCGATGATTTCAGTGCGGAGCGATTTGACGGCGTGCATGGCGGGTTATGTAATGCAATTGTTGAACCGGCACTCAGGATGGCTTTTTGGCCCTTAAAAGTCAAAGCCTAGTAATAACAATGCCTTTCATGGCATAATCCCAACAGATTCAAGGTAGAAGAGGGTATTCCCATGCTGATGATGTGCTGGTTTTACTGCTTCGATCTGGCATGGTTTCTGTACTATGCCGGCGGGCCCTTGCTGTTTTTATGCGCGATGTTTGCGCTGAAACGCGGGCTTGCCAACCAGCGCAAGGGATTGCGCCAGACCGCCTTTATCATGATGTTCGCGGTCATCACGAAAATGTTCCTGATCGACCCTTTCGCCTTTCCGGCGGCGATCAAGAAAAAAGCCTGCTCGCTGGCCCCCAAGCTGGAGCCGCTCGCCTGCAGCGCCGATGGCAAGGGATATCCGTTCCTGCAGGTGTCGGGAGTTGTGCTGTTCTTGTTGTTTGCCTATGTGCTGTACGAATATTATAAAATCTACATGCCCGCGAAAAAACTGAAACCGGTGACACCCGATCAGGTGCATTTGCGGTTCTGGGCAAATCTTGCGTTTGTTTCGACGATGGCCATGGTGATGTGGCAACTGGCCCCTTGGGTCGGTTACCTGACCGTTGGCTGCATTCCCGCTGTCTTTATCCTGTTTACGTGGCAGGAGCTGGCGCTGCTCAACCTCGGCCTGTTGACGCTCGGGTTCTGGAAGCTGGAATCCTGCGTCTGGCAGTTCAAGGTGTCGGAGCGCGAGCGCATGAAATATGTGCAGGCCACATGGACGCCCAAGGATACGCTGTGGATGACGGTGTTTATCTATATCGTGACGCTGGGCATGAGTTATGTCGCGCATGACATCATGGTGCGCACGAAATCCGTGCCGCATTCATGCTCGCTTGCGCAGATGCAGCAGAACCGCGAAGACATGAACGATATTGATACCGGCGAGCTGGATATATCGCGCTAATTCGCCAGCGGTTTTTCGGGGATCAGCAATTTCAGCTTGTTGCGGAGTTCGTTCGCATCGAACGGCTTGCAGATATAATCATCCATACCCGCATCCATGCAGCGTTCGCGGTCGCCGCTTAAGGCATGGGCGGTCATGCCGATCACGGGCAGGCGCGGAAGGTTGGTCTGCTGTTCCTGTGTGCGGATGGCGCGGGTTGTGTCCCAGCCGTTCATTTTGGGCATCTGCACATCCATCAGCACGGCATCATAATATTGGCTACGCAGCTGTTGCAGCGCGTGTTGGCCGTTCGATGCGACATCGAAGCTATAGCCGAATTCCTCCAGAAATGTGCCGGCGACAAGCACGTTGGGGAAATTGTCTTCGACGAGCAGGATATGGCCTTGCGCGGGAGCGGCATTTTTTCGGCTCGAGAGGGCGAGCGGCGCATGCCTGCCGTCCTCCGCCGTGCCCGGCTGCAACGGCAGGCTGATCGTGAAGGTCGATCCTTCGCCCGGGGCGCTTTCCACCGAGATAGCGTCGCCCATGATCTCAATCAAATGTTTGGAAATGGCAAGGCCAAGGCCGCTACCGCCGTATTTGCGGGTGATGGAATTGTCAGCCTGCACGAATTTCTGGAAGATGGTCTCGATTTGCGCTGCCGTGACGCCGATGCCGGTATCGCGCACGGCCAGTGTCACGCGCCGCGTGCCGTGCGCATCGATTGCGCCTTCGTTCACGGTGATGGTTATGGTGCCTTCGTCGGTGAACTTGACGGCGTTACTGCACAAATTGGTCAGCACCTGCCGCAGGCGCGTAGGGTCGCCCAGATACACTGAGCTATAATCAAGGTTACCCTCGATCACGACGCGCAGCTGTTTCAGTTTCGCCTGCACGGAAATGATCGATGTGACGTCATTCACCAGCTGCGCGAGGTTGAACGGGATGCGCTCCAGCTCGACCGAGCTTGCCTCGATCTTGGAAATGTCCAGCAGGTCGTTGATGAGCGCCAGCAGGGAATTCGCGCTGGTCTGCAGGGTATGGATGTATTGCTCCTGCTTCGCGGTCAGCGGCTTGCTTGCGCCTAAAATCTGCGACAGCCCGTAGATCGCGTTCATGGGGGTGCGGATCTCGTGGCTCATATTAGCAAGGAATTCGGATTTCGCCTTGTTCGCCGCCTCTGCGCGATCGCGTTCATGCATTAACGCGTCCGCCTGGCGGTCGCGCTCCTGCAAGTGGTTGCGCACCTGATACTGGCGCGCCCGGCCGCGCAGCGCGGTGCGGATCGCGCTCAGAAGTTCCACGACCTGCACGGGACGACGGATCAGTGTCATATGTTGCAGGATGTCCATTTTCTTGCGCGCCTGCTCCGATGGCTCGCGCGCGGGCGTCAGCAGCAGGAACGGAAAATCCGACCATGCAGGCTGGCGCAGGATCATTTGCCCCAGCATGTTCTTGTCATCGGCGAAGAGGGACTCCTCGGTGATAATGGCGACGGCCGCGCCCTTGTCTATTTCGGCGCAGATTTCAGAGATATGCAGGCAGGTGTGGCAATCCACCCCCGCATCGCGCAGGATGCGGGTGGTAATCTGCGCATCCTTCGCCGTCGGCGCAAGGACGAGGACGCGTAGCTCGTGTTCTGTCGCGTCTGCTGTCATGGTGGCCCCACGCAAGTCATTCCTGCTTTTGAATCGCTGTTCCGGTCAATACGCCATGGAATTGCGCCAGCGGTTCGCCGACCTGCAATCCGGTTTTGCCGATCTTGAATTCGCGGATGGTCTTTTCATGCGCGCCGCTGCGTTTTTTCAGGACCGAAATCGCCTGCCGCACTTCCCCGTTGATTTCGAAATAACGGAACAGGATGACGGAATCGGCAAGGTAGCTGGTATCAAGCGGCGTCTGCATCGAATCTCCCAGCAGCCCGTGCTGCGCCACGACAAGGAAAGTGACGATCCCGTGATGGCCAAGGTAACTCAGCAGTTCGTGCATCTGCGACATCAGGAAGCGTTCTTCGGGCATGGCGTTCAGGTAACCGTTCAGACTGTCGATCACCACGACCTTGGCGGAGGTTTCCCCGTTTTCACCGCCCGCCGTTTCACGGACACGGTGGGCAAATTCACCGGGCGACATTTCGGTGGGATCGATCGGCTGCAGGTGGATCAGCCCTTTGTCGATATATTTTTTCAGCTCCATCCCGATGCCGGCTGCGCGGTGCAGCATGGTGTTGATGCTTTCATCGAAGGTAAAGATGACGGCTTGATGGCCTTCACTTGCCGCGTTGACGGCATATTGAAGCGCCAGCGTCGATTTGCCGACGCCTGCGGGGCCGAGCAGCAGGACGCTCGTGCCTTCCTCGATCCCGCCGCCCATCAGGGTGTCGATCTGGGCGACGCCGCTTTTGAGCTGTTTCTTGATGTCCGCACGCGAATGTTCGGACGGGGTGATGCGCGGGAACAGGAAAATGCCGCCCTTGTTGATGGCGAAATCGTGGTATCCGCCGCGGTATTTCTGGCCGCGCAGTTTCTTGATGCGCAGCCGGCGTTTTTCCGCGCCGTATTCAGGGGACAGCTGTTCCAGGTCCAGCACGCCGTGCGCGATGCTTTCCAGCTGGAAGTTTTCCGCGTTGGTGGTGGTTTTATCATCGAGGAACATGACGGTGCAGGCGCGGGTGGTGAAGAACTTTTTCAGCGCCAGAATCTGGCGGCGGAAACGCAAGGGGCTTTGCGCCAGCAGTTTCAGTTCGGACAGGGAATCCAGCACAACGCGGTCGGGCTTTACACGCTCTACCTCCGCGATGATTGCTTCGGTCGTGTTGCCCAGTTCGACTTCAGAAGGCTGGTACATGGTGTACTGGTTTTCGGTCTGCAACGCGTCTTCGGGGGTCAGCAGTTCGAGGATGGTCATCCCCTCCAGCGACCAGGCATGCGTTTTTGCGACATGCTGCAGTTCAAACGCGCTTTCCGACAGGGTCAGGTACAGCGCCTTTTCGCCGAGCGCGATACCCTCCATCAGGAATTGCAGGGCAAGGGTGGTCTTGCCGGCACCCGGTGATCCCTGCACAAGATAAACGCGGTCGCGCGCCAAGCCGCCGCCGAGGATATGGTCGAGTTGCGCGTTGCCGGTCTTCACGGCCCCGCTGTCTTTTGCCGTTATTTTCATGTTGCGCCCTTTCAGTTTCGGCGCCCGTCATAAGGGAGCCGATTTCTGCTAAACGACTGAACATGGCAATATATGCCGGTCTTTATTTGCATTTTCTGAAGTTTTTTCGGGGAACAAAAGCGCGGGCTGGCCGTTCCTTTACCCTTTCAGCAGGCGGGCGATGTCTCTGGCGGCGTAGGTTAATACACCGTCCGCACCGGCACGCTTGAAACACATCATCATTTCCATGACGGCCTTGTCGTAGTCGAGCCAGCCGTTCTGTGCGGCGGCCTTGAGCATTGCGTATTCGCCCGACACGTTATAGGCAAAAGTAGGCATTCGGCATTCGTCCTTTACGCGGCGGATGACATCAAGGTAGGGCAGGCCGGGTTTCACCATCACCATATCCGCACCCTCGTCGATATCCAGCGAGGTTTCCATGATGGCTTCTTCGGAATTTGCGGGGTCCATTTGATAGGTTTTCTTGTCGCCTTTCAGGTATCCGCTCGAATTGACCGCGTCGCGGAACGGTCCGTAAAAGGCAGACGCGTATTTTGCCGCATAGGACATGATGGCGGTATTGGTGAAACCATGCTCGTCCAGCGTGTCGCGGATCGCGCCGATGCGGCCGTCCATCATGTCGCTTGGGGCCACGATATCAACGCCTGCTTCGGCCTGCACCAATGCCTGACGGCATAATACTTCGACTGTTTCATCGTTCACGACATAACCGTCTTCATCGACAAGGCCGTCGTGACCGTGGCTGGTATAAGGGTCGAGCGCAACGTCGCAAATGATGCCGATATCGGGCACGGCATCCTTCAGCGCGCGGATGGTGCGGCAGATCAGGTTGTTCGGCTCCCATGCTTCGCGGCCATCAAGGGATTTTTTGTCGGCACCGACAACCGGGAACAGGGCAATCGCGGGGATGCCCATGATGGCCGCCGCTTCGACTTCCTTCAACAGCACGTCGAGCGACCAGCGGGAAACGCCGGGCATCGATTTGATCGGGTCTTCGATCTTGCTGCCTTCCATCACGAAGACGGGCCAGATCAGGTCGTTCACGCTCACGGCATTCTCGGCCACCAGTTTGCGCGTCCACGCATGGCGGCGGGTGCGGCGCGGGCGGACGCGGCCGGGATCGTACATCGGCGGGCTGTCGGGTTCGCGGCGGGGCGAGGGTTGCTTGAGGGAGCGGATGTTTTTCATAATTCCATAATCCTTGTTATGGCGATTTATACACCATGATGAAGCGCGGGGGGAAGGGCGTTTTAGGGTGCTAAACCCCGTCTACCTCTTGCAGGAGAGGGGCTAACAGTTACGGGCGCAGCGCGGTCTTATTGCCGGGCTTGGCGGTGACGGGGTTATCGATGCTGCGCCCGTCATTCGCCTGCGCGAATTTATGCTGCAATCCGGCCAGCAGTTTTGCGCGCTCATCCGGCGAGGCGTCGCCAAGGACGGAAGCGAGCGTATCGAAGCGCGCGTCTTTTTCCACGACCGGCATTTCCGGATTTTTCTTTTGCGCGGCGCGGATCAGCAGGATGGCGTCGCTGTTGTCGACCTCTTCGGCGGCAAACAGGGCGGCTTCATATCCCTTCGCGCCTGCATCCAGCAATTGTGTCACAATCGGCGCATAGGATTTCGTGCGCGCGGCAACGGCCAGCGCGCTGTTCAGGGATTCCTGCGCAACCCCGCGCCCGATCAATATCGCCAGCATATCCTGCTGCCCGTTCAGCGTGGCGTATTCGGCCAGCGACTGTTTGCGTTCGCGGCCATTGGTTGAATGGCTGGCAATAAAATCCTTGTTCGCGCCACGGTCGAGCAGGCCGACCAGCGCAGCGCCGTTGCGTTCCTGCAAGGCGACGTTGGTTAGGGCGAAGGTATCTTCAAAAGTGTAAATGCCCGCATTGCCGCTGAAGGTCTGCTTGCTGTGAATGGGCTGGTTGACGTCGGCGCCGTCATCAATCGCGGCAAGGGCCGTTTTCCAGTAGCCCTTGTATGCTGCATGCACGGCGCGGCTGTTGAGCGTTGCCTGAGACGGTTTGCCCAGTTCGGCATCGCGCGTGAGGTGCTGCGCGCGCAATTTCGCGTCGTTCTTGTCATTCCACTTATTCCACAGCTCTTTCAGCATGGCGCGACTCCTGAATGCGGGCATCTTGAATTTGATGCACGAGTGTAGGACGCTTGAAAATTTATGTCAATTTATCGGTATTTTCGGCAGGTTTTTCAGCGTCTTGCCCATTGCGCCCCGCCAGCTTTGTCTTGGCCATTTTATATCCCGCTTTGCCGGCGTCTATGCCGGCGTCCAGCACCATTTCCTGTATCATGTCGAGGATGATGAACTGGGCAGCGAAGAAACCTATCACCCCGCCCAGCGCAATCCCGCCAATGGTGCAGACCCAATCCAGCCATGCGGCAAGCGCGTAGTGATCTGCCGCCCAATGCGCGCCGATGCCGCCGCCGATCAGGCCGATAACGGTGAGTATGGCGTAAAGGATCGCCGCCTTGATCGCAAAGCCGACGCTTTTCTTGCCGTAGGTTTTTGCATGGGTCTTCAGCCGGTCTTTATCAAGCTTCAGTTTCATGGAGTCTGGCGCACATGCCAGCAGACGCCGGCGGGGTCAATGACGTGCATTTCGCGGCCCCACGGGAAATCGGCGGGGGGCTTGATCTTTGCGCCGGTGAAATTTTCCGGCAGCTTGAGCGCATCGAGTTCATGCCAGTAACCGTCAAGGTCTTTCACCTCGATCACGATCATCTGGTTTTCTGCCCATTCACGCGATTCATATTTTTGCAGGATAAACGACGCACCGCCGAAGACGAGCCCAACGCAATCGCCGCTTTCCCATTTACGCGCAAAACCGATCGCTTCGAAAAAGCGCAAGGCGAGCGCGAAGTCGGGGCCCGAAGGCACAAAGGGGACGAGCGCTGTTGCCTGCGCCGTGATCACGGCGTGACAGGCTGCAACGGTGTTGCGACCGGCGCGGTTACGGGCGCGACTGGCTGGGGCGGCACTGGCGCGGGCGCTTTCACGGACGGTTTCCATTCATGTGCTGCTTTTTCAATCTGCGTGCGAACTTCGGGAGTGAGCAATTGCCCGGCCTGCATACGATAGTCATCGCCCTGCGGGATATGTCCGCCATAGCTTGCGCGCGTGGACCAGAAATAGGCACGGCCGTTATCGATGGCATAGCCCTTGCCTTCGTAATACAGCAGACCGAGATTGTATTGCGCGGCTGGATAATCTTGTTCAGCGGCCTTCTGCAGCCATGCGCCCGCCTTGGCATAGTCGAGGGGTACGCCATTGCTGCCGGTGAAATAGCGCGACGCAATCGAATATTGCGCGGCTGCGTCTCCGGCTTGGGCGCGTGCCAGCAGGTTCTGATCCTCCAGCTTGCGGGCTTCTTCGGCTTTTTTGGCGGCGTCTGCCGCCTGTGCGGCGCGTTCCTCGGGTGTCGGGGGCGCCATGGTTTTTTTAGCCTCTATTTCTTTACGATTTTGCAGCTCGTCGCTGAACTGCAAGATCGCCGCATAGCTCGCAAAGCACGAACCGACCGCGACCAAGAACATGATACCGACAATCATCCATGCCTGGCCTGTATAGGGCGGCGTATCGATATAAGGGTCGGGACCGTAAAAATTGTCGGCCTTGATGCCCTTGAAGAACATGAGCTTGATCGTGTACCAGAGGATCGCAACCAGCCATATGAGCGACAGCACGATTTCCGCGATATGCCAGTCCATCATGCGGAATAGCGCGAGCAGCAGAAAAAGAGGCAGCGGAAAATAGAGCAACAGGGTGTACCAGCCGCTTAGTCCGAAATCGTGGAAGCGTTTGATGGTCGCCATGATAGCCGCAACATAAGCCATGAGATAAAGGATAAATCCGCCAGCGAGTACAGCCTTGATATCACCGCCGATTGTCAGGTCGCCGGCGCCCTCCTTCATGTCTTTTGTCACCGCCGCAGGTGTCAGCAAGGCGCCGAGGCCCTTGCTCATCAGGAAGCCGAAAATACCCATCACAATGGCGAAAATCAGGAATGTGATCGACCACACGACTAGATGGTAATCCACGCGGCGGAAACGACCCGACGGGCTGAAGAGATAGCTGAAAATATATGCCAACATGAAACTGCCCTTTTATCCTGCGCCGGACGGCGCGTGCCCTTGAACCGCAACGTGCTTGCGGCCTGTGATGATGATAGGATGAATTGCGGGGCTTGAACAGCGTGCTATATTACATTCCTGAACAACCGTCCGAGTTTTTGCCATGCCGTCCCGATTTGTCCTGACCGAAACATTCGACGCGCTTGCCGCGTTTTATAACGCCCGCCCGTTTTACGGCGGCGAATGGCATGAAAATTATAATATCGGCCCGGGCGCGATGATCCCCGTGCTGGTCGAGGAACCCGACGGGCTTGAATTACGGCTGATGCAATGGGGGCTGATCCCGTTCTGGGCGAAAGACGCCAAGATCGCTGGCAAAATGATTAATGCCGAAGCCGCAACGATTGCGGAAAAGCCGGGCTTCCGCGATTCCTTCAAGGATAAGCGTTGCATCATCCCCGCCACCGGATTTTACGAATGGCAGAAGCTGACCTCCGTCAAAAAACCGCATTTTTTTTCGGGTGATAAACTGCTGTCCTTCGCCGGATTGTGGAGCCGCTGGGTCAATCCGGATTCACAGGAGGTGGAAAGCTGTGCCATCGTCACAACATCGGCGACGGCCGTGGTGAAACCGGTTTCCGATACCATGCCCGCCATGCTGGAGAAGAAAAATTTCGCTGCATGGATTGCGAAATCGGCCAAGCCAAATGACCTGCTTGAGATGCTGAAATCCCCGGCAACAACTCCTTTGACAGGAATAGCCGTCGGCAATTACGTGAATGCCACAAAAAGCAGCGGCGCGAAATGCATTACGCCGAAAGAAGCTGTCTAATTATTAAAGATTAAATCAGTCTGTCGCCATGTTTGTGGCCGATGCCCACATGGCATCGTCGCGTTCTGCGGCGGCCGAGGAAGATTTGAGCTCGCGGAAGGCAGTTTCCGCACGTATGCGCGCCTCGGCGGCTTTCGCGG
>JBBRVE010000063.1:0-17672 GCA_038247245.1 Bdellovibrionales bacterium | reverse complement strand
GACATCCCCGGCCTGATCGAAGGTGCATCGGAGGGTGTAGGTCTTGGCACCCGCTTCCTCGGCCACGTTGAACGCACCGGCGCCCTGCTCCACCTGATCGACGCGACGCAGGACGATATCGTGGGCGCGTATAAAACCATCCGCGCGGAGCTGAAGGCCTATGGCCACGGCCTCGCCAAAAAACCCGAAATCATCGCGCTGAACAAGATCGACGCCCTCGGCCCCGAACTTGCCGAAGACCAGCAAAAGATCCTGTCCAAGGCCATCCGCAAAAAAGTCCACATCATTTCCGCCGTCGCCAAGGACGGTACCGAAAACGTGCTGGCCGAAATGTACAAACATATCGAAAAAGCCCGCGCCGACCGCAAAGCCGCCCTGCCGGTCATTCAGGACGTGGTTTACGACGACGAGTGACCGCCACGCCGCAAGCGGCTGCGGGATATTTCCAAACACTGTCAGGATGAAGATGAAAACGGCAGGAGCTGGTTTTTTATCTTTTTCCGATCCATTTTTTGCCTCCTTCCATCCCTATCATCATTTCACAGAATGCGAATATAGTCAAGTGATAATTGCGAATATCGCATTTTATAAAACCTGTTCAAACACTTAATATCCGACTATGGCAACCGACCACTTACCGCCGCCGAAAAATCGCCTATCTTTCAAAAAGCTGCTTTGTTAAAATCACAAGGCATTGAATTTTCATGGGTTCAGGGGTGTTTTAATGGCCGATACGTTGATCGAATTGTTCGCCGATGTGCTGCAGGTCGAACCGGCCGCGCTAAACGACAACAGCTCCCCCGATTCAGTGCGCCAGTGGGACAGCCTCGCCGCCATGCACCTTGTCGCGGCGATCGAAGATAAATTCAAGATCCAGCTGTCGACCAAGGAAATCATGAAAATGTCGTCGATCGGCCTTGCGCGAAAAACGCTGCAGGACAAGAACGTCAAGGTTTGACCGCAGGATGACCGCACCCGATCCCAAAACGGCATGGCGGCAATACCAGAAACAGCCGGGCGCAGCCGATATCACCATCGGTCTCGCCGCTTCCTTCACGCTGGAGCCGCTTGAACCGTTCCTCGGCGCCTACCTGCTCGGCAAAAACCTGGAGCCAGAATTTTCGGTCGCGCCCTTCGGCCAGTTGCAGCAGTTGTGCATCAACCACAAACACGCGGTCGGCGATACGAATGCCATCGTAATGCTGTGGCGGATCGAGGATATGTTCGCGGCCAAGCTTGCCGCAACACTGGATGCCGCAGACGCCCTGCCCGCGCTGCTGGATGATATCCGTCAGTTCGCCGCCTCCGTCTCGCAACTGCGCCGCAATTTTTCCGGTACGCTGATTGTTTCCACGCCGCCCTTCCCGTCCCTGCCCGGTTTCAGCGCTTTCGAACTGGCATCGCCCGCGATGCAGGTTTACACCGCCGCCGCGCAAACATGGGCGCAGGAAATGGCGAAGGTCGACCGGCTGCGCGTGCTGGATTTGCAGGCATTACTGATCGAGCACGGCGCGCGCCATGCCCATGACGCGCGCAAATGGCAGCTGTACCGCCAGCCCTATACCGAAACATTCTGGCAGGCGATCGGCACGCAAATTGGCCGCATCATCGCCGCCGAAAAAACCAGCCCAAAAAAATGCATCGTGCTGGACCTTGATAACACAATCTGGGGCGGCGTGATCGGCGAGGATGGCCTGGGCGGCATCGCGCTGGGCGATGAATTCCCCGGCCGCGCCTTCCGCGATTTCCAGCGTTACCTGATGCACCTGAAATCAAAAGGCGTGATGCTGGCCGTTGCGTCCAAAAACAATCCGGCAGACGCATTTGAAGTTTTCGACAAGCATGACGCGATGGTACTGAATCGCCGCGATATCGTCGGTTTCGAAATCCATTGGGAGTCGAAGGTCGACAGCATCAAGCGCATCGCCGCAAAATTGAATATAGGCCTCGACGCGATTGTCTTTGTGGATGACAACCCCAAAGAAATCGGCGAAGTGCAGGAACGCCTGCCCACCGTCAGCTGCCTGTTGGTTCCCGAAGAACTGGCCGACCTGCCCGCCCTGCTGGCGAATACAGATTTGTTCGACACGCTGCAAGTAACCGACGAAGACCGCAAGCGCACCGACATGATGGCCGCCGACCAACAGCGCAGCCAAATTCAGGAAACGCTGAGCGAGGAAGATTTCCGCAAATCGCTGCAGTTGAAGATTGATGTTTTCACTGCCGAAAAACAGCACCTCGCCCGCATCACGCAACTGGTCAACAAAACGAACCAGTTCAACCTGACCACCATCCGCCGCACGCAGGACGAAATAGAAAAACTTTCCGCGTCGCCCGATGCCGTCGTGCTCGGCATGAATATCAGCGACAAATACGGCGATTACGGCCTGGTGGGTGCGGCGATCCTGAAAAAAAACGGCGCGACCGCCGATATCGACACGCTATTGATGAGCTGCCGCGTGCTGGGCCGCGGCGCGGAGGAAACCTTTATCGCGCAACTCGCCGCCGCCGCCGTTTCGCTGGGCTGCACAGCCTTGCGCGGAAAATATGTGCCGACAGCCAAGAACGAGATGGTCAAAGACCTCTATCCGCACTTAAAATTCGCAGGCGACGGCGATGGATGGCTGCTAAAAACCGCCGACGCGCCGAAAATACCCGCGCATATCGACGCTTCCTTGCGCCTGCCGGAATCGCCTATAATGAATAAAAATAAAGAGGGTCAATCATGAGCGTCCAACCCGCCGCGCCCAAATCCGCGCTGCCCGAAAACGTCGCCGCGCTAATCGACAAGGTGGTCGAGGATAACCCGATGCATCGCAATTTCGTCACCCGTGCGCTGGCAAATGTCACCCCCGCCGAACTTGCGCATCTCGACGACTATATCGATTTTTGCAAGCAGACGGGTTTAACTGTCGCTTATCTTGCCGAATGTTACCTGACCATCGTCGGCGACACCCTGCGCGAACAGATTTACTTCCAGAAGCATAAAAAATACCGTTATTCAACTTTTGCGGAAGTCGGCGACAGCGTGTATTTCAACGAAGAGTACATGTCGTTCTACATGTACGGCCTTGCGATCACATCGTATCTGTGGCCGAACCACCTCGACCTGTTTCGCTTTTTCCGCGAGACGCTGCCGCCCAACAAGACCGGCAAATACCTTGAAATCGGGCCCGGCCATGGTTATTTCTTTATGACCGCGATGGAACTGTCGAAATTCGATACCTTCACCGGCGTCGATATCAGCGAAACCAGCATCGCCATGACGCGCGCACTGATCGGGCATTTCGGTACGGACAAGAAATCATTCGACCTCGTCTGCATGGATTTCCTGAAAACCGACCTGCCCGAAAACGGTTTCGACGCCGTTGTGATGGGCGAAGTGCTGGAACATGTGGAACAGCCCGAATTGTTCCTGAAACAAATCGCGCGACTGGCCAACGATGGCGCGCACATTTTTGTCACCACCTGCATCAACGCCCCCGCCGTCGATCACATCTATCTTTTCAAGACGCCAGATGAACTGGTGAAAATGTTCGATGCCTGCGGCTTAAAAATCAAATCACAATTGATCCGCCCGTATGAAGGCAAGACCGAGTCCGAAAGCCTTACGCAACTTCTGCCGATCAACGTCGCCTATGTGCTGGAGAAGAAATGACGCTTTCCGCGCTCACATTCCACCATCTGGGTTTGGCGGTGAAGGATGACGCGTCGGCGCTCGCCATGCTGGGCGCGCTCGGCTATATGGCGCAGGACAAAGTTTACGACCCCGCGCAAAATGTTTTCGTGCGACTGTGTCTTTCCCCCACCCAGCCGACGGTGGAAATCGTGCAGCCGGGGCTGGAGGGAAAAAGCCCGATCGACAGCTGGATCGCGAAATACAACGAACTTATCTACCATACCTGTTACGAAACGCCCGACCTTGCCGCGACACTGGCCGATATCGAAAAGGCCGGATTGCGCGTCATGACACTGGCGGAGCGCAAGCCCGCCGTGCTGTTCGGCGGGCGGCACGTATCGTTCTACAAGGTCATGGGATTTGGAATCATCGAATTGCTTGAAAGGAACTGAAAACAATGGCACGCACCGAAAACGCACCGCAGACAAAACTGCTGAAGGATTACAAAAAGCCCGATTTTGAAATCGACCATGTGCACCTGCTGTTCGACATCCACCCCGGCAAGACGCTGGTGACGGCGAAAACGGTTTACCGCCGCACGAACCCTGCCGCAAAAAACCTTGTGCTGGACGGTCAGGAACTGGTGCTGCATTCGGTCAAGCTGAATAACGAGGCACTGTCCGGCAACCGTTACACCAAGGACGACAGCACGCTGACAATCAGTGACGTGCCCGATAACTTCACGCTCGATATCATGACCGAAATTTACCCCGAGAAAAATACCGCGCTCGAAGGCCTCTACAGCTCTAGCGGCAATTACTGCACGCAGTGCGAGCCAGAGGGTTTCCGCAAGATCACCTATTACCTTGACCGTTCCGACGTGATGACGAAATTCACGACGCGCGTGCAGGCCGACAAGGACAGCTGCCCCGTGCTGCTATCGAACGGCAACTGCATCGAAAAAGGCGAGCTGCCCGATGGCCGCCATTTTTCGACCTGGGAAGATCCGCATAAAAAACCCTGCTACCTGTTCGCGCTTGTCGCCGGCAACCTTGCCCATATCCATGACACCTTCACGACCATGAACGGCAAGAAGGTTGATTTGTACATCTACGTCAACCATGGCAACGAAAAGAAATGCGGCCATGCGATGCTGGCGCTGAAAAATTCGATGAAATGGGACGAGGAAAAATACGGCCGCGAATACGACCTCGATATTTTCAACATCGTCGCCGTCAACGATTTCAACTTCGGCGCGATGGAGAACAAGAGCCTCAACATCTTCAACTCGAAACTAGTGCTGGCAGTGCCGGAAACAGCGACCGATGGCGACTACCTTGCAATCGAAGGCGTCGTGGCGCATGAATATTTCCACAACTGGACCGGCAACCGCATCACCTGCCGCGACTGGTTCCAGCTGAGCCTGAAAGAAGGCCTGACCGTCTTCCGCGACCAGTGTTTTTCGTCCGACATGAATTCGGAAGCGGTGCAGCGCATCGACGATGTGGAGCAGTTGCGCAACGCACAGTTCCCCGAAGACGCAAGCCCGATGGCGCACCCCATCCGCCCCGACAATTACATCGAGATCAACAATTTCTACACCGCGACCGTGTACGAAAAAGGCGCGGAAGTGATCCGCATGATCCATTCGTTGCTGGGTGCGGAAAAATACCGCAAAGGCACCGACCTCTATTTCGCGCGCCATGACGGGCAGGCCGTCACCTGCGACGATTTTGTGAAGTGCATGGAAGATGCTTCGGGCGTTGACCTGACGCAATTCAAGCTGTGGTACATGCAGGCCGGCACGCCCGAGATCAAGGTGAACTCGGAATACGATGCGCTGACGAAACGCTTCACGCTGAAGCTGGAACAGCATACGCCCGCCACCCCCAACCAGTCCGGCAAATCGCCGATGCACATGCCGATTGCCGTCGGGTTGCTGGGCAAGAACGGTGCGGATTTGCTGCCCGAAGGCACGCGGATGCTGGAGCTGCGCGAAAAAACACAGGATTTCGTGTTTGAAGGCATCGCTGAAAAACCTGTGCCCTCATTGCTGCGCGGTTTTTCCGCCCCCGTAAAACTTTATTCCGACCTGACGGAAAGCGACCTGCTGTTCCTGATGGCGAATGACAGCGACGGTTTCAACCGCTGGGATGCCGGGCAGACATATCTGCAACGCATGATCCTCGGCTTTGCGGGCGGCAAGAAAAAAGAGCTCCCCGCCGATTGTATCAGCGCCTTTGGCAAGCTGATTGCCGATACCAAGGCTGACAAGGCGCTGCTGGCAAAGGCTCTGGCATTGCCGTCGGAAACATATCTGGCGCAGCTGATGGATGTTGTCGATGTGGACGGGCTGTATGACGCGCGCCAGTTTATCCTAGGCGAAGTCGGCCGTACGTTTGAAGGTACGCTGAAGCAGCTGTATCTGGGCAATATCGATAACGGCCCCTACAGCCCCTCGCCTGCCGCCATGGGCAAGCGCCGGCTGAAATCGGTTGCACTGCGCTACCTCCACGAAGCGAACGAGGCGGAAGGCGTGAAGCTGGCCGCGCAGCAGTTCAAGGATGCAACGAACATGACGGACAAGGTCGGTGCGCTTGCCATCCTGACCGACACGCATTCGGCCGAGGCGAAGGACGCGTTCGAGGAATTCTATTCCGAATGGAAAGCCGACCCGCTGGTGCTGGACAAATGGTTCAGCCTGCAGGCGATTGCCGACCGGCAGGATATCGTGGAATCCGTGGGCAAGCTGACCGCGCATCCCGATTTTACATACAAGAACCCGAACCGCCTCCGCTCCCTTGTCGGGGCGTTTGCCATGAACAACCAACGCTGGTTCCACCGCAAGGATGGCGCGGGTTACAGGCTGCTGGCCGATACGGTGATCAAGGTGAATGCGATCAACCCGTCGACGGCGGCGCGCCTGCTGAATCCTTTGCGTAACTGGAAACGCTATGACGCCGCACGCAAGTCCTTGATGGAGAATGAATTAAAGCGTATCCTATCGGAGAAGGACATCTCCAATGATGTCTATGAAATCGCGTCCAAAAGTTTAAGCTAGAGCATGACATGACCGCTGAATTTGCCGACCATGACTGCCTGATTTGCAAAAAGCCGTTTTTCCCGTTTCCGATGGGTGAAAAGAACGGCTGTATCCTGCATTCGTGCAAGAACTGTGGATCCGTGATGACGGAACCGCTGATCACGCGCGACGAGCTGGAGGCATATTTCGCCAGCATCGACCCGCAGATCACGCATGTTCCCGACCCCGCGCGCGAAATCATCGATATGAAAGACCGTATCGTTAAAATCTCGCCGGAGCTGAAGGGCAAGCGTTTCCTTGATGTTGCGGCACGTCAGGGCTATGCGATCAAGGCCGCGCATTTGCAGGGCATGAAGGTGTTCGGCATCGATGCGCATGATTTCTTTATCCGCTTCGCGCAGGAAAAATATCCGCCCGACCTGTTCCAGAACATCAGCGTGCAGGATTACGCGGCAACCGACCCCGAAAAATACGACATCGCTTTCGCGCTTGAAACTTTCTGCGAACAACCCGATCCGGAAGCCTTCGTAGCCGGCCTCGCCCGCCTCGTGAAACCGGGTGGCCTGCTGTATATCGAGGAAGTGGACGGCAACAGTTTCAACCTGCCGCGCAACTTCGCGAACTGGTCATACGTCGATCCGCCCCTGAACTTTATCTATATGTCCAAGCGCGGGATGGAGGCGATCCTCAATCGCCACGGTTTCCAGATTCAGAAAATGTTCTTTACATGGCGCCCGCTGATGCGTTTAATCGCCGTCAGGCAATAACCGCATTTTAACGGGACGCGCATGGCGAAGGGCAAAACCCTCACCCGCATTATTCCGGCATATTCACCCGACTTCTCGTTTGAAGACCGGCACACAGGCCATGTCTGCGGGCTGGACGAAGCCGGTCGCGGGCCTCTGGCAGGCCCCGTGGTCGCCGCCGCCGTTATCATCCGCCGCGCCGAAATGCCTGGCACCATCCTCAGCCAGATCAACGACAGCAAGAAACTGAACGCAGTTAAAAGAAAATTCCTTTACAAGCAGATACGTGAATACTCTTATGTATCGGTTGGAGTTTGCGATGTCGAGGAAATCGACCGTCTGAACATCCTGCAGGCATCGCTGCTGGCCATGCGTAAGGCACATACGAAGCTGCTTAAACTGGTGGACGCGCCGCCGGTTGCTGCTCTGATCGACGGCAACATGAAAGCAAGGCTTAGCGGTGCAATAGAAGAAATTACCATCATCAAAGGCGATGCGCGCAGCTATTCCATCGCCGCCGCGTCGATCATCGCGAAGCATTACCGTGACGAGGTCATGAAAAAACATGCGGAGAAGTTTCCGCAATACGGCTGGGCGCGCAATGCAGGATATGGCACGGCCACGCACCTTGAAGCCCTTGAAAAACATGGGGTTACACCGCTTCATCGACGTAGTTTCTCACCCGTTGCTGAGAGACTGGTTAAGCAAAGTTCTGCAAACAACTGAATAATTTGATTCTTTTTTCAAGATTTTCGTTGACGGCGAGTCACGAATGAATCATGATTCTCCTATGAAGACGCTTGAAAAAAACGGCCTAAAGGCCTCAAAAATCGCACTCCCCCGCAACGAAATTCTTGCCGGCGACTGCATCGAGATCATGAAATCCTTGCCCGCGCGGTCGGTCGACCTGATATTCGCCGACCCGCCCTATAACCTGCAGCTCGGCGGCGACCTGACACGGCCCGACCACAGCAAGGTTGCCGGTGTGGATGACGCATGGGACAAGTTCTCGAGCTTTGCCGCTTACGACAAATTCACCAAGGCCTGGTTCCTCGAAGCCCGCCGCCTGCTGAAGGATGACGGCGCGATGTGGGTCATCGGCAGTTATCATAACGTATTTCGCATGGGCAGCCAGCTGCAGGATCTCGGCTTCTGGATCCTCAATGACATCGTCTGGCGCAAGACGAACCCGATGCCCAACTTCCGTGGCCGCCGGTTCACCAATGCCCACGAGACGCTGATCTGGGCGGCGAAATCTGAAAATTCGAAATACCGCTTCAATTATGACGCCATGAAGGCGCTGAACGAAGACCTCCAGATGCGCTCCGACTGGACGATCCCGCTCTGCACCGGTCAAGAACGACTGAAAAAGACCGACGGCCACAAGGCGCATCCGACCCAGAAGCCGGAAGCCCTGCTCCATCGCGTCATCCTGTCCTCGACCAATATCGGCGATGTGATCCTCGACCCGTTCTTCGGCACGGGCACGACCGGCGCGGTTGCCAAGAAACTCGGCCGTGACTTCATCGGCATCGAGCGCGAAAAGGATTATATCGCCCACGCCAAGGAACGCATCGACGCCATCAAGACCGGCGACGAAGCCATGCTGAAACCGATCGAAAAACGCGAAGAGCCCCGCGTGCCCTTCGGTCAGGTGATCGAGCAAGGCCTGCTGCAGCCCGGCGCCGTGCTGTTCGACCATTCACGCCGCTATTCCGCGCGCGTCCGCGCGGATGGCAACCTTGTCGCCCGCAACCATACCGGCGACCATAAAGGTTCCATCCACAAGGTCGGCGCAGCGCTGCAAGGCCTGCCGTCCTGCAACGGCTGGACGTTCTGGCATTTCGAAACCAAAGGCAAAATCTGGCCGATCGATGTGCTGCGCCAGGAAATCCGCTCGCAGATCCAGCCCGCCGCACCGCTCGCAAACTAATGGAACAGGACAATCCCCTCCGTGCGCCGCTGACGATCCTTGCCGTAATCCTGATCGTTTGCGGCGCGGGGCTGGTCATGACCTTCGGCTATGCCGCATGGCAGATGCTGTATCACCCCGAAAACGTCGAGGGGATCAAATACATGTTCGCCAAGGCGCTGCCGGGGTCGGAAGCCCCCGCCTTCACCTTTGAAGAAGACGGGCATATCCGCAAACTTGAGATGAGTGAATCCGTGAAGATGTATTTCACCATCATGCTGGGCATCATGGTGTTCCGCGCCCTGATTGGCGTGGGCGCCGCGCTGACCGGCACGGGCATTTCCATCCTGCGCGTGCTCGACTCCCTTGCAGGTAAAAAGCCGCCCCGCGACAACGAGCCCGCCATTCCGCTTTAATCCGCAGCCTTAAAAATCATCATGCCCGCCTGCGTAAAAACACGCCGGCGGGCATGATGCAAAATCGTCCGGATATTAGCGGATATAAACCGTTGTCACGAATTTCGACATGTCCTTGTCGAGGAACACGTCGATCTGCGACAGCTCCGACACGAACATCGCGCGCGCGCGGCGCAGGTGGACGGGCGGCGGTGACATTTTTTGAATCAAGGACTGCAGACGGAAACGGAACCGCACATACAGGCGGCGGTCGGTGTTTTTCACAGCCGCCATTTTATCCAGCAGCTGTTTCGCCTCGTCCATCGGGATTTTCAGGCGGTCAAATGTCAGCGGCTGGTGCAGCTGCGCTGTGTAGTTGATGGGGAACGCCACCGATATTTCAGCGTCACCGCAAAGTTTCTTGATGCCCCGATCCTTGTCGCCGATAAACGAGAAATCGAGCAGCGACATCGAACCCACGCGCGTCAGCGCGCTTTCGGGCTTGAAGGGGAAATCCTGTGTCTCGAAGTTATAAACGTTCAGGTAGATCGTGCCGCCCAGCTGGTATTGAATGCGATAGTAATCCTTATGCTGCGTGACGCGGCTGACGATCTGCTGGCGGATTTTCTGCCAGTCGAAGTCGTTCTTGCTGTTCGTCTTCCACAGGTCGCAGAACATCAGTTTGGCGTAATCGTTGGCAACCAGAGGATCCGTAATATCGACGCCGTCCATCATCACCAGTGTCTGGATCAATTCCTTGTAGGTGGGATCGGCGTAGGATTCACCCTTGTCCCCGCCGATGACCCCGGCGCGCGCGGCGGTAAATGCGAGCATCAAAAGGAAGGCGGCAAAGACGGAAACAAAGAATCTCATGAGGATCACTCCGGTAAAATTCAGCTACTCATAATAGGTTTTGGCGCAAGAATACTCAAGTCGTCTTGGTTTTCCCGTTCACGCACAAGCGGATAGCCTTTTTCATCAGGGTCGGGAGCGCATAAGCATCAAGTTTTTTCGCGGTAATCCACGTTGACTGGTCGAGGGTCGCATTTTTCGTATTTCCCGCCCATATATCCAGCACGAGGTCGAAATGGGTGAAACTATGGCGTACTTCCGCATCCAGCGGTTTCAGCCGTGTCATTTTCAGGGGTGCCGGCAGCGTGGCAACCGCCGCTTTGTCTGTCACCCAGTCGGTCGTCGGCAACTGGTACATGCCCTGATAAAGCCCCTGCCCTGCGCGCTTGTGTATCAGGAATTCACCCTTGGCATTATTGATCCAGTAGACCTTGCCATAGCGGACTGGCTTCACGGCTTTGGGCAGTTTGCGCGGAAGTTCTTCCTGAATGCCGGCCTTGCGTGCCGCGCAGTCCTCGCGCCACGGGCAGAGCGTGCATTTGGGTTTACGGGGCGTGCAGACGGTTGCGCCCAACTCCATGAAGGCTTGCGTGAAGTCGCCGGGGCGCTCATTGCCCTCCACCAGTTTTGCGGCGCCTGCACGGATAGCCGGCTTGGACAGCGGCAGCGGTTCTTCAATCGCAAAAAAACGGCTGACAACGCGCTCCACGTTGCCGTCCACAGCTACGGCGGGCTGGTCGAAGGCAATCGATGATACAGCCGCCGCCGTATAGGGCCCGATGCCCGGCAGCTCCAGCAATTCATCCACCATGCGCGGGAATTTGCCACCGCATTTTTCCACCACCGCAACCGCGCATTTGTGCAAGTTGCGCGCGCGCGCGTAATAGCCAAGGCCCGCCCAGGCCGCCAGCACATCATCCAGCTTCGCCGCTGCAAGGTCATGTACCGTCGGCCATTTGCCAATGAATTTCATGAAGTAAGGGCCGACTGTAATGACGGTTGTCTGCTGCAGCATGATTTCCGACAGCCAGACATGATAAGGGTTCGGCCGCTTGCCCCTGACCGCCCGCCACGGCATGACGCGCTGGTGACGGTCGAACCAGTCCAGCAATTGCTGCTGGAGGCGCATAACCGATGATTTCTTGGCGCTGGACATGGGAAACTAAATAGACATACTAATGCCCTATGACAACCTTTAACCGTCCGCGCCCGATTTCCGATCTTGTGCCCGGCTTGACCAAGGATATCTTTGGCAAGAAGAACCTGCTGTTCGGCAAACTGATCGCGCAATGGGTGGATATCGTCGGGCCTGAAACCGCCGCTCATACCATGCCGGTCGAGCTGAAATTCCAGCGGAAAGCCGAGAAGGAAAAGGGAGGATCTCCGCAGGCCGTTTTGCTGCTGGGTGTGCAACCCGCCTACGCGCTTGAATTCAGTTATCAGAAGAATTTGATGATCGAGCGGCTGAACGCCTTTTTCGGTTACCCCGCCATAAAGGACATCAAGATTATCCAGGATTCATCAATTATGGATAATAAGAAACCCAAGCCGGTCAAAATCAAGCCCCTGACCCTGCAAGAGCAGCAGTCGATCGAGGCTGTAACCGCCGATATTAAAGATAATGATTTACAAACGGCGTTAAAAAATTTAGGTAAAGCAATCGCCTCGCGCAAGGAATGATCCCGCGCAAGAATTTTATGACAATTGAAGAAAACAAGGTGCATCCATGGCAAAAGTCGCCGCAAACACCCTCCGTAAAGGAATGGTCGTTGAATACAACAGCAAGCTCTGGGTAGTCGTCGAGAACGAACTCCGCTCCCCGGGCAAAGGCGCGGCGGTTGCGCAGGTCATCATGCGCGACATCCAGTCCGGCACCAAAATGGACATCCGCTTCGCAACGCAAGACATGGTCGAGCGCGCGCGTGTTGACGAGGAAGATTACCAATTCCTCTACAGCGACGGCAACCACTACACCTTCATGCACACGGAAACCTTTGACCAGGTGATCGTCGACAAGGAACTGATCGGCGAACCCGCCGTGTACCTGCAGGAAAACATGGTCTGCGTCCTTCAGACCAACGAAGGCAAGCCCCTCTCCGTCACGCTGCCCGAAACCGTCACCATGATGATCAGCGAAGCCGACCCCGTTGTGAAGGGCCAGACCGCGTCGTCGTCGTACAAACCCGCTGTGCTGGAAAACGGCGCGCGCGTGCTTGTGCCGCCGCATATCGAGGCGGGCACGCGCATCGTTGTGCGCACCGAAGATTCTTCATACGTCGAGCGCGCGAAAGACTGATAAAAATGGTTGTCTCCCGTCGCTCCGCTATCCTGAACGTCATGGTTGATGCTGCTGAAAAGGCGGGCCGCGCGCTCGTCCGCGATTTCGGCGAAGTCGAACACCTGCAGGTATCCAAAAAAGGCCCCGCCGATTTCGTTTCCACCGCCGATCTGAAATCCGAAAAGATCCTGATGGAAACCCTGTCGAAGGGCCGCCCCTCCTACGGTTTCCTGATGGAGGAAGGCGGAGAGAAAAAGGGCACTGAATCCAACATGCGCTGGATCATCGACCCGCTCGACGGCACGACCAACTTCCTGCACGGCATCCCGCATTGGTGCGTGTCGATCGGTCTTGAAAAAGACGGCGACATCGTGGCGGGCGTGGTGCACAACCCCGTCAACGACGAAACCTTCTATTCAGAAAAAGGCACCGGCGCGTTCATGACCGGCCGCCGTTTGCGCGTATCCAACCGCACGACGCTGACAGATTCCGTGATCGCCATGGGCGGCGCGCGCCCGGGCGCCGCGAACCACGCGGCGTTCATGGCCGAACAGGATGCGATTTCCCCCTTCACCTCCGGTATGCGACGCTTTGGCGCGGCAGCGCTTGACCTCTGCTATGTGGCGGCGGCGCGTGTGGACGGTTTCTGGGAACGCGACCTGAACGCATGGGATGTGGCCGCAGGCGCGCTGATCCTGAAAGAAGCGGGCGGCACGGTATCCGAGCTTAACGGCGGCAAGAATTTCGTTTATGGCCGCAGCATCGTCGGTGCCAACGCGCCGCTGCATGCTGACCTGCTGAAAAGACTGCAGGCCGTCAGCGGCAAAGACGCGCCGAAAGTAGCGTCGGCCACTTAAACGAGGTCATCATGATGCGCCGGCAATTATTCTTCTGCACCGCGATCGCCGCATTGCTTTCCACGCCCGCGCAGGCGCAATACGTGGACCGTTACAAATCTTCGGAACGGCCGCAGGTGGAAGTCAACCTCGACGTGCTGAACGATCGTCAGGAACAGGAATACCACGCACAGACCGATGTGGTGCAGGAGACCCTGCCCGTGTCGCAACCGCCCGCCATGCCCGCCCAGACGGTCGAGGCGATGCCCGAACTGCAGCCAGTCGCGATGCAGGAAGTAGTTACCCCTGCACAAAAACGCAAACTGCTGAAACCAATGCTGACCGCGCCCGCAGCCGAAGAAGATGTTGTTTCGGAATTTGAAGCGCCTGCTGCCGCGCAGCCCCCCGCTGTCGCATCTGCACGCGTGCCCGCAACGCCGCCAACGCCCGATGGCGAAATGCCGATGCCGCCGCCGGTCGTGAAGCACAGCGTGATCCGTTCCTACTCCCCCGTTGATGATATGCTGAACATGCCGTCCGATGCGGAGCTGTATCGTGAAGCGGATATGCAGGAAATGGCGGGCGCGATTTCCCAAGTTGAAAAGCCCCTGCCCCTGCCCCGCCGCAAGCCGGAGATGGGCGAGAAAAAATCGGAACCTGTGAAAATGGCCGCCATGACGGCCAAGGTTTACAAACCGCCGCATTCCGTCGTCGACGACATACCCGTTGTCGCCGCAGCTCCCGCGCCCGAAAAAACACCCGAGCCAAAAATCGAGGTCGCAGCGACCGAAATCGCACCGGATGTGAAGCTTGAAATCAAAGCTGAAGAAAAAGTTGAAGCAGCGCCAATCACAGCAGAAGCACCCGCTGAAAAAGAGCCCGCTGCGGAAACCGCCGCTGTTGAACCCGCTGTCGCAGCAACACCGGAGCCGACACCCGAACCCGTGCGCATGGCCGCCGCCGATATCCCCGCGCCCGTGATGTCGGAAACCGTTGAAGCCGCCCCCGTTGCCGCACCCACGCCTGCCCCCGCGCGCGCGCGCATCATTTCGCAACCGCCGCGCCTGAAGGAACAACGTCTTGTTCCGCTTGAACCGCGCAGCACGACAGCCAATAAGCCAATCGTCAGCACGCCGCCTTCCGTCGGCACCCCTGTCGCTCCATCGCATGTACAGTCACCCGTCGCGCCGGTCGTGCCCGTCCCGCCGAAAATGACCGCGCAACCTGTCGCCCCCGTGATTGCTGCACCTTTGACTGAAATTGAAAATCCGCTGCCCGAAGCCGTTCCGGTTGTGCCGGTTGAACAGGCCGCACCTGCACCCGAAGTAATGCCCGCCGCGCCGCGCCCCTCGCTTGAAATTATCGCCGCGCCGATGATCGACCCGAACCAGCCTTCAGAGGCGGTTGACGCCATGCCCGTCGTGCCCGTGATCGACGACCTGACGCTCGGCTTCCCCGGTAATTCCAGCGACCTGACCGGTGAATCACAAAAGAAACTCGACGCCGTGATCCGCCAGATGGCCGATATGATCGAAGGCCGCTTGCAGGTGCGCGGTTACGCATCCGGCGAAGACGGCAGCCAGTCCAGCGCGCGCCGCATCGCCCTGTCACGTGCGCTGGCCGTGCGTTCCTACCTGATGGACAAGGGCATCAAGCCGACCCGCGTCGATGTAAAGACCGCAGGCAGCGACAGCGACCGCCATCCGCTTGACCGCGTCGATCTTATTTTCGCGCGCTGATGCCTATACCACCCGACAAAGCCGCATCCTTCCCCGCGCGGCTATGGGCACAAATCCTTCCGGAATTGAAGCTGACTGCAGCAACGCCCATATTCCGGATTGTAGGAACGCTTTTCATCGCCTATTCCCTCGTCGCCTTCGCGCTGTTCAATGCGCGCGGCATCGAATTCACGCTGTTCGCATATGTCGCTATCCTGTTCCAGCCGTTCGCGATCATTGTCTTCGCCCTGCTCTACCTCGGCTGGCCGCGCGCGTTGAAGGACAAGCTTGCGCGGTTTTATAACCGCGATTTCGTCGTATCCGGTTTCCTGCTGGTCGTCATTACGCTGTTTTTCCATTCCGTTTACCTGACATTCAAAACCAGTTTCACCGATTTCGTGCCTTTCTGGGCAGACGCCATGCTCATGCGTGCCGATCGCCTGATCCATTCGGGCGATATCCCGTGGAAACTTCTTGCGCCTGTGTTTTCATTCGCACCTGCACTATATACGGTCGATTTTCTTTACACTTTCTGGCTGCTCCTCAACCTGTTCGTGATTTTGCAACAGGCCTTCGCATCGAAAACGCCTGAACTGCGGGCGACATTTTTCCTGTGCTATTACATTGTCTGGATCGTAATGGGCACGATGATCGCCCTTGCGGCATCATCGGCAGGTCCATGTTATTTCCAGCAGGTATCGACGCTGCCCAACCCTTATGACGCGCAGATGGCCTTCCTGAACGGTCTCAACAAATCGACGGAGCTGAATGCCCTGTCGTTTCAAGTGACGCTTTGGGAAAACCATGCGCAGGGCAAGGGCGGCATCATCAACGGCATTTCCGCCTTCCCCAGCATCCATGTCGCCATGGCCGTCGTCTTCGCGCTGCTCGGCCGCCATTATGGCCGCGCTGTGCGCTGGGGCAGTTATTTCTATCTGGCGATTATCATGGTCGGTTCTGTGGCGCTCAACTGGCATTACGCGGTTGACGGCTATGCGTCGATGATCATGACACCCCTGATCTGGGCCTTCAGCAGCTGGGCTGTGAAGCGTTACAAACTCGCCCTACCCCGCACTTAACTGGCGTTCAAATCCATCTGCAGCGCAGCAAGGTGCTTATAGACACCTTCCTGTTCGAACAATTGTGCATGCGTACCATGCGCCACCATCCCGCCCTGGTCCATCACGATGATATTTCCGGCATTCTGCACGGTCGACAGACGGTGGGCGATAATAAGGGTCGTGCGCCCCTCCATCAAATTACGCAGTGCGTTGTGCACGGCGATTTCGTTGGCGGCATCGAGGGCGGAGGTTGCTTCGTCCAGCAGCAGGATTTTGGAATCCTTCAGGATGGCGCGCGCAATGGCGATACGCTGTTTCTGCCCCCCGGAAAGGCGGTTGCCGCGTTCACCAACCAGCGTGTTGTAACCTTGAGGCAGTTTCAGGATAAATTCATCGGCCTGCGCCAGTTCGGCGGCGCGTTTCACTTCCGCATCGGTCGCCCCGGGTTTGGCAACGCGGATATTATCGGCAATCGAGATCGAAAATACGGCGGGGTCTTGCGACACCACGCTTAGATGTTTGCGCACATCGCGCGGGTCGCATTCGGCAAGATCAATACCATCAATCGTGACGCGCCCCTGTTGCGGATCATAGAAACGCTGGAGCAACTGGAACGTCGTCGTCTTTCCGGCACCACTGGGCCCCACCAGCGCCACGATTTCACCGGGCGCGATTTTGAACGACACACTGTGCAAGGCGTGCTGGCCGGGGCGTGTGGGATAACTGAAACTGACATCATCAAACGTAATGCTGCCCGCAATTTTTTCCGGCAGATGTTTCGGCACGGCGGGCGTTTTCACAACCGGTGCGGCCTCCAGAATGCCGGCGATACGGTCGGCTGCACCCGCGGCACGGTTGAAATCGCTCAGTGACTCGCTGACCGCGGTCACCGCCCCCGCAACGATGGCGACATAGAATATGAATGCCGACAATTCACCCGCCGACATCGTCCCCGTCAAAACTTTATGCCCGCCATACCACAGCACAATGCCAATCGCGCCAAAAACGGCCGAAATGACCCATGCAATCAATATCGCGCGTGTATGAATGTAGCGTAGTGCCGTTTTATACACCTGATCCGCAAGCGAACCGAACTGCGTCGCCGCCGTGTCTTCATAACCGAAGGACTGGATGGTCTGGATACCCTGCAAAGTTTCAAGGCTGTATGATCCCACATCACCCACGCGGGTCTGGGTATCGCGCGATTTGGCG
>JBBRVE010000062.1:0-17864 GCA_038247245.1 Bdellovibrionales bacterium | reverse complement strand
AGCGACGCATCCATGTTTTTCTTCGCATCCGCATCGGTGACGTGATGCTGCAGGTTGCTTAAACCCTCGACCAGCAGGCCGAGCAGTTGGGGCGACAAATGGCGGAAGGTTTTCTCAACGGCCAGTTTATCGACCAGCGGGATGGAGGTGGTGACAAGCATATCCGCCGTGCGGCTCATGTCCTCATCGCTCAGCATGCGTTTCACGGATTTGAACGTCTCGCCCGTGGAACCAAAGGCAACGCCCGCCGCCGCGATTTTCAGCGCGGACGGGCTGCCATCTTTCACGAGCAGCGCAAGGCCTTCCATCGGGGAGGTTACATCGGCGGTCAGCAGCGAAACGATATGCTGGATCGGTTCCGGCACCAGCGGTTCCCACAATGTCTTGTCGTGCCCGCGCACCATTTCTTCGGCTGCCAGCACCGCCGCCGTGTGGCTGTCCAGCGCGCGGCTGTCGACCAGCGTGCGGATGACGGGGTTGTTATCGACCTGATACTGTTTCAGCATGGGCACGCCTTCGGCATTGCTGAGGCTGTTCACGGTGATCTGCACGAGCGGATCGGTCAGGAAATCTGAAAGTTTAAGCGACATGGCATTACCCGCGGGTGATGGCGATGGATTATGAACAAGACTCATAATCCCGCCCGCGTTCCAAGTCAACGGACAACCCCGCACAAAGATTGCGAATTTTTGTGTTTTAAATCAGGTAGATGTACGCCTCAAAACGGTGCGGGAGGCAGCGGCGCGGGTATAACGGGCGGCGGCAGCGCCGCTTCCGGCCCCGGCGCGCGCCCGAGTATCGCATTCGCCGCCGTGAACGCCGCATAAAGCCCGACCCACAGCGCGCCCGTTTTGCGCGAAATTGTGCCGCCGGTTTTCTTCATCGTCGCCGCCGCCAGCAATGCCGAAGCACCAAAGGCCAGCGAGTTGAACAGGCCAAGTATCGTGCCGCGCGGGTTGAGGTCGGCAGGGAAACCCGCGCCGCTCAGCGCCAGCAAACCACCGACGCCAAGGATGTTGAACACGTTGGAACCCAGAACGTTGCCGACTGCCATATCGGTATCGCCCTTGCGCGCGGATTTCAGGTTGACGACCAGTTCCGGCAGCGAGGTGCCGACCGACACGGCAAGGATGCCGACGACCGCGGTGCTGATGCCCGCTGCCGCGCCAAAGGCAATCGCGCTGGAAACGGTAAAGGTGGCGGCGCCGATCAATCCCGCTGTCGCCAGCAGACCCCAGCCGATATTCAGCCATTTGGGCGCTTTCATTTCGGGCTTCTGCGCTTCGGCGGCCTGTGCGGCGGCGGCGGCGCTTGCCTGCTCCGCGGTCAGCACGGGCGGTGCTGCGGTTTTTTCGGCGGCGGCGTCTTTTTGCGCAACCTTATAGGATTTCCACAGGTAAAGGCCAAGCCCCGCCAGCATCGCCGCGCCCGCGATCGGGTTCAGGAACCCCACCGCCATCTGCGCCGCCATGATGCCCGTCGCGCCCAGCATCACGGCTGTATTGAATTTCCAGCTGGTGCCCTTGTTCTCGATCTTTTTCAGCGCCGCCGTGCCGCCCAAAATCAGCAGCAGGTTTGCGATGTTCGACCCCGTGACGTTGCTGATCGCAATCGACGCGTCACCCGCCATCAGCGCCGCCGACGATACGACCAGTTCCGGCATCGATGTCAGGATGCCAAGGCCGACGCCCATCGCCATCGACGATATGTTTGCTTTCTTGCCAAGCGCGCTCGCGTTTTCGACAACCATGTCGCCCGTCTTCATCAACAGGTAAAGCCCGAGCCCAAGCCCGAGCCCCGCCCCCACCATCGAACCCAGCAGCGGTGTGACCAGCGAAGTCGTACCCAGCAGGATGCCCGCCGTGATCGCCGCCGGCTGGAATCCCTTGTCCGGTTTCAGGAACGCCGCAATTTCATTGAAGCGGCGGCGCACCTGTGACGGCGCTTTTTCAGCAGGCTTTTCAGCCGGCGTTTCGGGCAGCGGCGTGGTGGGTACAGAATTGGCAGCTTCCATGGCGCAAGTCCCGAAGTCAGCGGTTGACGATGGTGCTAATATACCGACAGCAAATTTTATGTCAAATAAAATCGGCCTAAAAACGGCGCTGCGCGAACTGCGCCCAAGTCATTGTTACTGAAATGAAAAATTAAATGCCCGGCTTGGCGCGGGCGATGTGTTTCAGCGCGGCGTGGTTGCTGGCGGGGTCGATGCGGGGGGCATGATAGGCGATGTCGGCGGCGTTGCCCTGCATCAGCGCGTATTTCAGGCTGGCGCCGGCTTCGTTCACCATCTTGCGGCGCGGCGAATGGCCTGCCAGCGGCTTCATGTTTTCGAGGCCTTCGATGAATTTCTCGACCAGTTTCGGCTCGATTGCGTTATGCGCGCCGGTTTCGACCAGCAGTTCCGCGATCTGCGCCATTATGTCGATGCCTTTTTGCACATCGGCCCGGTTCACGATCGCCTGCGTACGCTTGAAGCCTTCGCCGGTCGTCTCGGCGATCAGCGTGCCCATGATGATTTTCAGCGCAGCGGTGTCTTCGGCCTTGAACAGGTAATCGGGGCCTTCACGATGCAGCTTGGTCGATTGCAGCAAGCTCACCACATCGGCGATGCAGGGTTCGATCTTGCCACGGATATTGCCCGATGCCGCGATCAGCGACGAGGCCGTGACGGGATCGAGCGCATCCGCCGCCAGCAGCACCTTCGCCGCCGGCACAGCGTTCAGGTCAGCAGACGAAATGCTGACGCTGTTGCGCGTTTGTGCGACGAGAGGATGATTCCAGAGGGGTGAGTCTTCGAACTTCATGGCTGTACGAATAGCCCCCCGACTCTGCGCGAGTCAACAACAGTTAAATAATTGTTAAATTTAACGAAATCGCCCTGAGACTATGCAAATACCTATGCATTGGCGTTCAAGTTTTCGCCTGTCGCAATTCGCCCCTTCAGTGCTACATTATTGATGTCTCGAAAGGAATTCACATGCCGTCCCATACCGCCACGACCGACAAGATTTTTTACGACAAAACAAAGCTGTCGCCCGAGGCGGTGACCAAGCTGGTCGAAAGCAGCCTGACGGGCGCCGATGACGGCGAACTGTTCATGGAATACGTCCAGAGCGAGTTTTTCGGCTGGGATGACGGTCGCCTGAAAACCTGCACCTACGATACCGATATGGGCTTCGGCCTGCGCTCGGTCGCGGGCGAGAAATTCGGCTTCGCCCATTCGTCGGAGCTGTCGGAGAAATCCATCGCGCGCGCGGGCGAAACCGTGAAATCGGTGCAGCAGGGCCATGGCGGCACGATGGACCTGAACCCGCAAGGCACCAACCAGCAATTGTATATCGACGACAACCCCCTGCTCCAGATCCCGTTCGAGAAAAAGGTGAAGCTGCTGCAGGATATCGACGCCTATGTGCGCGGCCTCGACCCGCGCGTGAAACAGGTCAGCATCCAGATGGCCGCCAACTGGAAAGCCGTGCAGATCATGCGCGCAGGCGGGCACAAAGCATCCGACATCCGCCCCCTCGTCCGCCTCAACATTTCCGTCTATCTCGATGACGGCAAGGGACGCATGGAGGACGGCTATTACGGTTTCGGCGGCCGCTATTCCTTCGACAAAGTGTTCGAAGAAACGACATGGAAAAAAGCGGCGGATGAAAGCTATCGTCAGGCGCTCGTGAACCTCGGCTCCGTCGATGCGCCGGCGGGTGAAATGTCCGTCGTGCTCGGCTCCGGCTGGCCGGGCATTTTGCTGCACGAAGCAATCGGTCATGGGTTGGAAGGCGATTTCAACCGCAAGGGAACATCGGCGTTTTCAGGCCTGCTCGGCAAACGCGTCGCCGCCCCCGGCGTCACCGTCGTCGATGACGGCACGATGCAGGACCGCCGCGGTTCGATCACCATTGATGACGAAGGCACGCCCTCCCAGCGCACCACGCTGATCGAGGACGGCATTCTGGTCGGATACCTGCAAGACCGCATGAACGCGCGTCTGATGGGCGTGAAGTCGACCGGCAACGGCCGCCGCGAAAGTTACGCCGACCACGTCATGCCGCGCATGACCAACACCGTCATGACCAATGGCGACAAGACGCCCGAAGAAATCATTGCATCGGTGAAAAACGGCATCTACGCCGTGAATTTCAGCGGCGGGCAGGTCGATATCACCTCCGGCAAATTCGTGTTCTCCGCCTCCGAAGCCTACCTGATCGAAGACGGCAAAATCGGCCCCGCCGTCAAGGGCGCAACCCTCATCGGCTCCGGCGCCGACGCGCTCACCAAAATCAAAATGATCGGCAACGACATGAAACTCGACGACGGCGTCGGCACCTGCGGCAAAGACGGCCAGAGCGTGCCTGTTGGTGTGGGGCAACCGACGTTGAGGATTGACGGGCTGACGGTGGGCGGGACGAAGACTTGAAAAGATTTTTGATTTCCTTTCTTTTCGCCACCATCGCGGTCGCAGCTACGGCAAACGCATCTACTGAAACAGAAGCAGAAACAACGAAAAAGACAGCCGAGCAAGTTCTTGCGATTTCAAACGCCGTTAAAGAATACAAAAAGAAACATGACCGCTTACCCGGCGACAAAAATCATGACGGAATGATCGGCAAAGCAGATATCACAGAACAGTTGACCGTTCCATCAAGCGTCTCTTCCAGTGACGAAACAACACTTTTTTGGCAAGAATTGAGAGACGTCGGTTATCTCAAAGACTTTCAGTTCATTAAAAAAGACGGAATAGAATATCCGCGAACTGCCATCGAAGACGTATATTTTAAAGTTGGCTTTTTTAACGGGTCACAAGACACTATCAAATTTACGAACAGGCCAGTACGCGGGAATGCCCTGATATTCGCCAGAGATAAAAGTACCCATGAGGAAGGGATGGCATTCCCGATGACCGCAAAAGCAGCGTCTGACATCGATAAGGATTTAGACGACGGTAACCCTGCATATCGACTTGTGCGGGCTTACGGCGAATGTGTTTCATGGATCGCGAAAACAGAGGTTCGCAGGCTTAATCCTCAACATCCTAAATCCCCGCAATACAAATACTCAAACGATGACAGCAAAATAAATTGCGGCCTTATCGTAATAATATCAGATTGAAATTTGTCATTCCGATGGAGCGCAGCGACTGAGGAATCTTTGGTGGAGAACGGGGGAGATCCCTCGCTTTGCTCGGGATGACGGTTCACCGGGGTGTCATCCTGAGCGCAGCGAAGGATCTCCCTTCTGTGCGGCGAACAAGGGGGATTCTTCGCTGCGCTCAGAATGACAAAGTATCGGAATTTGGCACAATGGTGCGTCTGTAACCCATTGATTTAACAACGAACACGTTTTCGGTTTCGCGCCGATCGTGTTTTACAACCCCTTGAATCCACAGCACATTTTTTACCATGCTGTGCGTCGCAAGCACCGGAAACGTGCAGAAAACCCGCCGAAAAAGGACGCATGTTTTCGCGGCCGAAAAATTTCTGTCTATTTTTCAGCCACCTGCAAAACCTCAGCCCCCGGAAATTAGCCGAGTTTGAGTTTTTTGATTTCCCTGAGCACCTTCAGCGTCCCCGTGCCTTCCGGCAGTTTGCTTTCGGCGGCGCGGGCGATTTTGTCGAAGGTGTTGAGGGAATGGCGCAGCGATGCTGCGGCCTTGGTATTGCCGTGTTTTTCGGCGAGGTCGGCGAGTTCGCGGCCGCGCTCATACGGGTCGGCGCCGAATTTTTCCCAGCCCAGCTGGTCGTAGATTTTGGTGAGCAAGCGGTCGCCCGTCACAACGGTGCGGAATGCAATGCGCAGCAGGCTGGCGGATGCGGGCACGCGCGGGTTGATTGCGTCCGCGACGTTCTTTTCAAGATGGAGGGCGTATTCGGTCAGCAGTTTATCAAGCTTCGGGTTGTAGGCGGTCATTGGGTTACTCCTCTATGCCGTTAGAGCGGCAATATACGGAAAACCCGGACAAAATGTCAATAAATAACCGTTACTTGCAGACTTTCAGCTTCTCCGCGACGCCGGCGAATGACACGCTGCTGCCTTCTGTTTCGCCTGCCATGCGGTAACTGATGACAGCGCCCGTCCAGTCGGGGTGTTTTCTGATGGCGGCATCAAAGGCGGTTTTCAGCTGGCCCAGCTGGTCTTTGTATTTGCACTGGCATTCGGCGGGCGGTTCGTTCACTTGCGCGCAGGCCGTCACATCCTTGGTCAGGGCGGACACGATGGTGGATACGGCGGCTGCATCGGCAATGGCGGCGGCCTCGGTAATATCGATGTTTTTGACAGCGTCATCGGCGAAAACAACCGCGCTGGTCAGCCCCACAAGGGCGAAGGTGAAAGCGATCAAAATGAGGCGCATGTGAAATTTCCTTTCAAAACTGCCGCATTACCAACGCACCGGCGGCGCGAATAATTCCCTGCTTTTCACGGCTGGCCTGGCCTGTCAAAATAGCGCAACAAAAGGAAAGCCCATGACGCTCGACCATGAAAAATACATGCGTATCGCCTATGAACAGGCCTTGAAGGGTTACAGCGAAGGCGGCTGCCCCATCGGCGGCGTGCTGGTCGATAATGATACGGGCGCGGTTATGGGCGCGGGTCACAATGCGCTGGTGCAGGAAGGCAACCCCACCATCCACGGCGAAATGGCCGCCCTGCGCGCCGCCGGACGCATGACCAACCGCCACAACACCACGATGTATACAACGCTGCAGCCCTGCTTCATGTGCACCGGCACGATGGCGCAATTCGGCATCCCGCGCGTGGTAATTGCCGATGTACAAAACGCGTCATCCGATGAAACCATCAAATTCATGCGCGCACGGGGCATCGAGGTGATTGTGATGGACGCAAGCACCAGCCCCGCCGCCCGCGACTGCATCGCCCTCTGCGCGCGTTTCAAGGCTGAAAAACCCGCGCTGTGGCTGGAGGATTGGGGCGGCGGGCCAAATGCTCGTCTTGTGAATAATTAAGGTATTGATTTTATTCAAAAATAACCCCTTCATATTTTCATAATTTTATTGTATAGTTTCTGACAGTTCATTAAGGTGCTGTCCCATGTCTACCCCCGACTATTCCGATCTCATGTCCCTGTTCAATGCGCCCGCGGCCGAGCGTTCGCAGATGATCGCCGATCTGTTCAACAGCAGCGGCAATCCGCAAACCTATGCCGATTTCCGCCTGACGCAGGTGTCACGGGGCAGCCGTATGAGCCAGCATGTTTATGACCTGTCGCAATCGCAGGCGGACGGCACGGCGCTGGCGGCCGAGATTGCATCGAAAACCGATGCCACCACAGACACCACCCCGCTCCACGCCGCGCTCGATGCGCTGCGTACGCGCCAGCAGCAGAACAAGCCCGTGCTTGAAAAAACCGCGACCGAGCTTGCGGAATTGCAGCAGGTTTTCAATATCCTTGTCGGCGCCGAGCAGAGAATGAAGGGCTGGTCGAATATCAACCTGCTGAATATTCAGGATGCCGCCGAAAAGCTGGATGACAAAGCCGCGCAGCTGCGGGAAATATCCGACGCCCTTCCCGCCCGCGATGAAGCGCTGAACGCGCTGGAAAAATCGCTGCAGAAACTGGAAAAATCGATCCGCCTGCGCAAACAACGCGACGACCTTGCCGCCTACCTGAAATCAGGCATCGCAATGAACGCCAACGTCCCCGCGCCGAAAACCGCCCGCTTTTCCCGCCGTCCAAAAACGGTGCAGCCATGAGCCGGGCTATGACACCGCTGGAACGCGCGCGCAGGGCCGCAAACATCACCCGTAACGCAGGAGGCCCGATATGAAGGATTACGCAGCCATCGTTTTTGCGGGTCATCTGGGCCTGACCGAGCGCGCCGAAATGGTATCGCAAGCGTTCAACAACAACGCCGCGAATGCCGCTGATTATGCGTCATTCAAGCAAAAGCATGACGACCGCGCCAGCGTTGCGATGACCAAGGCGATTACGCTGGGCCAGTCGCGCCTGTCGCAGCAGCTGACGGAAATGAAGGACCTGATCGGCCAGCGCGGCGGCGCGCTGTCGCCCGCCGAAGTGGCGGCGGAGCAGAAAAAACTGGCAGCGCTCAAGATGCAGCGCGTGGTGGAAAAATTCGACACCGATCGCCTGAAGCCGGAGCTTGATTCACTGTCGCAGCTTTTCAATATCCTTGGTCTTGCGGAAGCAAAGATGGACGGCTTCGATGCCGAAACGCTGCGCCACACGAAAGACGCCAAAGGGCATTTGATGCAGTTCAACGGCCAGCTGGACGCCGCGGAAATCGGCTTTAATATGCAGGAAAAGACGGTCACCGATCTGGAAAGTTTGCTGCGCGCGATAGAAATCGAGAATACCGAAAAGGCCAAGAAGACGGCGTTCGACGATTACCTGAAATCGCGCGCCGGCGTCGCCGTACCCACCGCCGCACCCCCGACCGCAAAATTCCGCAAGAAAACGCCATGAACGTCAGCGCGCAATTTTTCGACGATATCCTGAACGACGCGACGCTGGCAACGACCGCGCAGGGGCAACGCATTGCGCAGGCGCACAACGACAATAACGCCGCGCATTCGGCCTATGACGTGTTCCGCCGCCGGTGGCAGCAACGCTATGATGCCCATGC
This sequence comes from Bdellovibrionales bacterium, assembly GCA_038247245.1. GTDB lineage: Bacteria > Pseudomonadota > Alphaproteobacteria > Micavibrionales > UBA2020 > JAPWJZ01. The sequence continues at coordinate 9,264 of JBBRVE010000062.1, read as the reverse complement.
CGCGCAAACCGGAGTGCTGCTGACCCAGTCCGACCTTGAAAAATCACTGGATAATTTCCAGCGCAACATGCCGCAGGATGCGGATGCCATCGCGGCCGGCCTCGCGGCACTAACCGCCAAGGTCAACGATAACGAACAGGCGACACGCGATCATTCGGCCGAAAAAGACCTGCTGCGCAAGGCCTTTGGCGCGCTGGCGGTGGCAGAGGGCAAGATTGAAAACCTTGTCAACTGGACCGCCGCCGGTACCCGCGCCATGTTGCAAGAACTGCAGGATTCATCACAGACGGGCAGCATCGACCGCGTGCGGCGCGGGCGCAATTCCAGCTTTGCACGCATCAAGGATGACGCCACACGCCGCATCGAAAACCTGAATGCAGACGCACAGACGCAGGCGCAAAAGACACTGCAGGACTTTCACACGTATCTCAGCGCCGGTTTTGGCACATCAGCCCCCGTCACTGCCCCCGCAACCGCCCGCTTCAGGCGCAGGGGCGCGCCGCAGCCATGACCGCAACCGCGCAAACCTACCGCGATATTTTCAACGATGCCGTCAAGGACAGCGTGAAGCGCGCCACCGACGCAGCCGCGCTGTATAACGCCGGCGCCTCCGAAAAAGCCGCCTACCGCGAATTCCGCGCCGAATGGGACAAGTCCGTTGACGACCACCGCGCCGCGATACAGGCGCAGCTGCAGAACGGCGACATCGTCAGCCTGTATAAAAAAATCGACAGCCTGCTGGACAGCCCCAAATTCGACGCAGATGCGGTAAAATCTGCACTCGACGACATGTCGGGAAAGGTTGCCGCCGAAGCAAAACTGTTATCGAAGCTGGATGTGGAGCGCGTTGCCATGACGCAAGCCATGAACGGCATCAAGATGGCCGAAAAAGGCATGCGCCGCTTCCCCGAAGACCGCCGCACGCAATCGCGCCAGACGAGTGACAAGCTGCTGGACCGCGGCACGCTCGACCGTCTGGAACAGGCCGCCGCCGCACACCGCGACAATTACCTGGATATCGCGCAGAAGGCATTGGAAAAAACGGTATCCGCGCAGGACCGTAAACAAACCAGGGCGCAGGCCGAACTGGGCCAGTATCTGGATGGCCGCCCCGCCACCGCCAAGCCCATGACCGCCCCCGCAACCGCGCGTTTCCGCCGCAAGCCGCAGGTGCAGCCATGACGACGAAGCAAGATTTCGCCGATATGCTGCTGAACACCGACCTGACGGATGTGCAGCGCGTGGCGAAAATATCCGTGGCGCTTGACGCGCTTTTACCGGAACGCAACCTGCAAAGTGACAAGGTGCGTTATCTGGCCGCTTATTTCGATTTCAAGCGCGAATATCACACCGCCGTGCAGGGATTGAATGAAACGTTCAAGCGGTTGAACAGCTCGACGCTTGCAGCGGATGTCAAGGCGCTGGCTGCCGACATTGATGTTGCGGGCATGGCTGCGGATGCCGGTGATAATTCCCTGCTGCGCGTGAAGATCGTGACGCTGGCGCGCCAGCTTGCGGAAGAAAAAGCAGCGCATGATGACATGCTGTCGCCGAATGCGCGGCTGCGGAAAATTTACACGATTTTAGAGGAAGCGGAGGGTAAAGCACGCAAGCTGCCCATGATCATACGCGAAGAATCGCGCAGGATGATCCGTGACCTCAGCGATCAAGGCGATGTCAGGTTTCCGGCACAGCATTACCATGAAGCGGGCAAAACGCTTTACGAGGCGTCGTTCATGCTGGACGCGATCGCAAGCTATCAGCAAAGCGAAACGGAAAAGCAGATACTGCGCGAACATCTGAAAACGCGCCTTGTGACAGGCGTGCCCGTTACCGCCCCCAAAACCGCGCGTTTCCGCAAAATGCAGGTGATGCCATGACCACCGACAACACAATCACGCTCATGCTGCAGGACAAGGCGCTGCCAGAGGTGGAAAAGATCGCAAAAATTTCGTTCGCCGTCAGCGGCAACAGCGCATTCGCGTCGCAATATGCGACATTCAAGCGCAACCAGAAAATCCAGCTGGACACCATCAAGGAAGAATTCGACAAGGTTGCCAATTCGACGCTGCTGAAAAATATCGAGGGCGTGATGGAATTGGTGCTGAAAAACGGCGAGGCCGTGAACACGGGCGCAGACGGTTCAGCGCGCATGGGCATCAAGGTCTTGCGTGACCGCGCGGCGGGCGAGCGCGCAATGATGGAAAGCATTATGGCGGATAACAAGCCGCTGACGGACGTTTTCAACCTGATGCAGAAATCGGAAGCCAAAATGATCGGCCTTGCCAACGGCACGCGCGAGGAAACGCGGCTTGCCCTGATCGCGCTCGATAACCAGCGCAAGCAGTCGGCGCAGATAGCGAACCGCCAGCAGGACGAAGACGACGCCATCGGCATGATCGAAAAAGTGCTGGAGGATGTCGACACCCGCCGCCGCGCGGAAAACGAAAAACAGGCGATGCGCACTTTCCTGCAAACCGGCCTGTCGACCGACAAACCCGTCACCGCTCCCACCCGCGCGCGCTTCAGTCGCAATATGGCAAAAATTTAAACCCGCCACGCCCGTTGACTTCACCGCGCATGTTCCTAGGTTAAGGGCGACCTAGACCCTCACCAGATTTTCAAAGGAACATCCGCCATGGAACACCGCCAGCTGGGCCGCTCCGGCCTCAAAGTCCCCGTCCTCAGCCTTGGCACAGGCACCTTCGGCGGCAAGGGAGAGTTCTTCGCCAAATGGGGCGCAACCGATGTTGCCGAGGCGACGCGGCTGGTCGATGTCTGCCTTGAAGCCGGCATGAATTTTTTCGACACCGCCAATATCTATTCCGGCGGCGCATCCGAAGAAGTTTTGGGCGGCGCTATCATGGGCCGCCGCGACAAGGTTCTGGTCGCGACCAAGGCGACCTTCCCGATGGGCGAAGGCCCGAACGATCAGGGTTCGTCGCGCCACCAGCTGATCAAACAATGTGATGACAGCCTGAAGCGCCTTGGCACCGATTACATCGACCTGTATTTCATGCATGGATTTGATGGCGTGACGCCGGTCGAAGAAACCATGTCGACGCTGAATGATTTGGTCAAGGCGGGCAAGATCCGCTATATCGGCGCGTCGAACTTTTCCGGCTGGCAGATCGTGAAATCGCAGAACGTCGCGGAAAAATACGGCTGGTCGAAATATGTGTCGTATCAGGGTTATTATTCACTGATCGGCCGCGATTACGAATGGGAAATCATGCCCGCCAATCTCGACCAGGGGCTCGGCACAATGGTCTGGAGCCCGCTGGGCTGGGGACGCCTGACCGGCAAGATCCGTCGTGGTGAAAAGCCCAAAGAAGGCCGCATCGCCAATGGTGGCGCTGAAAACGGCCCGCAGGTTGACGACGAATACCTCTACACCGTCGTCGATGCGCTCGATATCGTGGCAAAGGACACCGGCAAGACGGTGGCGCAGGTTGCGCTCAACTGGCTGCTGCAACGCCCCGGCATTTCCAACATCGTCATGGGCGCGCGCAACGAGGAACAGTTGAAGCAGAACCTTGCCGCCGTCGGCTGGAACCTGAGCAGGGAACAGGTAGAACTGCTGGACAATGCATCGGCGAAAACGCCCGTTTACCCCTATTGGCACCAGATGGGCAACGACACGCTGAATCCCAAGCCCGTGAAATGGAAGTAAGCTGGAAATAAATTGACCGTGTGACGCCGCTTTTCGATTATAATCGAAAGGCGGCGTTTCATTTTTTGGGGATTGCGGTTGGGTATGGAGCTGTTTCTGGATTGCCTGTTCACGCTGGCGCTGTTCCTGCTGCTCTGGAACGTGAACATTCTGGTGTTCAACCGCGGCATCCCCAACATCCGCACCGCCCCCGCCATCCGTAAAAAAATCATCGCGCTGCTTCACGAACACGAAGCCGCCCGCCCCGACCGCACGCAGCCGTATATCATTTACGACCTTGGATCGGGCAACGGTTTATTCGCCCGCCAGATCGCGCGCGAAATGCCGCAGGCGACCGTTATCGGGATTGAAGTTTCAAAACCTTCGTATGAATGGTCGATGATGATGAAGAAGCGGCTGAAGATCGACAACCTCGATTACAAAAACACCGACGTGTTCACGCACGACATCCGCGACGCCGGTGCGGTGGTGCTGTTCTTCTACCAGCTCGACAAGCTGGGCAAAAAGTTGCACGAGGAGCTGAAGCCCGGCACGTTGGTCACGTCGAACAAATTCCGCCTGGGCGACGGCTGGCAGCCCGCGCAGAGCCTGAAGGTCTGGACGCTCTATCCGTTCCAGAAACGCCTTTTCGTTTATTACAAAACATCGCTGCAATATCTGGCGCTGGCGGGCATGTTCGCCTGATGCGAGGAATCGTTTGACGACATGTCATAATCCCGTTAGTGTTTTTGCATGGCAGCAAACACGACGGTTACCGAACGACTGAAAGACGCAACGTCGTTGCCGTTGATTGTTGCACCCCTCTTCCTCAATTCCGTACCCGAACTAGTGCTGGCCTCCGTCAGGGAGGGCTTTGTCGGGTCGATCCCCGCCTTCGGGCAATACACCACGCAAGGCTATGACGACTGGCTAACCGAAATCGACAGCGGCATTGCGCAGATGAAACTGGCGAACCCCGCCGCCAAAATCGCGCCCTATGCCGCCAACCTGATCTTCAACAAAAACCCGCGCATCGATGCCGACCTTGACGTTGTGATCAAGCACCGCGTGCCGATCGTGATGGCATCGGCGGAAGCCAGCCGCGAACAGATCGAAAAAATCCACGCCTATGGTGGCATCGTGCTGCATGACGTCGCCAATCTGGACGAAGCGAAGCGCGCCATCGACGCGGGCGCCGACGGCCTCATCGCCATCACGGCGGGCGGCGGCGGTCAGGGCAGCACCATGAACCCCTTCGTTTTCGTCAATGAATTGCGCCGTATTTTCGATGGCCCGATTGCGCTGGCGGGCGGCCTTGCGACGGGCCGTGACATCGCCGCCGCCGAAAGCATCGGCGCGGATTTCGCCATCATGGGCACGCGCTTCCTTGCCACGAAAGAGTCGCGCGCCGACCCCGCCTATAAACAGATGATCGTCGACTCAACGGCCAGCGACATTATATATACCTCCGCCTTCACCGCGCAGCCCGCGAACTTCCTGAAGGACAGCATGGTCAAGGAAGGCTTCGATCCTGAAAAAATCCGCAAGGAAGGCGCAGGCGCGCCCCGCATCGTGCCCGCACCCGGCGAAAAGTCGAAGGCGTGGAAACATGTCTGGGCGGCGGGGCAAACCGTCAGCCATATAAATGACATCCCGAGTGTCGCCGAACTGGCCACGCGCCTGAAACACGAATACGCAGCCGCCAAGCGCGAGATCGCCGTCAAGCTGAGCATCGTGCCGGCTCCGCAAGCCAAGCCGAAACCGCCGAAATTCGGCTGATTTCCGCCCGCCGCCAGCGTTAACCTTTTACCCGAAAAAGAATCGCGCCAATCCCTTTAATGGGCGCGTATACGCCTAAAAACAGCCCGCTTATTGCGGGTTTTTAGCGCGTTAACTAATTTAGTTACCGTATCACTTTTCCCTAAAATAATTTGCTCATAACATACTGATATTAAACAGTAAAAAAGCATCCTCTTTCACGCACTATGACAACCATGATAGTATTATGTCAGACATAAATTTTCAGAAAGTTTGGTTATGGGGACTTTTCTGGACGAAAAAGACGGTAATAAAGGGCAGAATATGACCGAGAAAACGGAAACGCAGGAACCTGCTTCCAAGGGCATCTTTATCTCGGCGAGCAAGCCGCTGGATCTGGGCTCGGTCGACTCAGACCTTTTCTCCGCTATCCTTTCCGGCGACGTTGAATTCGTGCGCTCGCGCTTTCGCGGCAATGACCGCATGAGCGACGCCGAAGCCATCCTGATGATCCGTACCCGCCGCGCGGAAGAAGAAAAGGTTTACGCGAAGGAATTCGCGGCATCGCAATTCGAAACCGCGCAGGAAGACCCGTCGAAAAAAGTCGGCGCAGCGTTCTTCGGCGGCATGACCTACGACGCGTACATGCGAAACCAGTCCCGCCCCGACAACGGCGAAACGCGCCAGGGCGTGCAGGAAGCCGACCTGTTCGGCGGCTATGTCATGGGCGGCAGCTATCGCGACGCCTACGGCGGTACTTACGATCAATACGGTTACGAATACGCGAACGGCAATTATAAAACAATCGCCGGCGACCTGTTCGACATGGCGAAAGGCACGATCACGCTGGCTACAGGCGGCGCTGTCATACCTCTTATGGCGGGACTGGAGAAACAAGGCGCAGGCGTACTGAAAATCAGCGTACAGATTGGCGATGCCGTCGAAAACGCGCTTGCCGAGCTGGAACAGGAAGCGGCCCCCATGGTGTCGCTTGCGGGCAGCATACTCACTAACAAAGGCGCGGACGATATCAAGCCGTCGGCAAACGCGGTCGGTTCCGGTTCACCTTCTGCAACAGGTTCTGCCGCTGCAATGGCGACCACCACCGGCGTTTCCGCGATTGCGATGGAAACAGCGGCCCCTGCCGCAGCGGCGGCGGTTGCCAAAACAGTCAACCCGCTGGATATGAATAACGCTTTCGAGATGGACGAAGCGTCCCGCGCTGCGGCATCGTTCGAGGAAGGCGGCGCGCTTGGCCGCATGGGTTACAAACGCGGCCTGAAAGAACACGAAGTCCGCTTGGGCCAAATCTTCATATTCGAAAACATTCAGAAAGGCATGACACCCGAAGAAGCCAGCAACCTGACCGAACACCAGCACAAGCACATCAAGAAGATGATAAGGGAAGAGGCCAGCAAGCATAACGGAAATGTCATGGAAAACATGACGACACCGGAAAAAATGATGATGTCCTCGACCGCAATATCCGCCACGCGCCAGGCGATCTATAGCGGCACGGCGGAGTCCATTCAGGAAGCCATCGGCAAAATCGTGGGTACACCGCAGGCAGGCTCCGTCGCTCTCAACCTCGGCAAAAAACCCGCAGCTTTCCGCCCGTAACATCTGGGCGCAAGACAACAAAAAGCCCCGCAGGTTTCTGCGGGGCTTTTTGTTGGTTGATCATTAATTCATGCAGCTTTGTTGTCGCAAAATAATCAAATATTTTCAGGCATTTATTTTCTGATAATTTTTTTTAATCCATTTTTAAAGACGAATCGTAGATAATTTTAGAAAGAGCGACACGCTTGATGGGCGTGCGCCCTGAACGAAAAGTTGTTGTTTTTCTCGTGCCCATGAAAGGAGTTAAGCCATGAGAATGATCGCAGCCAATGCAAATGGCACCATGCCTGTAAAGAACCTTGGAGACATTGTAACACGGCGGTTTTGCCCTTCGTTTTTCGAGACGGACTACGTCAAGATTATCTTGCCGCTGTTGCAGGAGACTGACCTTGGCGCCACCGGCGTGCTGGACGAAGAAGGAAACCTTTCGGGTCTATTGACGGAACGCGCCATCCTGAGACACATGTTTGCGCGCAGTTTTGACAAACTGGTTCACCCCACCAATATAAAAAAATATCTGGATGACATGCTGGTTGCTGACGTCATGATCCCGAACCCGGAAACATTCGATGACGACATCACGATCGAGGACGCCGCTGCGATCATGCTCCGGCGGGGTTATCGCTATATGCCCGTCGTGAACCGATTTGACAGGAAACGGCTGCTCGGGATTGTGAGCGAGCGCGAGCTGGCGCAGCACCTAAAGGAGCAACTGGAAGAGGTCAAGCGGAGCGAAACCGCGCATAAGTCCATTTTGTCCTATATGCTCTGCGAACCCTACGGGGCAGGATTTCAACCAAAACAAATGTAAACGGCAACCGGATGGCCATTCACCAACAAAAAACCCCGCAAGAACCTTGCGGGGTTTTTTGTTCTTCCCGAAACTTACTTGCCCGGGATTTTGAAATCCTTGTCGCCGGGCAGCACCAGTTTTTTGGGGGCTGCGGTCACGACGTTGGCGTTGGCGGCCTGCGTCAACCCGTTGCCCATCTTGAGCACCGACGGGTTGTTGGCGTAGTTCATTTCGGTGAAGGCGCGGTTGATGTCGCCCTTCCATTCGCCCAGGAATTTTTCCTCGAGGCGCTGCGCCCAGTTGCGGCCGCTGGAAACGATTTCCTTCAGGGGTTCCAGATAGACTGTTTCGTCCTGCCCCTGCGCGTTCAGCACCGCGCGGCGTTTCAGGCCTTCTTCGGACAGCGCCAGCGCGTTCTTGGCGATTTCCTGCACGGTTGTGCCCATAAACGGTGTTTGCATGCCATGCCCCGGCGTCATGCTGCGCAGGAAGTCACGGTCCTGATTGTCCCAGTCCTTGACCATTTCATAGGCCGCGTCGAGCGATTGCTTATCATACAGCAGGCCGACCCAGAATGCGGGCAAAGCCTTGATCATTTCCTGCGGGCCCACATCGGTGCCGCGCATTTCAAGGAAGCGGCGCACGCGCACTTCCGGCCAGATGGTGTTCAAATGGTTCTGCCAGTCGCCGATATTGGCGCGCTGGCCGGGCAGGATGCCGAGGTTGCCGTCCATGAAATCCTGGAACATTGCGCCCTTGGCATCAAGGAAGTTGGTGCCTTTGTACACGCCCAGCATCGGCATGGTGTTCAGCGCGTAATCGGTGAACATTTCAAAACCGAAACCGTCATCGAAGGCGATCGGCAGCATGAAGCCGTAGCGGCCGCCCATGCTCTTGTGCAGTTTGTGGCTGCGGGTGGATTGATAGCCCGACAATTCGCCCTTTTCAAACGGGGACGTCGCGAACATCGACACCGCGATCGGCTGCAGCGACAGCGATACGCGCAGCATCTTGACCATGTCGGATTCAGATTGATAGCCGAGGTTGACCTGCACGGTCGAGGTGGATGACGCCACATCGGCGGCGGTCGGGAATTTTTTCTCCGCAAACCAGTCGAACAACGCCTGATAACGCGATTTCGGCATCAGCGGCAGGTCCTTGGACAAATGCGTCGGATGGAAACCCATCGCCAGCATGCCGTACCCCAGTTCGGCCGTGACCGCGACGGATTCCTTGATCGTGCGGCCGGTTTCATCGGCGTTCTGGTGCACGTTTTTCAGCGGCGCGCCGCCCAGTTCCATCTGGCCTGCGGGCTCGAATGTCCAGTTGGTGTTGTCTTTTTCAACGGACAGAACAATGCCGTTTTCGGGCGCAGCCGCGCTCCAGCCGCGCTCGGCGACCATCTTGGCGATGAAATCCTCGATGCCGGCACGGCCGTTTT
>JBBRVE010000061.1:0-18407 GCA_038247245.1 Bdellovibrionales bacterium | reverse complement strand
TTCACCAGCGGCACCAGCAGGTCAAGGCGCGCTGCCGCCGCCGTCTTCGCCGCTTCGTCGCCCGCATGGCGCGAACGGTCGATCATGCCGGCGGCGTAATATGCCAGCGCGCGTGAGGCTTCGGTGTTCGATTTCATGGTCAGCAACATGCGGCGCACATCAGGATGTTCGATGATGGCGACGCGCTTGCCGGATTTATCGCCCAGTTTCATGCCCTGTACGCGGTCTTTGGCGTATTGCAGCGCGTGCTGGTAAGCGGCCTCAGACAGGGCGACACCCTGCTGGCCGACGCCCAAACGCGCGTTGTTCATCATGATGAACATGTTGCGTAAACCCTGACCCGGCTGGCCGATCAGGTACGATACGGCGCCTTCGTGTTCGCCATACATCATGACGCAGGTGGGCGATCCATGGATGCCCAGTTTATGTTCCAGCGACACGGCGCGCACATCGTTGCGCTTGCCGATGCTGCCATCGTCATTCACCATGAATTTCGGCACGATAAACAGGCCAAGCCCGTCATTGCCTTCGGGCAGGCCGTCGATGCGCGCCAGCACAAGGTGGATGATGTTCGGGGTGAAATCATGTTCGCCCCAGGTGATGAAGATTTTCTGACCCTTCATCAGATAATGGTCGCCGTTCTTTTTCGCAACGGTGCGGATGGCGGCAAGGTCGGTCCCTGCCTGCGGTTCGGTCAGGTGCATCGAGCCTGTCCATTCGCCGGAAATCATTTTCGGCAGGTATTTCGCCTTGTCGGCGGGCGTGCCCAGCACCTCGATTGCCTCAATTGCGGCCTGTGACAGCAGGGGGCAGAGCGACAGGGCAAGGTTCGCCGCCTGCCACATTTCGCCGACTGCCATGCCAATCGCATGGGGCAGCGCCTGACCGCCATGATCGGGGGCGCAGGTGACGCCCGTCCAGCCGCCTTGCGCGAACTGGGTATAGGCGTCTTTAAATCCGTCCGGCGTCTTCACCGTTTCGCCCGCAAGTTTCGACATTTGCAGGTCGCCGTTTTTGTTGGTCGGCGCCCAGACTTCACCCGCCAGACGCGCGGCTTCGGCCAGCACAGCTTCCACCACATCGGCGCTGGCATGTTCATACCCCGGCAGGGCAGAAATTTCTTCCATCCCTGCAATTTCATCGAGAACGAAGCGCATGTCTTTCAGCGGTGCGGTGTACATCTGGACAACTCCACAAAAAAATTCCGGCAGCCTTTTAAAGGGCTGCCGGAATATTAACATTTTAAGCACATATATAAAGCCCCCGTGCGGGATGCTTTATGAATATCGCCAATTAAAGATCGAACGAGCCGCCTTTTTTCGGGGCGGGAGCAGGTTTTTGCGCGGGGCGTGCGACCAGCGTCTGGACGCGTTCTTCGACCGCTACCATCAGTTTTGCCTGACCGAAGCCGCTGTCGATTTCATCCAGCGGGATGCGGGCTTCCTCTTCGACGTACAGCTTCACCAGCGGATGTGCGTTGTCGCCGCGCTGTTCCGCCACATTGGCGAAGATGCGCGACAGGGTGCGGGTCGCGTCCGAATGGCCGCCCATGACGCTGTCCATTTTATCGCGGATCGCCTTGCCCTCTTCAGTGCCTTTCAGTTCGTCAACCACATCGACAACTTCGCGCAGCTGCGCCAGTTCTTCGGCGTTGGGCGCGCTGGATTGCCAGTCATGCACGATGGCGCGTTCGATGGAAATCAATGCCGCGCGCGCGTTGTCTTCAGGCAGCCTGGCGATTTCGTTGAAAAGTTTGTCGATGCCGTCGGGATTGCCGATAGAGCCAAGACGGCGGATGTAATCGTCAGCGTTGAATGCGGTCATGGGCAAATCTCCTGCTGTTAAAGGTCGAATGAACCGCCGCGATAGGGGCGGCGGGGGTTGTTGGTGGGGGGCGGCATATTGGCGGCACGTTCGCGCTGCACGCGCTCTTCGACCGTCACCATCAGCTTGGCCTGACCGAAGGCCGTGCCAACGTCGTCAAGCGACTGGTTACGCTCCTCCTCGACATAAGCCTTCACAAGGCTATGGGCGGCATCGCCCTTGAAATCGAGGATCTTGCGGAACATGGCTGCCATCGCCTGCCCTTCTGCCGCGATCTTCATGCCGCTTTCCATGTCGGCGCGCAGCATGTCGCCCGCTGGGGTGCCCTTCATCTGGTCGATAGCGTCAATCACCATGCGCAGCTGCGCCAGTTCATGCGGTTTGGGCGCGGTGCGCTGCCAGTCGGTCACGATGTTCAGTTCAACGCGGTTGATGACCGACAGCTGGTCGTTTTGCGGCAGGACGGAGAGCTGGCCGAACAGCGCCTCCACTTCGGTTGAATCGCGTGCGGCCTCGATACGGCGCGCCAGTTCGTCGGCATCGAATGCGGACATGGGCACTTCCTTCACGTCTATATATGTCTTGTGGTTATGGATTTTATACCATCCCCACCCCCCGCTGACAATACCGTTTAACGTAAAATCAGGGGGTTAGGCCATTTGGCACACCGCTTGCAATGTTATTCATATAAAGAAGGCCAAAAATGGCCAGAGATCAGGGAGCGTTAGGTTATGGGATCATTTTTATCAGGGCTATCGTCTAAAATTGCCCAAAAATATCAGGGAGTTGCATCCCCGCAGGTCATTAGTGCCGTCCAGAAGGCGAGCAGCAAGACAGGGGTAGATTTTACCTTCCTCATGGAAAAAGCTTCCACCGAGAGCAGTTTTAACCCGACCGCCAAGTCGAAATCTTCCTCCGCGACCGGCCTCTACCAATTTATCGAAGATACATGGCTGTCGATGGTCAAGAAGCATGGCGACAAATTCGGCCTTGGTGATTACGCCGACAAGATCGAAGTGAAAAACGGCCGCTGCTGCGTCGATGATGCCGCCGCCCGCAAAGAAATCCTGTCCTTGCGCAACGACCCCGAAATTTCAGCCCTGATGGCGGGCGCGTATAGTGCCGAAAACAAGGTGTATCTGCAAAAGAACACCGAAGGCGATGTTGGTTCGACCGAAATGTACATGGCGCATTTCATGGGCGCGGGTGGCGCCACGAAATTCATCAACTGCCGCGATTACGACGGCAGCGCAATCGGCGCGAAACTGTTTCCCGCGCAGGCGCGCGCGAACAAGAACGTGTTCTACGACAAGGCGACGGGCAAGGCCCGCTCGCTGGACCAGATTTACGACATGTTTGACAAAAAGTTCTCCGATGGACCTTCGACCACGACTGCTCCCGCAAAAACCCACGACACTTCGGCTTCACACACCGAAACCGCGAAGCGCTCCATCAAGGCACCTGCCGCCGCCGACTATTCAAGCAAACCCCTCCCCGTCAGGGCCGCGCAGGTGCTTCCCGTTTTCGACGACGCGAACGACAAGGATGACATCATCTGGTCGGATGACCCGCGTTTCCGCCATGACCTGCCGCAATCGGGCTACACGCACACGAACGCGAATGCCCGCCGCTCCGTGCACCGCATCAGCGCGGAAAGCATCATGGTAATGTCGCAGATGCGCGACACAGACCGCGAGGCGTTCAGCACGCGTCGCGACAAATACGGTTATAACAGCTAGGACGCTTAACGGATCTCGATCACCGGCGCTTTCAGGTTCTGTGACTGAAGCGCTTTTGCCTGTTGTTCGATCATTTCGCGCAACTGTTGCGGGCTGATCGACAGATTGGGCTGCAAAGACGTTTTTTTACCCGCAAAATCCAGCAGCATATCAAGCGGCGATTCATCGGCGGGGAACTGTTCCACCTCGGTATCATCCTTGGGGTCGATCTTCGCACGTTCCTTGGCGACTTCAATGGCACGCGCAAGGCCGCCCAGTTCGTCAACAAGGCCCCGTTCCTTGGCCTGAGCGCCCGTCCAGGCGCGTCCTTCGGCGACGTTAAACGCCTGCTCGTGGGTCATTTTACGGCCCTGCATAACGCGCTGCAAAAACGCTTCATATATATTGTCGAGCGTCGCTTCGAATTTCGCCATTTCGGCGTCGGTGAACAGGCGGTTGAACGACCACATGCCCGCATGTGCGCCTTCCGAGATTGTCACCCAGTTGACCCCGATCTTGCTCCACAGATCCGCGAACACGAATTTGCCGCCGAACACGCCGATAGACCCGGTGATAGTGCCGGGCTGCGCCACGATCCAGTCCGCGGGCGTTGCGACCCAGTAACCGCCGGACGCCGCATAGGCCCCCATGGATACGATCACGGGCTTGCCGGCCTTTTGCGTTTCGACCACGGCGCGGCGGATGGTTTCGGCCGCCGTCGGCGAGCCGCCGGGGCTGTCGATGCGGAAGACGACCGCCGCGACATCCTTGTCCTCGCGCGCGTCCTTGAACGCATCGACGATGTCATTCGCCTCTATCCCGCTGTCGCCCATACCGGCATGTGCGCCGCCGAAGGAAACGATTTCCCCGGAACCCAGCACAAGCGCGATCTTGGGCTTGCCCTTGCCGCCAGCCTTTTTCTGTTCTTCCTTATCGATTTCTTTTTTCACTTCGTCGATGAAGCCGCGCAGGCCCTTCGCCTTGGTTTTGGCTTCGGGTGAATAATCGGACAGATCGATAGTGTCGTCTTTTTCGGCAAGGCCCGCTTCCTTGCGCGCGGCCGCCAGCACTTCGTCATGATAGCCGATCTTGTCGACCAGTTTTGCCTTCAGGGCATCCTGATCATTATAAGGCGCGTTATCGACCAGCAGGCGCACGCCTTCCGGCGTCAGGCCGCGGGCTTCCGCGATGCCGCTTACCATCTGGCGCGACAGGTCGCCGATCATTTCGGTCAATGCCATGCGGTTCGGCGCGCTCATATCGGTTGCGGTGAATGTTTCGGGGGCCGATTTATAGAGGCCCTTATGGCCGAATTGCGCGGTCACGCCGACAAGGTCAAACGTGCCCTTCACGAAGGGAACCTGCGCGGAAATGCCGGTAATGCCGACGATGCCGACCGGTTGCAGCCACAGCTGGCTGAAGGCGGAGGCGAAATAATAATCAGACATGCCCGACGACATCTCGCCATAGCTTTCCCCGAAGATATAGGCGAATTTTCCGGCCTTGCGGAAATGGGCGATGGCATCGCGCAATTCCTGCACCTGTGCCACGCTGAACTGCACATCTTCCAATGTTGCAAGGAAGCCTTTCACGCGGTCGTCCTTGGCCGCGCCCTCCAGCGCCTCGGTCAGTTCGCGCAATGTCGAGGTGGTATGCACGAAGGGTTGCGTGATCGAAGGCTTCGGCAGTTTTTCGCCGATGCCGGATTTGAAGGTGTAGGTGAGCAGAATTTTAGACGGCAGCTCTGCGGGCTTGTCGTCCATCGCGCGGCCGACGGCAACACCGATCATGATGACAAGGATGAAGAAAGAGAAACCCATCATCAGCAAAAAGCCTTTGAGAAGATTCCAGAGGCCCGCGAAGAAGCCACCCTCTTTCTTGACTTTCACTTGCTCGGCCATGACAGCAACCTTTCGGAAATGCGATGAAATTTTTTGCAGTCTATCCCAACATTCCGCATTGAACGATAAATAAATTGGGGCTAGTCTCGTTTGCAGATCAAGACACCACAGACAAAAAAAAGCCCCAAGTGCGGAAACACTTGGGGCAATATCATCGAAGCGAAGTATTAAGGGAGAGGCCGTTTGGAAAACCGAACGGCCTTTTCCTTGAGTGAAAGCATCGCGAATCTGTGGATAAGAGTCGAATCGTTTTTTCAGGCAGTTATCCACAGCCTTATTTTCATTTAAATTCAGTTATTTAACGACAGTGTGCCGCAACGCGGCGTTTTTTGTTATGGAGAGTCCGTAAAAAAATTCGCGTTTAATCCCAGAGTCTTGGGATTCCCCGATTCGGCGAAACATCAACAGATGCGCCCAAGAACCTGATCTGACTCGGAATTATTTTTCAGTCTGCGCGATATGGCGCAGCAGGTGATCGCATAGCACCAGCGCCATCATCGCTTCCGCAACGGGTGCCCCGCGCAATCCGACGCAGGGGTCATGGCGGCCCTTCGTCACGATCTCGGTTTCTTCCATCTGTTTATTGATTGTCAGCATGGGCGTAAGAATTGAACTGGTCGGTTTGAACGCGATGCGCACAACGATTTCCTGCCCGGTGGAAATGCCGCCAAGGATGCCGCCCGCATTGTTCGACATGAATTTCGGTTTGCCGTCTTCGATGCGGATCTGGTCAGAATTCACTTCGCCGCCCATTTCGACGGAAGAAAATCCCGCGCCGATTTCTACGCCCTTCACCGCATTGATGCCCATCATCGCCTTCGCAAGATCGGCATCGAGCTTATCCGCCAGTGGCGCGCCGAGTCCTGCGGGGAAACCGCTGGCGACCACTTCGACAATCGCGCCCGCGCTGGAACCGGCCTTGCGGGTTTTATCAAGGAATTCTTCCCATACCGGAATGATCGCGGCATCGGGCGTGAAGAACTGGTTTTCAGCGGCCTGCGCCCAGTCCCAGTTGTCGCGGTTGATTTTATGCGGGCCGACCTGCACGACACCTGCGCGGATGGCGATGTGATTGCCGAGGCGCGATTGCAAAACCTTGCGCGCCACGCCGCCTGCCGCAACACGGCTTGCCGTTTCGCGCGCGGATGAACGGCCACCACCGCGATAATCGCGGAAGCCGTATTTCGCATCATAAGTGAAATCCGCATGGCCGGGGCGGTATTTGTCCTTGATCTCGGAATAGTCCTTTGACCTTGCATCGGTGTTTTCGATCAGCAGGCTGACGGGTGTACCGGTTGTGCGGCCTTCGAAGACGCCGGACAGAATTTTGACTTTATCTTCTTCCTGACGCTGCGTCGTGAAGCGGTTCTGGCCGGGTTTGCGGCGGTCAAGGAAATGCTGGATGTCGGTTTCGCTCAGTTCGACTTGCGGCGGCACGCCATCGACAACACAGCCAATCGCCGGCCCGTGGCTTTCGCCCCATGTCGTGTAGGTGAACAGGCTGCCGTAGGTGCTGGCTGACATTAACCCGAAATGCCTTGCAGCAGTTCGGCGGTCTGTTTCGCGCTATCCACCGCGACCATGCCGATCGTGTTGTAGCCGCTGTCGACATACATGATTTCGCCGGTGACGCCCGCGCCGAGGTCGGAGAGCAGGAACAAGCCTGCGCCGCCCACATCTTCGGTCGTCACGTTACGGCGCAGCGGCGCATTCAATTCGTTCCATTTCAGGATATAGCGGAAATCGCCGATGCCGGATGCGGCGAGCGTCTTGATGGGGCCTGCCGAAATCGCGTTCACGCGGATGCCGTTCTTGCCCACGTCGCTGGCAAGATAGCGCACGGAAGCCTCCAGCGCCGCTTTCGCTA
This sequence comes from Bdellovibrionales bacterium, assembly GCA_038247245.1. Classification (GTDB taxonomy): domain Bacteria; phylum Pseudomonadota; class Alphaproteobacteria; order Micavibrionales; family UBA2020; genus JAPWJZ01. Next base: position 11,097 of record JBBRVE010000061.1, on the reverse strand, counting down.
CGCCCATCACGTTGTAATGGGGCATGACGCGCTCCGCGCCGTGATAGGTCATGGTGATCAGGCTGCCGCCTTTTTTCATGAGCGGCACGGCGCGCTGCGCCACTGCCGTAAAGGAATAGACGGAAATATCCATCGTCTTCAGGAAATTGTCGCGCGTGGTGTTCAGGTACATGCCATCGAGTTCGTTCTTGTCCGAATAGGCAATTGCGTGAACGACGAAATCAAGTTCGCCCCATTCCTTCTCCACCGCCTTGAAAGTCGCATCGATGCTTTCGTGGTTGGTGACATCGCAGGGCACAACAATTTTCGACTGCACGGATTCAGCCAGTGGACGCACACGTTTTTCCAAAGCGTCGCCCTGAAAGGTGAAGGCCAGTTCCGCGCCGTGCTTGTGCGCCATCTCGGCGATGCCCCAAGCGATGGAACGGTCGTTCGCGACACCCATGATCAGGCCGCGTTTGCCTTTCATGAGCGGGAGGGCATTCGTCATGGAATCGGTATCCTCTGTGGCGGGCTGGTTATTCATTATGAATCACCTGTTTGAATTGCTGTGGGGCATCCTACACATTTATAAATATACGTCCAGCGACACGTTCCATAAAACATCCCGCAGAAAAAATTTTTGGGCATTTAAACATAAAGGGAACACATCGTTAAGTTATTATGAAATCAATTTCCTGTTTTCCTTTTTGATAGATAATCGAAATGTATTATATTTATGACAGTCATCGTTAACCAAATAGGTGTTCCTCACCCGTTCTCATTCCAGCTTCTAAGCTTGCAAACACATCCGTACTGGTGTTCACTCACGCCAAGCTTAATGAAAAGAAGGTTCAAGACTTGCTTCAATTCACATCGCCTCGTGCCCGCATGTTCCGCAAGCGCCGTTTCGGCCTGCGCCACATCATCCTCTCCGCCGTTGTCCTTTCCGCTGCATATGGCTTTATGCCGTCCGGCGAAACAACCGCTGTTGCGCCCGTCAATACTGTTGTGGCTGCAGCCACCGCCGTTGCTCCCTCTTCGCGCGGCTACGAAGTTCTGAACCTGAAAGACGCGTTCGACGCAAAGCCCGCGCAGCCGTCCTACCAGTTCGCATCGACCGAAGAATCGGCCGCCAAGCCGCAGGTGGTGATCGCAGCAGCCCCCCAGCCGAAACTGGAACGCCAGCTGTCCTATATACAGTCGGGTATCACCAAGCTTCTGGAGGCCAGCACCGACCTCAAGGAAATCTTTGATAACGAAAAGAAACTTCATGTCGGCAAGGGCGATACGCTGATGGATCTTCTCGTTAAAAACGATGTCCCCCGTGACGACGCATACAGCGCGATCCAGGCGTTGCGCAAGGTCTATGACCCCCGCGACCTCAACCCGGCGCACCAGGTAACCGTGTTCTTCCACAAAGACCCCGCGATTGCGGATCCCAAATTCGTCGGTCTGCGCATTGAACGCGACTCCGTGAACTCGCTCGTCGTCAACCGCGATGCAGACGGCAGCTTCATGGTCAATGCCGAAGCAAAAACCGTCCACCGCGAAATGAAGGCGTACCACGCCAAGATCGACAGTTCGCTGTATGTCGATGCAAAAGAAGCAGGCGTGCCCGATAACGTCATCCTTTCACTCATCAAGATGTATTCCATGGGCGTCGACTTCCAGCGCGACATCCACAACGGCGATTCATTCAACGTCATGTACGAACAATATGTGACCGATGACGGTCGCGTTGTGCCGAACAAGGGCGAGATCGTTTATGCGAAACTCGCGCTGTCCGGCCGCATCCTGCCCCTTTACCGTTTTGAAGGCGGCAACGGCGACGTCGAATATTTCGACCAGACGGGTCAGTCGGTGAAGAAGCCCCTGATGAAAACGCCGATCGACGGTGCGCGCATCACGTCTAAATTCGGGTTCCGCCGCCATCCGGTGCTGGGCTACAACAAAATGCACAAGGGCATCGATTTCGGCGCTCCCCGCGGCACCCCCATCTACGCAGCCGGTGACGGCGTCGTGGAAAAGGCGGGCAAGTTCTCGTCCTACGGCAATTATGTCCGTATCCGCCACCGCGCAGGTCTGGAAACAGCTTATGCCCACATGAACGGCTTCAAGGCCGGCGTGAAGGCCGGTTCCCGCGTGAAGCAGGGGCAGGTTATCGGTTATGTCGGCACCACCGGTCGTTCAACCGGCCCGCACCTGCATTACGAAATCCTGATGGGCGGCAAGCAGATCAACCCTGCTTCCGTGAAATTGGCCGGCGGCAGCTCGCTTGCGGGCAAGGACCTGAAAAAATTCAAGGCGAATATCGCGAAAATCGACGGAACCTTTGCGCAATCTCTGCAGCCCGCTGCAGCCGCTGTCGCTTCTGCCGTACCGACGAAAGTAGCAACGCACAACTGATAGACGCCGGATACACTTTTAAAAGACCCGCTTGATCATATCAGGCGGGTCTTTTACTTTGATGCATCACGCCCTTTGCCGGAGGTTCGTCATGCGCCTGCCCCTCGCCCTTGTCACAGCTGCCCTGTTATCGCTATCCATGCCCGCGCCCGCGCAATCGGCCGCCGACCGCCTGACCGCCGGCGAATTGATGCGCATGTGCAGCAGCGAACATGATGTCGATTACGGCTATTGCGCGGGATACATCACCGCCGTTGCCGACCAGATGCTGGCGACAGGCACAGCTGCAGGACAACGCGCCTGCAACCACGCGGGCATCCGCAGCCAGCAATATGTGGATGTGTTCCGGTCGTTTGCCGAAATATTTCCAGAGCGCATGAATGAAGAAGCTGAACCCGCGGTCGCAGCCTCCTTCGCCCGCGCATTTCCCTGCCGCTAAGGCCTAGCGGTAACTGCCGAAGACATTCTGGCTCTTGCCATTGATGTCGGTGATGCTCAGGAATGGCTCCTGCTCCGCGCCACCCAGTTGCAGCCCCATCACGACACGGTCGCGACCGGATTTATCTTTCATGATCATCACGGGCGATTCATTTTCACCCGCAAGACGGAACAGCAGGCGGATATGCCCTGTGTTATCGGACAGCGCCAGCAGCGGCAACCCGCGCTCGCCTGCGCCGTTATACGTGCCCATCTGCAATCTCATCTGCCCGTTTTCGCCGTAAAAAACCTGCCCGGGCTGCCCGTCGCTCACATAGGTGGTGATGCCCTTGGCGTTCTTGGCGTCCCTTAGCGCGAAATAGCTATCGGACTGGCCTTGCGCATCAGCATCTTTCGGCGCAAAGACCGCCTGCCCGATAAAGCCGCCCGTGAATGAAAAAGCCGCAATCACAAAGAACGCGGCGACCGTTTTCTTCATCGTCATGTGAAATCCCCTGTTATGCTTTCTGTTCCCATTTGCCGCCATCTCCCTGCTGGTAATAGGCGATTGTATGGCCTTGTTCTTTATATTGCTTCCAGCGCGTACGCGCGGCCTGAACCGCGTCGTCGTCATTACCGTCAAATATTTCGCAGGCGAGCGTGTAACGCCCAACATCATCCGATGCCGCGCCATCCGTCAAAATCAATACATTGGCGTTGTTCGGGTTTACATCGTCATCAGTCAGGAAAACAGGCTGGTCGGCCTCGGTGCCGTCCTTCACATAGCCATGCGGCAGGAAGCTGGCAGGGTCATAAGTCCAAAGGGCTGTGTCCAGCACCTCCAGCCGCTCGCGGGAGCCCACCTTAACCAGTACGCGGTATTTGCGCTCCAGCGCCTTGGTCACGATTTCGGGCAGCGCCTGTTCAAGGCGCTTCACGGTCAGGTGGTAAAAACGGACATCCGTCATGCTTGCTTGGAACCTCTGAAATACCCTATGATTATTGGGAGATTTAAAGGAAAGCGCAAGGGCGTATGGACTGGAAAACGGCATCTGCTGACGAAAAACTGGCACTGGTGCGCGATATCAACCGCGTCGAGCCTGTGTATAAATTCAGCCCCGATGACAGCATCGTGGAAACCCTGCCGCTCGCCTTCTATCCGGGCGGCCAGCTGGTATCGATTGTAAAGCCCATGCCGTTGCAGCCGCAGCTGTGGTACGTCAAACTGCCCGAAGAAATCGTGAACCTTGACGGGTCACCCGCCAATATCCACCACCTGAACGAGCGCGCCCCCCTGCAACTGTCACAGCAGGTGATCGCCGATTACCTTAAATTCCGCCTCTATTTCGCCGGCAATATGTGGATGGAGGGCGTGCTTGCCATCGAAAGCGCCGGCGGTTTCCACGCAACCGCGCGCGTGCTGGAACAGGAGGGGTTGTTCGAAAAGAAATTCACCGTCAGCCCGCGCGGCGAAATCACCCTGCAAAGCAAAAAGAAACTGGGGACGGGCAAGCGCATCCCCGACCGTTTCAGCTTTTAACCTTCCGCCGCCATTTTCTGCAGCCGCACATAATCGGTCTTGCCCGTGCCCAGCACGGGAATTTCCGACGGCACAATTTTCTTCGGTACCGAAAGCTCGCTCAGCCCCAGCGCCTTGAAATGCGCAGAAATCGCATCGGGCGCGGCATCAGGATAGCTGGTGAACAAGATCAGCTTTTCGCCCTTTTTATCATCCTTCACGCTGACAACCGCGTGCTGGTGACCCGGCCACAATTTCTGCAGCGCTATTTCAACGGCGGTCAGCGACACCATTTCGCCCGCGATTTTCGCAAAGCGTTTCATGCGGCCCTTGATGGTCACAAACCCGTCATCATCCAGCGCCACGATATCGCCGGTATCGTACCAGCCTTCATCGGGCGGCTGCAGGATGCCGGGCGCATCGGCCTTCAGGTATCCCATCATCACGTTCGGGCCGCGCATGACCAGCTTGCCGGAATTTTCCTCGATGCCCTCGACCTTTTCCAGCTTGTGCGTGACGCCCGGCAGCAAACGGCCGACGGAACCCGCCTTGTTGTGCATGGGCGTGTTGATCGAAATGACCGGCGCGGTTTCGGTTGCGCCATAGCCTTCAAAAATCCGCACGCCGTATTTTTCGGCATAGACGCGGCGCGTTTCGTCCTTCAGCTTCTCCGCGCCTGCAAACACATAACGGATCGCATGGAAATCATACGGGTGCGCAAAGCGCGCATAACCGGCAAGGAAGGTGTCCGTGCCGAACAGGATGGTCGCATTCGTGTCGTAAATCAGTTCCGGCACAATGCGGTAATGCAGCGGCGACGGATAATAAAACGCGCGCATCCCCGACAGGATGGGCAGCAGCGTGCCGCCCGTCAGGCCAAAGGAATGGAACATCGGCAGGCAGTTGAATACGATGTCCTTTGGCCCGAAATCGATACGGCTCGCGACCTGATAACGGTTCGACTGGATGTTCCGGTGCGACAGCACAACACCCTTGGGTGTGCCCTCGGAGCCCGAAGTGAACAGGATCACCGCCGGATCATAAGGGCTCGCCTTGCGGCGGAAACCGTCCAGCGTTTCGGGCATATACCGCGCGGTCAGGCCGTAGAGTTTCTCGGCAAAGCCGACTTCAGCGCGCAAATCCTCGACATACAAAAATTCGACGCCGACCGATTGCATGGCCTCGAGCGTGGGGCCCATCTTGCCCATTTCGATGAAGCGGCGCGAGGTGATGACGGTTTTCAGCTTCGCTGTTTCACAGGCGCTCACGACCTGCGCAGGGCCGGAGGAAAAGTTGATCATCGCGGGCACTTTGCGCAAGGCGTGCAACGCGAAAAAAGCAACGGAAGTGCCGACCATGTTCGGCAACAGGATGCCGATGGCGGGGATCGTTGCGCCTTCGCCGGTTTTCAGGCGTTTGTCCATGATTTTGGCCAGCACCAGCGCGCGGCTGATGAAATCGCGGTAATTGACGGGTTCGCGCAAGGGATCTTCGGCAATGATATGCTTTGTGCCGAATAGGCGCGACGCATCCATCAATGACGTAAACAACGGCTTGTCGATCTCACTCGCATCAAACACCATCTGCGACATCATGTCATATAGCTGCGCGCCCGCCAGCTGGCGACGCCGGCGGCCGAAGACCCCTTCGGGCAACTCGAACTTACGGGGCGGCAGGATTGTCATGGTGATTTTCGGGAAGCGGCGCAGCACCGTTTTTCCTGCGGAGCGCGAAAACGGCGTATATTGCGCGCCATCAATGCGGATCGGCAGCACCATCGCGCCCGCCTTGTCGGCGATCATGCCGGGGCCTTCATAGACCTTCATCAGCGAACCGGTCATGGAAATGCGGCCTTCGGGGAAGATCATGCCCGTCTTGCCGCTTTTCACGACATCAATCAGCGATTTCAGCGCGAGCGGATTGGTGGGGTCGAGCGGATAGGCATCGACCATGCGCAGCAAGGGCTGCATCCACCACGCGCGCGCAATCTGCGTATTTACGGCGAAGGTAATTTTATTGGGCAGATAGGCCGCAATCAGCGCAGCATCAAGGAACGACGTATGGTTGGCAATAATCAGGATACGGTCGCCCGCTTTCTCGAAATTCTCCAAGCCCTTTACTTCGACTTTATACGCCCATCTGAAAATCGCGCGGCACACAGACCGCAGCAACGCATCCGGCAGCAGTTGCACGATATAGACGGCCACAAGGATATCCATCAACGCCATGGCAAGGAAGATGCCGGGGATGCTCGCCCCTGCCTTCAGCAGGACCGCGCCGATGATCGACGATGCCACCATGAACATCGCGTTCATGATGTTCAGCCCCGCAATCATGCGCGCCATGTAATTGGGGTCGGTGCGTTTTTGCACGAGGGCATAAAGCGGCACCACGAACATGCCACCCGACAGGGCAATCGCCAGCAGGTCCGCCACGATGCGCCAGTTGCCCGGCTGCGCCAGGAACGTACTGGCGGTCACCAGAATAGGCTGGGGCGGCAGTGCTGCATGCGCCGCGAAGTACAGATCAACGCCGAAAATAGCCATGCCGATAGCGGCGAGCGGCACATACGTCGCCTGCACCTGTCCCTTCAGCAATTTCGAGCACAGCACGGAGCCCGCCGCAATACCGACGGAGAACAGCGTGAGCAGCAGCGTCACTACGCTTTCGTCGCCACCCAGATAGATTTTGGCAAAGGCGGGGAATTGCGTCAGGTATGTCGCACCCACCAGCCAGAACCACGAAATCGCAAGGATCGCGCGGTAGACGCCGGTGTTTTCCTGCGTCGCTGCCAGGATTTTTTGCGTCTCCTGCCAGAAATTGCGGTTAATAATGAGGTCGGGCGAAGGGCCGGGCGCGGTCGGGATAAAACGGCTGGCGCAATAGCCCGCAACCGCCACGGTCACGCAGGCGACGGAAATAATGACCTCCCCCAGTTCCTGATGCGCGATCAACACGCCGCCTGCAATCGTGCCGAGCAGGATTGCCATGAACGTGCCGGCTTCGACATAGGCATTGCCGGTCAGCAGTTCTTGGCCGTCCAGATGCTGGGACAGCACCGCGTATTTCACGGGGCCGAAGAAGGTGGAGTGCAGCCCCATGCAGAACAGCACGACGAACAGCACGAACAGGCTGTGCGTCAGGAAACCGACCGCCGCCAGCATCATGAAACAGATTTCGGCGATCTTGACGTATTGCGCGATGCGCGCGCGGTCAATCTTGTCGGCGAGCTGCCCTGCGGTTGCCGAGAACAGGAAGAACGGCAGGATAAACACCCCCGCCGCCATGGTGACGAGGATTTGCGGCGGGATCGACGTTTCCGTGGCAAGCCGGAAGGTGATGAGCATCGCCATCGCCGTCTTGAACAGGTTATCGTTGAACGCGCCCAGAAATTGCGTCAGGAACAGCGGAAAAAACCGCCGTGATTTCAGGATGGACATGCGTTATCGCGCCCCTCGCAAGAATGGTTAAAGAGACGCCCGAAAGAAATCCGGCCGCCTTATTCGAAGTTTTCCGCCACGAAACGGTCGAGCAGGCGGACGCCGAAGGCCGACGCGCCTTTCGGCGCTGCCGTGCGGTCCTTGTTGTTCCATGCCACGCCCGCGATATCGAGATGCGCCCATTTCACGCCCGGCTGGATAAACCGTTTCAGGAAATGTGCGCCAATGGCGGAGCCCGCATCGCGGCCGCCGGAGATATTCTTGATGTCGGCGGCGGGGCTGTCGATCGCCTTGTCCCACGCATCGTTCAGCGGCAGGCGCCACAGTTCCTCGCCCACGCCCTGCCCCGCCAGCGTCAATTGCTGCGCAAGGCCGTCATCGTTCGAGAACAAACCCGCATATTCATGGCCGAGCGCGATGATGACCGCACCCGTCAGCGTTGCGAGGTCGACGATATGCGTTGGCTTGAATTGCTCCTGCGCGTACCAGAGCGCATCGCAAAGGATCAGGCGGCCTTCGGCATCGGTGTTCAGGATTTCAATCGTCTGGCCGGACATCGAGGTCACGATGTCGCTGGGGCGGCAGGCATTGCCGGACGGCATGTTTTCGGCCAAAGCCACCACGCCCACCACGTTCACCTTCGCGCCGCGCGCGGCCAGTGCGTACATCAGGCCCGTCACAGCCGCTGCGCCCGCCATATCCCATTTCATGTCTTCCATGCCGGGGCCGGGCTTCAGCGAAATGCCGCCGGTATCGAATGTCACGCCCTTGCCGACGAAGCAGATCGTCTTGTCTTTCTTGCTGCCGCCGTAATATTCCATGCTGACCAGTTTCGGTTCGCGCACGCTGCCCTGACCGACAGCCTCCAGCGCGCCCATGCCGAGCTTCTGGATTTCTTTCATGCCAAGCGTCTTTACCTTGACGCCAAGCGGCACCAGTTCGCTCTTGATGATATCGGCGAAGCTGGCGGGGTAGAGGTAGTTCGGGGTTTCAGAAACCAAATCGCGCGTCAGGTACACGCCGTCGATCAGCGTATCGGCTTCATCGAACAGCTTCTTCACCTTTTGCGGATGGTCGACGGTGAAGCTGAGCGATTTCACGGTCGGCTTTTTGTCCTTGGGTTCCTTGGTCAGGTATTTGTCGAAGCGGTAGGACGACAAAACCGCGCCTGCCGCCATGCTGGACGCCGCTTCATTGGCATCAAGGTGTTTCAGCGCGAGGCCTTCCGACGAAAACGCCAGTTCCGCGCTTGCCGCCTTACGGGCGTTCAGCAGCGCAACAACCGTGCCGCCGATTTTTTCAAAATCCGTTTCCTTCAGTTCTTCCGCCTTGCCGAGGCCGACGATGACCACATGGCGGTGGGGCAGGCCCTCGGGGCCGGCGATCACAAGCGTCTGCGCCTTTTTGCCCTCGAAGCTTTCCGCCTCGATCGCGCGTTTCAGCGCGCCGTTGGTTTTCTTGTCCGCCCACTTCCCGCCTTCCAGCAGTTTGCCGCCTTCTGTCGTGAAAACAACAAAGGCATCAGATTTGGTGGTTTTTGAATCGAAAGAGATTTTCATGGCAGACCTATTTTTCTTCCTTTTTGGGACGGGAGAGGCTAAAAAACCTTAGAGGATAAATATAAAGAGGTGGTTAAGACGAAGTCCACCCAAAGATTGCCCGGAAGGCGGTCATGCTGATTACCCGCTACCTTATGAAGAATCTGGTTTCCGCGACGTTTTTCGTCACCATTGCGCTGACGATGGTGGTGCTGCTGACCCAATCGCTCAAGATTCTTGAACTGGTGGCCAATTCCGATGCGCCGCCAAGTCTGTTCGTCAAACTCGTCGTACTCTCGCTGCCCAAGTTTCTGGAAACTATTTTGCCGGTTGCGCTTGTCGTGGCGGCCTTGTTCGTCTACAACAAGTTTATTATGGATAATGAACTGGTCGTGCTACGCTCCTGCGGCTTCGACCATCATGCCCTCGCCCGTCCCGCCTTGCTGCTGGCGGCCGTGGTCACCATCCTGATGATGGGGCTCACGACCTATGCGACGCCGGTATCCTATGGCGCGATGCAATCGCTGCGCACGCAGGTGATGTCGAAATATTCGTCCTTCCTGCTGCGCGAAGGCGTGTTCAATACGTTTGGCAAAGACCTGACCGTTTATGTGCGCGCGCGCGACAGCAACGGCGACCTGACCGGCATCCTGATCCATGACCGCCGCGACAAGAACAAGCCGCCCAGCACAACCACTGCCAAGCGCGGCCGTCTTGTCATGAACAAGGACATCCCGACAATTCTGGTGCAGGACGGCATGCGTCAGCAGCTCGACACCGCCAGCAATGCCGTCAGCCGCCTGTACTTCTCGGAATACATGATCGAGGTAAATTCGCTCGATACAGGCCAGCGCGTGCGCAACCGCGATTACAGCGAGCGTACACTGTTCGAACTGCTGCGCCCGGACATGAACAACAAATACGACCGCGATAAAAGGGAAGTTTTTCTGGCAGAAGCACATGCCGACCTGATCCGCCCGTTTCTGTCGGTTTCGTTCGTGCTGTCAGGGCTTGCGGTGCTGCTGGTGGGCCCGTTCAACCGTCGCGGTCAGGGGCGCAAAGTGACGTTTGCGGTGATGATTATCCTCGCCATCATGACCGCCAATCTGGCGCTGACCACCGCCACGCGCAGGCACATCGAACTGGCACCGCTGCTTTATATCGCTGTTTTCATGCCTATTTTCGCTGGTTATTACGCGCTTGGCCTGCGTGGGGAGCAGCAGATCATGGCCTTGCTGCGCCACCTGAATGAACGCCGCGGGCGCAAGCTGGAGGCGGCAGCATGATTTCCTCCCCGACGCTGTTCCGCTATATCAGCCGCAGTTTCATGTTCAATGTGCTGATGATTTCCTTCGTGCTGGTGGGATTGACCTTCATCATCAACACGATCGAGCTGTTGCGTCGCGCGACCAACCATAGCGACATCGGCTTGCCGATGATCGTGCAGATGTCGTTATTGTCCCTGCCGCAGTTTATCGAGCGCGTGCTGCCCTTCGCCGTGCTGTTCGGGTCGATCTATACGTGCTGGCGGCTGAACAAAACCCATGAACTGGTTGTCATCCGGTCATCCGGCCTGTCCGCATGGCAGTTCCTGTTCCCGATGATGGCGTCGGCGTTTCTGTTCGGCTTTTGCGTGACGTCGATGGTTAACCCCGTCTCGGCAGTGTTGTCTGCGAAATACATCCAGATGGAAGACCAGCACCTGAAGGCGCAAAGCAGCACGATCGCCGTCCTGCGCACCGGCATCTGGTTGCGCCAGCCGGTCGAAAAGGGTTATGCGCTGATCCACGCCGCC
>JBBRVE010000060.1:0-19371 GCA_038247245.1 Bdellovibrionales bacterium | reverse complement strand
GATGTTGAAAACGGCGGGGTCGAAGAAACGGTGGAAATAGGGTGCAGATCCTGCGCCCGGGCCGCCATGCAGGTAAACAACCGGAATGCCGTCGGGATTGCCGAATTGCTGGTAATGCAGTTTGTGCCCGTCGCCCACATCCAGATCGCCTTCGTTGAACGGCTTGCTGGCGGGATAAAGGATTGCGTCTTTTTCGTTGGCGGCCATGGTTTACATCCCTGCGGGTTTTTTCAACTGTGTTTTGGCGACGTTGTGCTTGAACACCTTGTCTTCGTCTGTCATGCCGCCTTGGCGCTTGTATTCCCTGAATGCTGCCAGCAGCGCATCTTCGCTGATCGTATCGAAGCTCTGATGCGGGCCCATCAGCTCGGCCTTGGTCGTCAGGTTTTCGGAGAATGTGACGCGCTCGCGGCTTTCGAAATTGAACAGCTCGGTCAGTTTCTTGTTCAGCGCGGGCATGATCATGATATGGGCGATACTGTGCGAGCCTGCACGAGTCCAGACCTCCAGATCGTTTGTCGAACCGGGCGGGACGTCAATCACAACGGGTTGCGCAACAGGCAGGATGGCGGCAACGGGCTTGACCTCGACCACCGGCCCGGGGGCGGGAGCATCGACCTTTTTAATGGGGAGTATTTCACGCGCGGGCAGAGGCCCCTGCAGAAGCTCGATCATGTCCTTCATGGCGAATTGCTGGGCATATGAAAGCGCGGTGCGCTTGTCCTTGTCCTGCATATTCTTGTCGATGCCCTGCGCCAGCAAGAAACGCGCCATCTCGGGCTGGTTTTTCTCGGCTGCGAAATGCAGGGCGGTCTGGTTCTTGTCGTTGCGGTCGCTAATCTTGATGATGCCGTGCTGCAGGAGCAAGGTCGCGGCCTCAATATTACCGTGCGCGGCGACGCTATGCAGCGGATGTTCCTCGGCCGATTTTTTTGCACCGCGCTCGAGCAGCATTTGCAGCATTTCGGTGTTGTTGCACGCGGCTGCCGCGTGAAGCGGGCTGTCGTAAACGGTCTTGGTACGACTGGTGTAGCTGTAGCCAAAATATTCATCGGAGCGGTCCGCCACCTGGCGCGTCCGCACGACGGATGGATCTGCGCCCACAGAGAGCAGTATAGCAAGCGCCTCGGGCTTGTTATTCATGACCGCGCAATATACAGCGGGCGGATCACCTGCGGTGAGGTCGACTTTTTTCGCGTCGATGAACATCTGCAGCATGTCGTAACGTTCATGCACGATCGCGGCCTGCAACGGCGTCATGCCTTTTGGCGCTGTGCTGACGCTGCGGGCGGTTTCCTTTTCCAGCATAAATTTCACAAGCGAAGTATGTCCGCCCTTTACGGCCTCCAACAACGGCGTCGCCCAGTTTTCGCGGTTATGATCTGTCAGGGCCGCGCCGGAATTCAGCAGCAGCGTGACCATGCCGATATGACCGTTGCGCGCGGCGAGATGGATAGCGCGGTTGCCATCATCATCCTCCGCCTGCAGCCATTTCTTCTTTTTTAAAAGATAGGCAGACACGGTTTCGGTATCGCCGGATGCTGCGGCGGCAAGGAATTTTTTTTCCGAACGAAACAGGGCCATCTGCGCTCAGTCATTCAAGGGGTTAGTGTATGATAAGAAATACCATAATCATAAAAAGTGGGTCAAGCCTCTATATAAGGCGTGCAGGATTGACAGAACCCCCTCTTAGGCCTATGAAAAACCATCCAATTACATTTTTTGAAGGGATTTTGCCATGGCGAATGACGAACCCAAGAAATTTTCCGACGAGCTGAAGGCGCTGCGCGCCGAATTTGCCGAAGTGGCCGAAAAATCCAAGGCGGCCGTCGCGCACCTGAACACCGCAATCTTCAAGCAGGAGTTGCTGGAGATGCGCCAGGAACAGGACAAGACCGTTGCCAAATTCGCGCATCATGGTGTGCTGGAATCCGTCGGCAACCGCGATGTCACCGTTTTGATCGGCAAATCCAAAGACACCGGCCACGGCCTCGACAGCACCGTGGGGCAGGGGATTGATGCTGCCTCCAAACTGCGCTTCGCCGCGCAGGGCAATTACGATCTTTCGGTCAGCGCATCGACGTTTGAAGCGGGCGCGGCGAAATCCGTCAACATCACCGATTACGACCGCATGGAAAAGGCGTGCGCGAAAACCGAGGCGAATGCCAAGGAAATCGTGCCTGCGCTGCGCGACATCATGATCGCCAACACGCCGGACAAGGAATACACCCGCAGCCGCCATTATGTGATTATCAGCGATGGCACCACGACCGACAGCATCGAGGCTGCGGCGAAACTGATCGAAGGCACGCTGCGCGGCAATCCGAAGGCGACTTTTGATTTCATCAATGTCGGCGCGGATAACGGCAACATCGCCGAGCTGGTTGCGAAAGTGAATGTCGTTGACGAAGCGCAACGCCCGCGCATCCACACGATTGCCAAGGCTGATGAAGTGTGGGGCACGTTCAACAACGCGCTGCGCGAACGCATTTCTGAAACGCCGTTCGTGAAGCCTGCGCCGGCTGCACCTGCACCGACGCCGACCGTGCAACCCACGCCCTGATTTTTACTGATTTTTATTCCTGCGGCGCGTTCCTGTAACGCGCCGTAGTGATTCGTGTCTGCGGTATTATAAGACCACATTGATATTGCTGGGATATTCACTTTTGAGGCACTTCCGCCAAATCAGGATGCGGTACTATAGGACGCAAAATCACAAATTGAGCATATCATAACTAGTTGATATTTAATGATTATTCCAACTCCCTTTGACAGCCTATCTTACGCATGTAAGGATTTGATTAAGAGAAAAGTAACTCTTTTCTCGAGGCAACAAAGTGAGGTGCGCAGGTGGCGAAGCAAGGACTGAAGAACGGCAAGATTACCGGCCTTAACAGCGTCCCTGCATTTTCATTTCCTGCCCTCCATTCCCCCAGCTTCCCGCAAGGTAAGCGCAGCCAGGCAACTGGCGGCAAGGGATTGGTTTGCACCCGGAGGTTGACCATCTTCTGAACTGACTGAAAACGGCGCCATGCCCTGAAACGCTTCAGCGCGTAACGCCATTACTTTGACCATTTTTACCGACCCAAACCAAGGAGCGAAACGAAAACGCATGAACGCGTGATGCCCGAACTTTGCCCGTAACGATCCCAAGGAGAGAAACAGGAAGCAAACCGGACACCAGATAAAAGCCTACGGAACTGACGAAGAAACTGACGAAGCAAAAACAAACACAACTGACGAAGAAACAACATAGGAGCACGAGACAGATGGCTGAAGCATCAACCGCAATGAAAAAGGCCCAAGAGATTATCGGGGACGTTCAGGGCGCGACCCGTAAGAAAGCTGCTGCGACCACCTCGACGACCGTCGTCGAAAAGGCGCAAGTTGACGAAAAATACAACGACATCGACACCAACACCTTCTACAAGATCGTCTTCAACGAAAAGCTCGACGCAATGCAGAAGAAAGAGGCAATCGCGAAATCCCTCTCCTTCGACCCGGAAGACAAGACCCGCAGCCAGGAAATCCTTAAAGAATTCGTGACGTTCAAGGAATACCTACAGAACGAACGCAAGCGCCTCGCGCAGGAAATCATCAAGCTGACCGACACCGGTGCGTTTTCCGAACTGCAGGGTGTTATCGAAGAACTGAACGGCGGCATTCTCGAGTTCGACCGCCAGATGACCCCCCTGACCGAGATTATCGACGCTGTTTATAAACTTCGTCTGCAGGGCGGCGAAACCGTCCTCGGCGTCTTCCGCGAGATCAAGGAAGACCAGGCGGCCGAAGAAGAGCGCGTCAAGAAGCTGGCTGACAGCGAGCGTAAACTGCAAGACCTGCAACACCGCAGCGAAGGCGTTAACGGCGACCTCTCCGTCCTGAAAAACAGCCGCTCGCACCGCAAGTGGTTCGGTCTCGGCGGCCTGAAAGACGAAGCGATCCGCGAAATATCCATGAAAGAGGGCGAACTCAATGCTCTTGGCGGCGACGTGGAAGCGACCGTGAAACAGGTCGAGACGCTGAAAGACCCGAACACGGCACGCGCAAGCGATTTTGCCGAGTTCGCAGCCGAAAAAGCAAAACTGCGCGAACTGCTGGACCTGACCTCGGAACAGCACAAGGCCCGCCAGAAAGGCCTCGTGGCTTCCGCTCAGGACTTCGTCAACAAGTCTGATAACCGCGTCGGTAACGTCGTGGTGCATCTTGACGCGATGACGGGCCAGATCGAAGGCCTTTCGAACGTCAACAACGGCATGCAGAGCATCTACGCGATTGTGTCCGAAGCATCGAAAGACGCCTCCGACAAGAACCAGACGATCCGCGACGGTTTCCTGCCCCCGAAAGACGGCGCAGAAAGCCCGATCGAGCAGATGCAGCGCGAAAACAAGAAACAGGCAGCTGAAGAGTATATTACCGCTCTCGACGGCTCGACTGTGGACACGATGAAAACCTACCAGGACCTGACCTCGCAGGCGATCCGCATCAAACAGATGAAAGATGCGAACCGCGACCAGGTTGCGAAAACCCGCGAACTGCACTCTTCGGGTATCGCAGGCGTCGCCGACAGGCTCTCGACGGTACTGCAGGCGGTTTCCGCAGCAGCGCTGAACGAAAGCACGGAAGCGGCCAAGATGTCGATCAGCACCATGAACGACAAGACCAACGCAGTCGCCATGAAAGAGTCGATCCGCACCGCGATGGGTGTGAAAGACTCGGCTGCCGGCCTTGCCAAGGCGGTCGATGACCTGGCTGCCTACGGCGAAGTCCTCCGCACGTCCTCCGAGATCACCCGCGAAGGTGTCAAAGAGATCAAGCAAGGACTGTCGACGCTGGAAGACAGCATCAAGAAGACCAAGAAGGACCTTCAGGATGCCTACGCTGTCAACGCGGAAGTCGCGGGTGGTGCTCCCTCCGTGGCGACCAACGACGACAAACCGGTCGAGAGGAAAGTTGCGGCTCCCAAGAAAGAGGGCGTCGGCGCCAACTTCGGCCAGTTCAACAAGTAACTTCGTCAGCCTGGGTGGGGGCATTAAAGTCCCCACCCAGCACCGACGGGGTCTACTTACTACCAAGGAATTAACCGATCCGGGAGGAACCGGGTCAACAAAAGGACAGACGAAGAATGGCTGACGAAACCAAAAAAACGAACATCGACCTGGGGCCCAGCTCCGACTACCTGATCCGCGGCACTGACTACCTCGCGAAACATCCCGAATTCAAACTGGTCGGTCGCGACCAGGACCTGAAAGAAGTCTCCAACGTTCTGATGCGCAAAGACGCCAACAACCTGATCCTGACGGGCATGCCCGGGGTGGGTGTCTCGGCGGTCGTGATGGGCCTGCAGGCTTCCAAAGAAGACACCAATACGCCCTTCGACATCGTGGGCAAGCGTTTCTACTGGCTCGATACCGACGCGCTGTTCGCGCTCGGCGACAGCACGAAAATCAGCGAAGCATTCCAGAAGACCCTTGCGACCCTGAAACGCGACCCCGATACGGTACTGGTGATCGAAGATGCGCGCGGCTTTATGGATGGCGCCCGCAACAACGGCAACACCAACCTGATCAACTCGCTGATGCGCGAACTGCGCAGCCCCGACCTGCAGGCGATTTTCGAAACCCGCGACACGGACCTGGCCGAAGTACTGAAGGCACATGCCGACCTGCGCGACCAGTTCACGCTGAAGGAGATCAAGGAACCGGAACGTGCGGTTTTGGGCGAAATCGCCCGCAGCGGCGCGACCGGCCTGGAACACTACCACGGCGTCAAAATCTCGGACGAAGCGTTGAAATCCGCAATCGACCTGACCAACAAATACGTCATACGCGAACTGGATGCCGCCCAGCCCAAGCGTACCTTCATGCTGCTGGAAAGCGCCTTGACCGCACTGCGCCACAAGGCACATTCCTCACCGATGGAGCTGGATGGACTGAACAGCACCCTGACCGCAATCGATGCGGCGCTGGCTGGCAAGGCGACGCCTGAATTCGCCGGAAAATCGGCCGACGAGCTGACCACCATGAAGCACGAAACGGCAAGCGAGATCGCCGATGTCGAGGCATCGTGGGAAGCCCGCCAGACCAAACTGCGCAAACTCTACAAAGATCAGCGCAAAGGCGAGGAAGAAATCCGCTCGATCGACCGCAAGATCGAAGAAGAGCGCATGAAGCAGATCGAGGCCGGCAAGCAACTGGAGAGCAACGAGAAAGCCGGCGTTGACTCGGAGGGCGAAACCGCAACCCGCGGCCTGCAATTCAAGCTGTCGAAAAGCGGCTTCAAGGGCACGGCAGAAAACGAACTGAACGAACAGCGCGCCGCCTGGGTGCGTCTGGTCGCCGACAACAAGGCGCAGTTCAAGGCGATCACGGATGACGTGAATGCCAAGATCGAACTGAAGCCCGAACACATCCTCGGCGAATTCAGCCGCCTGTCGGGCGTTCCCGTCGCGCGTCTGGGTCAGGACGAAACCACGAAGCTGCTGAACCTCGAAACCACCCTCGGCAAGCGCGTGTTCGGCCAGAAAGAACCCGTCAAGGCGGTTGCCGAAGCGGTCCAGCGTGGTCGTATCGGCCTGAAGAAAGCGAACAAGCCCATCGGTTCGTTCCTGTTCCTCGGCCCGTCCGGCGTCGGTAAAACCGAATTGGCGAAGGCGCTTGCCGAAGCCCTGTTCGGCGACGAAGGCTCACTGAAAACCTACAACATGTCCGAATACCAGGAGAAGCATTCGGTCTCGACCCTGATCGGCGCGCCTCCCGGCTACGAAGGTTACGCGGATGGTGGCTTGCTCACCAATAACATGCGCCGCCAGCCTTATGTGGTGAACGTGTTCGACGAGATCGAGAAAGGCCACAAGGACGTCTATGACCTCTTCCTGCAGATTTTGGACGAGGGCAAGCTGGCGGACCGTCGCGGCATGACGGCATCCTTCGCCAACTCGATCAACATCATGACGTCCAACATCGGCGCGGAACACTTCCTCGACGAAGGCATCGACTTTGAAGAAGCCAAGAAACGCGCGCTTGCGGTTCTGTGGAACCCGGACAAGGAAAACGGCGGCAGCGGCTATCGCCCCGAATTCCTGAACCGCTTCACGGGCATCTTCTGCTTCAACCGCCTGGGCGAACCCGAGCTGATCATGATCGCCGACAAGAACCTGAAGGAGATCAACAGCTGGCTGGCCGAAAAAGACATCAAGGTGACGATGGATGCCGAAGACATGAAGGAAATGGTCAAGAAGGAATACATCGCGCGTGGTGGCGCTCGTTCGGTGCAGAAATTCATCGAAGCGAACATCACCTCCGGCGTGACCAAGGAAATCCTGACCAACCCTGATCGCGCCGGCGTTCTGCATGCGACCTATGACCCTGATACGCGCACCAGCAAAGTGGTGCATGAATCGGAAGAGCCTAAGGTGGCTGCACCGCCTGCGAACGAGAACAGAAACGGCCTCTCCGCACCTGCGGCTGCCGCTTTCAAGAAAGGGTAAGGAAATTAGCCAAGAGGCGGTTTGTTATCAATGACTTGAACCAAACCGCCTCTGGCTGAAATCTCTTGATTCTATTTTACATATCATGTACAAATAGAGTTACTTGGATACGATATAAAGCCCGAAAACGGGTGAAGAACAAAGGAATGGCACAGATGGCTGATGGTTACGATAGCGACAGGACAGACGAGATTATCCGCAGGGCACGCGCTGCGGTGGGCCGTACAGGCCCGGTCGGCTCGAACAGCGAAGGTTCGGTAATCGGCAACACGCTGAAAGACGTCAAGGAAGGCGTCGAGAATATCAAGGCGGTGAAGGCAACCGCAGACGAAGCCAAGGGCGCATTCACGCTGGTCAAGCAGGTTGCGCTGGCCGCGTGGGATTTCGTGAACAAGTTGTGGCCGGTACGCGGCTATAAATGGCTTGAACAAAAACTGACAACCAAGAAAGACAAGGAAACAGGGGAGCGTCGCGTGACGCGCCCCAAAATGCGCCTCGGCATGCGCCTTGCCACTGCATTCATGCTTTCCGCCATGATCCCCGGCATGATCGGCACGCCCGCCCGCAACGTTGCGGAAGTGGGCGTTGACGGTTTCCGCATGGGCACGACGCTGCATACCGAAGTCGTGCGCCTGAACGATACCAAAAACTCGTCGGATAACGACAACGTCTGGACCATCACAGGCAACCGTTTCCACAACGGCGTCGAAGCCCCGATGATCTGGAAGGTGAAGACCAGCATCCCCAACGATTTGTGGAGCCTGGCGCATACCGGAAATCCTGTATTCTATCCTGACGATGTTACCGCGCCCGTGGCGCCCGGCGCGAACGACCTTTACCGCATCACGACCTATGGCGTGCGCTGGCGCGTGGCCGACTGGCTGCAGGCTTTCCCGCAGATCGTGCATGTGGAAAAACTGAACGCGCAGGAAACGACCGATTTCAACGCCGCCGCAGCCCGTCAGGTACAGGCGGCAGCACAGGCACAGCAAGTGGCACGACCCGGTGCCCAAACCCCCGCACCACAACCTGCGCCCGCGCCCGGCAGATAAGTTTAGCGAAGACGACTGGACGAAAAAGGCCGCTCCGGAACAGGGCGGCCTTTTTTATTGTCTATATATTATGCGCTGAGAACGGTAGTTTAAGAACGATTCTCATTAATAGGTGTTGTGCCTGCCTTTGCCTTTCAGGTAAATTTGCGACATGCATCAGGGCCACGATCACAAGCATGGCGAGGACTGTAATCACGGCGGGGGCGGCCAGCCTCATGCCCATGATCACAAGCATGACCACGCCGGTCACGGCCATGCAGGGCACAACCACGGTATCGGCGGCCATCACCACCACGTTCCCAAGAATTTCGATAGGGCCTTCGCGATCGGTGCGTTCCTGAACCTGTCGTTCGTCGGGGCGGAATTGACCTATGGTTATCTTGCCAGATCGCTCGCGCTGATTGCCGATGCCGTCCATAATTTCGCCGATGTGGTGGGTCTGCTGCTCGCCTGGGGCGCTGCATGGCTGGCACGCCGCGCGCCGACGGATGAGCGCACATTCGGTTATCGCCGTGCCTCCATCCTTGCCGCGCTTGCCAATGCCTGTACGCTGTTCTTTGCGATTGGTGCCATCATTATCGAGGCGCTGCAGCGGTTCTCGTCGCCTGCGCCGTTGAATGCGCCGACGATGATCTGGGTGGCGGGGCTTGGCATCGTCATCAACTTCGGCACCGCCATGCTGTTCTGGAAGGGGCAGAAGGACGATCTCAACCTGCGCGCGGCATTCATGCACATGATCGCGGATGCCGCGATTTCTGCAGGTGTCGTCGTTGCCGGCCTGATTATCATGTTCAAGGGCTGGGTCTGGATGGACCCTGCCATCAGCCTTGTCGTTTCCGTCATCATCCTGATCGGTTGCTGGGATATCGCAAAGGAAGCATTGCATTTGTCGATGGATGGCGTGCCGAAGCACATCAATCGCCGCGGCGTCCTTGTTTACCTGCATGAACTGCCGGGCGTGACGGGCGTGCATGACCTGCATATCTGGGCGATGAGCACGACCGAAGTTGCGCTGACCGTGCACCTGATGCGCCCGGGGGCAGGGCTGGATGACGTATTTCTCCATAAAGTCGCACGCGACCTGCGCGAGCGTTTCCAGATCGGCCATGTGACGATCCAGATCGAAGCGGGCAACGCGAAAGACGACTGCATGCTGGCACCCAGCGAAGTCGTCTAAAAAATCACCAAATATTTCAAAGAACTGGGTAAATACGGGGTATATTTATGTATTTCCGAGAAAATTACATATAGACCGTTTTCTTCGTTGACATTGTGTCTGAAAACCGTCATTAAGATGCCACTGGTAAGCGGGAGTAGCTCAGATGGTTAGAGCGTCGCCCTGTCACGGCGAAGGCCGCGGGTTCAAGTCCCGTCTCTCGCGCCAGTTCCTTTCTTTTGAAGAACGCTCTTTTTAGTGTTCAAGTATCACCAAAAAACCCTTCCTTTTCAAACTTTAAGCCCTTTTATCCTGTTCGACTCAGGAGTAACATTGTTGCGCGGTGATTCCCGCATCCAGACTGTCAGAGGATAATTCCGTGAACATACTCGCGTCAGAATTGCTCCAGAACTACTTGCCGATTGTCATCTTTCTTGGCATTGCAGCAGGTCTTGCCAGCATTATTGTTCTCGCATCCTTTGCCGTGTCGAAACAAAAGCCCGACAGCGAGAAACTCTCGCCGTATGAATGCGGCTTTGAAGCATTCGATGATGCGCGTTCAAAATTCGACGTGCGCTTCTATCTCGTCTCCATCCTGTTCATCATCTTCGACCTTGAAGTGGCGTTCCTGTTTCCCTGGGCGATTACGCTTGGAAAGATCGGCGTTTACGGCTTCTGGTCGATGATGGCATTCCTTGGCGTGCTGACGATCGGTTTCATTTACGAGTGGCGCAAAGGCGCCCTGGATTGGGAGTAAGCTTTGGCAAACAACATGCAACCCATACCGCCGGGACCTGCGCAGGACGCGCTTGTAAATGCGGCGACGCAGGAACTGAACGACAAAGGCTTCCTGCTGTCCAACGTCGATAACCTGCTGGACTGGGCGCGTCGCGGATCGCTGTGGCCGATGACGTTTGGCTTGGCCTGCTGCGGGGTCGAGATGATCCACAGCTATATGAGCCGCTACGACCTCGACCGTTTCGGCGTCATTCCGCGCCCCAGCCCGCGCCAGTCCGACGTGATGATCGTGGCGGGCACGCTCTGCAATAAAATGGCGCCTGCGCTCCGCAAGGTTTACGACCAGATGGCGGAACCGCGCTGGGTGATCTCGATGGGATCCTGCGCCAATGGCGGCGGGTATTACCATTATTCCTATTCCGTCGTGCGCGGCTGCGATCGCATCGTGCCGGTCGATATCTACATCCCCGGTTGTCCGCCGACCGCCGAAGCGCTGGTGTACGGCATTCTGCAGCTGCAGAAAAAAATCGCCCGCGAAGACACAAGGTTGGTGCGCTGATGTCCGTAGAAAACCTCGACGCCCTCGGCGATTATATTGAAATCACGATGCAGCCGGCGATCCTGAAAAAGGAAATCGCGCATGGCGAGCTGATCTTCACAATCAAGCGTGAATCCCTGAAACGCTTCATTTCTTTCCTGTTGAACGACGCGAACTGCGAATTCAAGCAACTGTCGGATATCTGCGGCGCGGATTACCCCGACCGCGACGAGCGTTTCGACGTGGTTTACAACCTGCTGAGCCTGAAGCACAACTTCCGCATCCGCGTAAAATTGCATACGTCGGAAAACACACCCGTTGATTCCATTACCAGCCTTTATAGCGCCGCCAACTGGTTCGAGCGCGAAGTCTGGGACATGTACGGCGTTTTCTTCAACGACCATCCCGACCTGCGCCGCCTGCTGACCGATTACGGTTTTGAAGGCCACCCGTTGCGCAAAGACTTCCCGCTGACAGGTTTCGTTGAATTGCGCTATGACGAAACGCAAAAGCGCGTGGTGTATGAACCCGTGAAGCTGCAGCAGGATTTCCGCAATTTTGACTTCGTTTCCCCGTGGGAAGGCATGACGACCATGCAGCTACCGGGCGACGAAAAAGCCCGCAAGCCGAAAATCGGCGCCGACCTTCCTGCGCTGGACGAGAAAGAGAAGAAAATCGGATGAGCGACAGCAACGAAAACAAAATCCGCCCGTATACAATGAACTTCGGCCCGCAGCATCCGGCCGCGCACGGCGTGTTGCGCCTAGTGCTGGAAATGGACGGGGAGATTGTGGAGCGCGCAGACCCGCATATCGGCCTGCTGCACCGCGGCACCGAAAAGCTGATCGAATACAAAACCTATATGCAGGCCGTGCCTTATTTCGACCGCCTCGATTACGTCGCGCCGATGAACCAGGAACACGCCTTCGCGCTCGCGGTTGAAAAACTGCTGAAGATCAAGGCGCCTCCCCGCGCGCAATATATCCGCGTGCTGTTCGCGGAAATGACGCGCGTCATCAACCATATCCTGAACATCACGACCTATGCACTGGACGTCGGCGCGCTGACGCCCGCGCTCTGGGGCTTCGAGGAACGCGAAATCGGGATGGAATTCTATGAACGCGTCTCCGGCGCACGCCTGCACGCAAACTATTTCCGCCCGGGCGGCGTTGCACAGGATATGCCCGCAGGCCTTGCCGAAGACATGTATGCCTGGGCCGATAGCGTCCAGAAATTCATCAACGACATGGAAGGCCTGCTGACCAACAACCGCATCTTCAAGCAGCGTACCGTCGATATCGGTATCGTGACGAAGAAAGAGGCGCTGGATTGGGGTTTCACCGGGCCCATGTTGCGCGCATCTGGCGTGCCGTGGGATCTGCGCAAATCGCAGCCCTATGACGTTTATGCCGAAATGAATTTCGATATCCCGACCGGCACGACAGGCGACTGCTATGCCCGTTATCTGGTGCGTGTCGAGGAAATGCGCCAGTCCTGCAAGATCATGAAGCAGGCGATCGAGAAAATGCCGCGCGGCCCCGTATCGTCGGACGACGGCAAGGTCACGCCGCCCAGCCGCGCCGAGATGAAAAACTCGATGGAAGCGCTGATCCATCACTTCAAGCTTTATACCGAGGGATACCATGTGCCCGCCGGTGAAACCTATACCGCCGTCGAAGCGCCCAAGGGCGAATTCGGCGTTTATCTGGTGGCCGACGGCACCAACAAGCCGTATCGCTGCCACATCCGCGCGCCGGGATTTGCGCACCTGCAGGGCATGGATTTCATGTCGAAAGGCCACATGCTGGCCGATGCGGTGGCGATCATCGGTTCGATGGATATCGTGTTCGGGGAGATTGACCGCTAATGGCACACGCACAAAAAGTAAAATTCGAGCAGCCCAAGGAATTCAAGTTTTCACCCGAAAACATGAAACTGGTCGAACATCATATCGCTAAATACCCGAAGGGCCGTCAGGCGAGCGCGGTGATGCCGATGCTCGATATCGTGCAAAAGCAGCACGACAACTGGATCCCCGAAGCGGCAATGGAAGAAATCGCCCGCATCCTCGACATGCCGCGTATCAAGGTGTTCGAGGTTGCGACGTTCTACACGATGTATAATCTCGCGCCCAAGGGCAAGCACCACCTGCAATTTTGCACGACGACGCCGTGCTGGCTCGCCGGTTCTGGCGAGGTTGTGAAGGCCTGCGAAAAACATCTCGGCATCAAGCTTGGCGAAACGACGCCTGATAACATGTTCACGATCACCGATGTGGAATGCCTCGGAGCTTGCGTCAACGCGCCGGTCATCCAGCGTAACGGTGATGACTTCTACGAAGACCTGACGCCGGAAAACGTGATTGGCGTTCTTGATGGCTTGAAAGCGGGCAAAGAAGTGCCGAAAGGCTCGCGTACCGGACGCCTGACATCGCTCGGCGCGCAGGGCGCGACCTGCCTCACCGATATCGCCACGAAAACCGGCAACAAAGTCGCAGGCGAGGGGAAGAAGTAATGCTGCAGGACAAAGACAGGATCTTCACGAACCTTTACGGCTGGCTCGGCGCCGATTTGAAATCGTCGCAGGCGCGTGGCAACTGGTCGGGCACGAAAGATTTGCTCGCCAAGGGCCGCGACTGGATCATCGAGGAAGTGAAGAAATCGGAACTGCGCGGCCGCGGCGGCGCGGGCTTCCCGACCGGCATGAAATGGTCTTTCATGCCCAAAGAGTCAAAAGACGGTCGCCCCAGCTATCTGGTCATCAACGCCGATGAATCCGAACCCGGCACCTGCAAAGACCGCGACATTATCCGCCATGAGCCCCATACCATCATTGAAGGCGCACTGATCGCATCCTTCGCCATGGGCGCGCATGCCTGTTACATATATATACGCGGCGAGTTCTATCACGAGGCTGTCGCGATGCAAAAAGCGATCGACGAAGCCTATGACGCCGGCCTTGTAGGCAAAAATGCCTGCGGCTCCGGCTGGGATTTCGACATTTACCTGCATCGCGGGGCAGGGGCTTATATCTGCGGCGAAGAAACCGCGCTGCTGAACAGCCTCGAGGGCAAAAAAGGCTTCCCGCGCAACAAGCCGCCGTTTCCGGCGGGCGCGGGTCTCTATGCCTGCCCGACGACCGTCAACAACATCGAAACCATCGCCGTTGTGCCCGAAATCCTGCGCCGTGGCGCATCGTGGTTCGCGGGCATCGGCAACGAAAAAAACCGCGGCACGAAAGTGTTCTGCATTTCCGGTCATGTCAACAACCCCTGCAACGTCGAAGAAGCCATGAGCATCCCGCTCAAGGAACTGATCGAAAAGCATGGCGGCGGCGTGCGCGGCGGGTGGGACAACCTGCTGGCCGTGATTCCCGGCGGATCATCGACCCGTTTGCTGCCCAAAGACCTTTGCGAAACCGTGCTGATGGATTTTGACTCGCTGCGCTCCGTCAATTCCAGCCTGGGCACCGCTGCCGTCATCGTGATGGATAAATCGACCGACATCGTTTACGCGATTGCGCGCCTTGCCCGTTTCTACTGGCACGAGTCTTGCGGCCAGTGCACGCCCTGCCGCGAAGGCACGGGCTGGATGTACCGCATCATGCAGCGCATGGTGAAGGGCGAAGCGAATATCGAGGAAATCGACATGCTGCTCGATATCGGCTCGGAAATCGAAGGCCATACCATCTGCGCGCATGGCGATGCGTCGGCGTGGCCCATTCAGGGCCTTATCAAGCATTTCCGCCCTGAAATGGAACGCCGTATCCACGAATACCGGAAAAAGATCGCGGCATGAAAAAGAACATCGCAAAAGTGAAAAAGCTCGACGAAACCTGCACGGTCAGCATCGCGATTTCCTGCCCGATGGCGGATGCATATAAATTCCTCTCCGCCCCGGCGAATTTCCCGCAATGGGCGAGCGGGCTTTGCACCGAAATCAAAAAGAAAAACGGCGGCTGGGTTGCGAAAACTTCCCAAGGTGCTGCCAAGATCGAATTCACCAAGAAAAATACCTTCGGCATTCTTGACCACACGGTCACGATAGGCCGGAACAAGATTTATGTGCCGATGCGCGTGCTGCCCAACAACAAGGGTTGCGAAGTGCTGCTGACGCTGTATCGCAACGACATGCCGCAAAGCCGTTTCAAGGAAGATATCGGCTGGGTCGAACGCGATCTGGATGCTTTGAAAGACCTGCTGGAGCAAACCGCAGGCAAGGGGGATGCCAATGCCTAAACTGACAATCGACGGTATGGAAGTCACGGTCGAACCCGGCACATCCATCATTCAGGCGGCGGAACAGCTGGGCATCGAAATCCCGCGTTTCTGCTATCACGATAAATTGTCCGTGCCGGCAAACTGCCGTATGTGCCTTGTCGAAGTCGAAAAATCGCCGAAGCCGGTCGCTTCCTGCGCCATGCCCTGCGCGGAAGACATGAAGGTGCATACCAATTCGCTGCAAGCGCAAAAGGCGCGCAAGGGCGTGATCGAAATGCTGCTCATCAACCACCCGCTGGATTGCCCGATTTGCGACCAGGGCGGCGAGTGCGATTTGCAGGACCAGACCCTTGCCTTCGGTTTCGACCGTTCCCGCTACCGCGAGGAAAAGCGCGCGGTGAAGGACAAAGATCTCGGGCCGCTCATCAAAACAACCATGACCCGCTGCATCCATTGCACGCGCTGCGTCCGCTTCGGCGACGAAATCGCGGGCGTGGATGAAATGGGCGTGCTGAACCGCGGTGAACATCTCGAAATCGGCACCTATGTGCAGCAGATGGTATCGTCGGAACTGTCCGGCAACATCATCGACATCTGCCCGGTCGGCGCGCTGACCTCGAAACCCTATGAATTTACCGCCCGCCCGTGGGAGCTCCGCAAGGTTGAAAGCATCGACGTGTCGGACGCGGTCGGCTCGAACATCCGCATCGATACACGCGGCGGCGCTGTCTTGCGCGTGCTGCCCCGTCTGCACGAAGGCGTGAACGAAGAATGGATTTCCGACAAGGCGCGTTTTTCCATCGACGGCCTGAAAAACCAGCGCCTCGACCGCCCCTATGTGCGCGTCAACGGCAAACTGGAACCGGCAAGCTGGAACCAGGCGTTTGCGGCGATCAGCGAAAAAATGTCCGGCGTGGACGGCAAGAAACTCGGCGCGATTGCCGGTGACCTTGCCGATTGTGAATCTATGGCGGCGTTGCAAGACCTTCTTGCCGCTTACGGCTCCAAAAACGTCGAATGCCGTCAGGACGGCGCGCAGTTCGATGTGTCGCAGGCTTGC
This sequence comes from Bdellovibrionales bacterium, assembly GCA_038247245.1. Taxonomy (GTDB): domain Bacteria; phylum Pseudomonadota; class Alphaproteobacteria; order Micavibrionales; family UBA2020; genus JAPWJZ01. The sequence goes on along the minus strand of JBBRVE010000060.1, from coordinate 3,119 downwards.
GGCTGGCGTTTCAACACGACCATCGCCGGCATCGAAAAGGCCGACGTCATCCTTCTTGTCGGCACCAATCCGCGGCACGAAGCGGCGCTGGTGAATGCGCGGATCCGCAAGACATGGCTTGCCAAACGCATCAAGATCGGCGTGATTGGTCCGCAGGCAGACCTGAACTACCCCGCCAAATTCCTTGGCGCCGGCCCCGAAACGCTCGCCGAGCTCGCCAGCGGCAAGGGCGCATTCGCCGAAATCCTCAGCAAAGCGCAGAACCCGATGATCATCGTGGGGCAGGGCGCACTCAGCCGCGACGACGGCATGGAAATCCATGCGCTCGCCCGCGCTGTTGCCGAAAAATTCAACATGGTGAAAGACGGCTGGAACGGCTTCAACGTGCTGCATACGCAGGCAAGCCGCGTCGGCGCGCTCGAACTCGGTTTTACCGGCGGCGACCTCGACCAAATGCTGAAGGGCGATGTGCTGTACCTGCTGGGCGCGGATGAAATTCCCGTTGCCGGCATCGGCAAAAATACCTTCGTGATTTATCAGGGGCACCACGGCGATGCGGCAGCGGCCCGGGCCGATGTTATCCTCCCCGGTTCCGCCTATACCGAGAAAAACGCGACCTATGTCAACGTCGAAGGCCGCGCACAACAGGCGAAACAGGCGATCTTCCCGCCCGGCGAGGCGCGCGAAGACTGGAAAATCATCCGCGCACTGTCCGAAGCGCTCGGCAAGACGCTGCCCTATGACGATATCGCGCAGTTGCGCGCACGCATGGCGAAGGCGAACCCCGTATTTGCCAATATCGACAGCGTGCAGCCGGCTGAATGGAAACCTTTCGGCAAGGACGGCAAGCATGACGCTGCGCCGTTCTCGCTTGTGATCAGCAATTTCTACATGACCGACGTCATCTCCCGCGCGTCACGCGTGATGGAGGAATGCACCGAGGCGTTCCTGAACGGCACGAAAGAAAAGACGGGCACCCATGGATAATCTCTTCGGCGTTTTCAAATCCGATTTCTGGACAAAGCAGGTTTGCGATGCCGCTTTCTGCATCGCCTATGTGCAACCGGTTGCCAACATCACCCTCTGGATTTTGTCTTTCGTCGGCCCGCTTATTATCGCGATGGCGTACCTGACCTATGCGGAACGTAAAGTTTTGGCGGTCATGCAAATGCGCCAGGGCCCGATGATGGTCGGCCCCTTCGGCCTGTTGCAGCCGATCGCGGACGGTTTGAAACTGCTGGGCAAGGAAACGATCATCCCCTCCGGCGCGAACCGCGGCGTTTTCGTGATGGCGCCGATGCTGACCTTTATGCTCAGCCTTGTCGCCTGGGCGGTGATCCCCGTCAGTGCTGGCTGGGTGATTGCCGATATCAACGTGGGTGTGCTGTACCTGTTCGCGATTTCGTCGCTGGGCGTTTACGGCATCCTGATGGCAGGCTGGGCGTCGAACTCGCGCTATGCATTCCTCGGCGGCCTGCGTTCCGCCGCGCAAATGGTTTCCTACGAAGTTTCCATGGGTTTCGTGATCGTGGCTGTGCTGCTGACGACCGGATCGCTGAACCTGACAGCGCTTGTGGATGCGCAGCGCCCGTTATGGGTGACTTTGCTGCTGTTTCCGATGTTCGTTATTTTCGTGATTTCGGCGCTGGCCGAAACCAACCGCGCGCCCTTCGACTTGCCGGAAGGCGAGTCCGAGCTGGTCGGCGGTTATAACGTCGAATATTCGTCCATGACCTTCGCCCTGTTCTTCCTGGGTGAATACATGAACATGATCCTGATGAGCGGGATGACGACCGTGCTGTTCCTTGGCGGTTGGCATGCGCCGTTTGATATCGAATTACTCAGCGCCGTTCCGGGCTTTATCTGGTTTGCGCTGAAAGTGTCGTTCGTGCTGTTCGTGTTCATCTGGACGCGCGCGACCCTGCCGCGTTTCCGTTACGACCAGCTGATGCGCCTCGGCTGGAAAATCTTCCTGCCCTTCACGCTGCTATGGGTCGTGCTTATCGCAGGTGTGCTGCTGTATAACAAGGCACTGCCGGGCATGGAGAATGCAGCGGTCGCTGCTGCACCTGCTGCCATCAGCGCACCGGCTAGTTCTGAGCAACCCGTAACGACCGAGACCGCCGCGCCGGAGGCCGCACCCGCTGCCCCCGAAGAAGCGCCGAAGGCGGAGGAGAAAGAATAATGTCGTTTATTTCCAAGACAGTGAATTCGTTCCTGCTGGTCGAGATTGTGAAGGGCTTCGCGCTGACCTTCAGTTATATCTTCCGCCCCAAGGTAACGCTGAACTACCCCTTCGAAAAAGGCCCGATCAGCCCGCGCTTCCGCGGCGAGCACGCGCTGCGCCGCTACCCGAACGGCGAAGAACGCTGTATCGCCTGCAAATTGTGCGAGGCGATCTGCCCCGCGCTGGCGATCACGATCGAGGCCGAACCCCGCGATGACGGCAGCCGCCGCACCACGCGCTATGACATCGACATGACGAAATGCATTTATTGCGGACTATGCCAGGAAGCATGCCCCGTGGATGCTATCGTTGAGGGCCCCAATTTCGAATACGCAACGGAAACCCGCGAGGAGCTTTACTACAACAAGGAAAAGCTGCTCGCGAATGGCGACCGCTGGGAAGCGCAGCTTGCCGCGAATATCGAGGCCGACGCGCCGTACAGATAAGACAAGGAACCGAGAGATGATCGAGGCATTTTTCTTTTACGCATTCTCCGCCGTGCTGCTGGCCAGCGGCGTCATGGTCATATCGGCCAAGAACCCCGTGCATTCGGTGCTGTTCCTGATTTTGGCGTTCTTCAACGCCGCCGGACTGTTCGTGATGCTGGGCGCGGAATTCATCGCGATGATCATGGTGATCGTCTATGTGGGCGCGGTTGCCGTGCTGTTCCTCTTTGTTGTCATGATGCTCGACATCAATTTCTCGCAGATGCGTGAAGGAATGTGGAAAAACGCGCCGGTCGGCACGCTTGTCGGTTTGGTTCTTATCGTTGAATTCGCGTGGATGTACCTGAACTGGAGCAGCGCGAAAAACGCGGACCTGAACGCCTTTGCCCCGATCCCCGATACGGTCACCAATACTCATGCTCTTGGCTATCTGCTGTATACAGAAT
>JBBRVE010000059.1:0-19574 GCA_038247245.1 Bdellovibrionales bacterium | reverse complement strand
TTCGACCTGCTGGATGTACCAGTCCATAACCGGCTTTTTCGGGCCGATGGCGGCCTTGAACGATTTCGACAGGCTCATGCCGCCGTCCAGAAATTCATGCGTGAAGGCATGGAAGCGGCTCAGCTTCTCGCCCTTCATTTCGGCAAGGCGCGGCAGTTCGCGGCGCTTGTATTCATCCAGCGACATCACCACTTCGGCAACGTGATAATCCTTGGAATAATTGGTGCGCGTGCCCGCGATTTCGCGGCCCGCATCATCCACCTGCGCGTCATAGAATTTGAATTCTGTCGGAAAGCCGAGGAAGGTCGGCGCCGCCCACCAGTCGAGCTTCTTGTAATCAATCGCCAGAGGATCGCGTGACGGCACAACGACCGACATCTGGTCGCTGCTATACAAATCGTATTCGGTGTATTCCATGAAGGTCTTGGTGGGAAAAGTCTTTGTGATCGACAATTTTTTCGCTCCAGATATGATACGGAAAAGCACTCTACGCCTTTGCCCCTGCCGGTCAATACAAAAAAGCCCCCTCCTTGCGGAGAGGGCTTTTTGTTTAGGCTGGCGGATATTAGCCGGCAGCCAGTTTCGCAACAACAGCCACCAGCAGGATCGCCACGATGTTCGTGATCTTGATCAGCGGGTTGACGGCAGGACCAGCGGTGTCCTTGTAGGGATCGCCGACGGTATCGCCCGTCACGGCAGCTTTGTGGGCGTCAGAGCCCTTGCCGCCGTAATGGCCTTCTTCGATGTATATTTTCGCGTTGTCCCATGCGCCGCCACCCGAGGTCATCGAGATAGCAACGAACAGGCCTGTCACGATCGTGCCGACCAGCATCGCGCCTACGGCCTGGAAGCCGGAAGCAGCGGAGCCGGAAACAGCCTTCACGACATAGAAGAGGACGATCGGGGACAGAACCGGCAGCAGCGACGGAACAACCATTTCCTTGATCGCAGCCTTCGTCAGCATGTCCACGGCGCGGCCGTAGTCAGGCTTGGAAGTGCCTTTCAGGATGCCCGGGATTTCGCGCAACTGGCGACGGACTTCCACGACGATCGAGCCAGCCGCACGGCCGACAGCGGTCATGCACATCGCACCGAACAGGTACGGCAGCATGCCGCCCAGGAACAGGCCGATGATCACGAAGGGCTCGTTGAGCGGGAAGGTCACGTCGAGAGCCGTATGGCCGCCCTTGGTGACGTAATCCGATCCAACGCCGAAGTAATGCTTCAGCTCTTCGGTGAAGGCCGCGAACAGCACGAGGGCCGCAAGACCGGCGGAGCCGATCGCGTAGCCTTTCGTGACCGCCTTGGTCGTGTTGCCGACAGCGTCCAGAGCGTCTGTAACAACGCGGACTTTTTTCGGCAGTTCCGACATTTCGGCGATGCCGCCGGCGTTGTCGGTGACCGGGCCGTAAGCGTCAAGCGCGACGATCATGCCGGCAAGCGCCAGCATGGTGGTTGCCGCAAGCGAGATACCGTACAGGCCAGCCGCATTGAAGGCGACATAGATGCCAACCGCGATCACGATCACGGGCAGCGCAGTCGATTCAAGCGAGATCGCCAAGCCCTGGATCACGTTCGTGCCATGGCCGGTTTCGGATGCTTTCGCAATCGAACGGACGGGGCGGAACGCGGTCGAGGTGTAGTATTCGGTGATCCAGACCATCAGCGCGGTGACAACCAGGCCGACAATCGCGCAATGGAACAGCTTCATGCCGGTCAGGGTCGCACCCGACAGCAGCGCGAGCGGCGTGTTCATGCCGACGGTCGAGTCAATCGCCCACCAGACGAGGCCGAGCGAAAGGACGCCGGTCACGATGAGGCCTTTATAAAGGGCGCCCATGATGTTTTCCGACGAACCGAGACGCACGAAGTAAGTGCCTGCGATCGAGGAGATGATGCAAAGGCCGCAGATCAGCAGCGGCAGTTCCATCGCGCCACGAACGGCTTCCGGCGAGAACACCGATGCCGCGATCAGCATGGTCGCAACCAGCGTGACGGCATAGGTTTCGAACAAGTCGGCAGCCATACCAGCGCAGTCGCCCACGTTGTCGCCAACGTTGTCGGCGATGACGGCGGGATTGCGGGGGTCATCCTCGGGCAGGTTGGCTTCAACCTTGCCGCAAAGATCCGCGCCAACGTCAGCGCCTTTGGTGAAGATACCGCCGCCGAGACGCGCGAAGATCGAGATCAGCGACGCGCCGAAGCCGAGAGCCACGAGGGCCTCCAGGATTTCGCGCTGCGGCACGTTCTTGTTCAGCAGGACGAAGTAATACACGGAAACGCCGAGGAGGCCGAGACCGACAACCAGCAGACCGGTGATCGCGCCCGATTTGAAGGCGACGGTCAGTGCTTCCTGCAGGCCTTTTTGCGCGGCGTCAGCCGTACGCACGTTGGCGCGGACGGAAACGTGCATGCCGATGTAACCGGCGAGACCGGAGAGGACGGCACCGATCGTGAAGCCGATACCGGTGCGCAGGCCGAGCGTGATGCCCAGCAGGATGGCAACCACGATGCCAACGGCGGCGATGGTCGCGTATTGGCGGTTCAGGTAGGCTTGTGCGCCTTCCTGAATGGCGGCGGCGATTTCCTGCATGCGCGCGTTACCGGCGCTTTTGGACATGACCTGGAAGCTGGTCAGGATCCCGTACAGAAGTGCAAGCACCCCCGACGCGATCACGATTGTTTGAAGTTCAAACGGCATTTTATTTCCTCTTATATATATCGAGTTAAGCCGGGTTGCGGCATGCTTGGTTTTTGAGTTGGCAGAATGTGCCTAATATATAAGAGGATAGCAACCCCCTGTTCCCATATCCGTGGAACTTTTTGAGGGGGGTGATGCAGCCTTGTCACGCTTATGGCCAAACCTATTTGACAGAATTGATTTTACTGTGCTAGAACAAGCATATCCCGCAGGATTTTTTGGACGAAAAACGGATCAAACCATGACCCCCGCTGAGAAAAAACGCGCGCTGGAAATCTCCACCAAGGCCACCCCCGGCCCCTGGTCGTTCGAAGACGACAGCTGGGTCGGCCCCTCCAAATTCTCCATCCATGCCGATCCCGCGCCCAACCTGCGCGGCCCCACGATCATGGGCAATATCGATATCGACATGAACGGCCTGAATAACCTCGCCTTCGTGACCGAAGCGCGCACGTTGCTGCCCAAGGCGCTGCTGCACATCCAGACATTGGAAAGCGACATCGAAAACCTCAAATCCGGTTTTGCAAAAACATCCAATCCAATCATGACGCTCGCCGAAATCACGCGCGCGAAAGAAATTGTCGCGATTGCCACCAAGGGCGAATGGTCATGGGAAGACGACAGCCAGATCGGCCCTGGCGTCGTGACGCTTTATGCAGGGCGCGGCAGCATGATGCACGGGCTGAACCTGTTCGGCCGTTTCGATACCGATGCCAATCGCGACAACAACCTTGCCTTCATCACCGAAGCGCGCGACCTGCTGCCCAAGGCGATGGAGCATCTGGAAGACCTCAGCAACGAAGTGCAGCGCATCACACGCCCTGCCCTCACCCTGAAACCCGCCCCCGCCCATACCGTCAAACCGCCCGCGCCAAAACCACCGGGCGTGTGGAATGATGACGAGACGAAGAAGTAGTAATACCTTCTCCTTTAAGGAACAACTATAAGTCGTTAGAGGACAATTAAATGTCGAAATTTGTCTTAACACATCACCTCATCATGATGTACGCCTTAAGGGCATTTTCTGCTGTTCTTATGTTCGTTGTTTCTGTGGTTACTGTTTTTTATATTTTGAGTTTCTTTTATGAGATGCCTGGGTACAAGCCCTGGTGGTTGGGACTAGTCTTACTTTTTCAGTTTCTTGTGGGTATTACTCTTTGGAAAATATCGACATCTCAGATCGTTAAGGCTAAAGCGAAGCTGCGGTGATTGATTGCAGTAGCGAGATCTGGGGACACACACCTATATCAGCGATTATCAAAATCAATCAGACAAGAAAACTTTGGATGTTCCCTAGTACAAAGATAGACGGCCTCCCCCAAGGGAGGCCGTCTATCTTTCGTTTCGTTTCTTTGAGAGACGGAGGGGCCCATGCGCTTGCATGGGAGGATGAGGGTACTCCGTCGGCTTCAGGCTCTTATGTTCACCAAGTACCCTGACCTCTGTCGCTGCGCGACATCTCCTCTCCCAAAGGAAAGGAGAATAAAAAAAGCCGGAACATCGCTGTTCCGGCTTTTATAAATTATACCGCAACGATTACGGGCGCGGGCCGCGGATCGGTTTTTTCATGCCGTCTTCGAATTTCTCGATGAACTGGTCGAGCGTAATTTTGCCGGTTGCGATGACCTTGTCGACTTCGTTGAAGAACTGCGGGGATTCCAGCGTTGCTTCCACCAGCATACGGCGGGTGACGGGCTGGCCGTCATGGGTTGCGATGCCCTGCACGGGTTCATCGGCATAGGGGGATGCGTTGACGGCATTGTTGAACGCGGTGGTGAGCTTTTGCTTGTCTGCGGGGGTCATGGCAAAATCCTTATATAAATTGAATGAAGGATTCGTAGCACCGAATGCCCGCCATTTCCAGATAGAAAAAACGCCGGAGCATTGCCCCGGCGTTTTTTAATTAAGCGGGCAATAATTACTTGCCGGCTTTTTTGGCGCGTTTGTCAGCGCGTTTTTCGTCAGCCGTTTTCTTGGGGGCTTTTTTGACGTTCTTTTTTGCATCTTGTGATTTAGCCATGAGAATTCTCCCGAAATACAGACGCGAGCGACATGCTGCGCTGCATGAAGTTTCCGCCTAAAACGCGCTGCCGTCAAGCACCGCTATTTAAACAACCCCTTGATCGCCCCTTCCGCGCCATCCAGCACCTTGCCAACAGGTTTCATGATGCTCGCCTTGGTCGCGGCATTCGTTGCGGCGTTCATGATGCGGGGGACGACCTGCCGCGCCACTTCGGACGCCGTTGCGGGTTTCGATTTGGTGCCGAGATCGGTCATGGTGATCGGCGGCAGGTCGATTGCCTGTTCACCGATGCCGGACAGATGCGGCACCAGTTTCGCGTTGATGATGCGCAGTTTCTTGATGATCAGCTTGGGCGCTTCGGCGGAAGCCTCGCTCTTGCCGCTGGTCGATTTGATGTTGCCGCGCAGCGCGTCGATATTCGTGCCGCCCGCCCCGATGTAATAGGTGACGGTCATGCCGTCCACCACCACTTCGTTGAGCGTGACAAGGTCGCGAGAGATATCGCCGACCGCGAAGGTGATGGTTTCCGTTTTCAGGAAGGTATTGCTGTAGGGCTTCGGGTTATCAACCGTCAGCTTGCCAATCGCGGCCTTCATTTCGGGGAATGAAAAGGTGAGCGAGCTGACATGCACCGGCGTGCCCAGCGCCGCCGTGCCCGCTTCCTCGATCAGCCGTTTTGCCGTGCTGTTGAAATTCAGGTACACCGCCGCCCCTGCCCCGACCAGAATGACCAGAAACAGCATCAGGAACTTTTTCATTTTCTATGACCTTGTGCGAACGGTTTGTGTGCGGGGAAAACTTTAAAACCCCCGTGCATTTGAGCATGCGGGGGTGGATGTGATCAATACCGGGCATCGCGCGTATCCTAAATATCTCCTTTCTCGTTCAGTTGCGCGATGCCCTGCTTAAATTATTTAAGTAAACCATCCTGTTTTTGCGTGTGTCTCGCCGGGGTCCTCTTCTTCAAAGCCTGTCCGCAATCCTCCGTGCTGCGGGTAAACGTATCGTGCCACTTGTTGAAACTAATCATCTCTTCGTTCAGAACACGGGTAACTTCTAGATTCCTCCTTCCAGTTTGAATGCCAGCTTCGGCTTAGTCAGTTTCGTCGTCGTTCCTTTCGTTCAAAGTTGCAGCGTTTCGCGTCACCGCGAATTGTTCGGGTTCGGTATTTTTCGGGGGTTTAAGGTTTGTTTTTCAGTCTCCTGGCGCTTCCGTCTTTCCTTTCGTTGCCGCCACTCGTTAACTCATAATTAAATCCTTACATGGCTAAGATGGGTCGTCAATCACAACCGGAAATACCAATATATTTCAATAGTTTAATTATACTCATGTTTCCCCTATGTGGTTTTATAATACCGCGCCGATTCTTCCCAAGCCCTTGGAAATCCATGCTAAAAATCGGGGCATGATTCCCATGCGCGACCTTGTCCGGACGTTTGCGAAAATCGGCTGCCTCGGCTTCGGCGGGCCGGCGGGACAGATCGCGCTTATGCACAAAATTCTGGTCGAGGAAAAAAACTGGATCAGCGAGCAGCGTTTCATGCATGCGCTGAATTACTGCATGCTGCTGCCGGGGCCGGAGGCGATGCAGCTGGCGACATATATCGGCTGGCTGCTGCACAAGACATGGGGCGGTATCATCGCAGGGCTGCTGTTCCTCCTGCCCGGATTTTTCGTGATGCTCGCGCTTGCCGCGACTTACGCGCAATACCACAACGCGCCGCTGGTGGCCGCGCTGTTCTTTGGATTAAAGCCCGCCGTGCTGGTGATCGTGGTCGAGGCATTGCTCCGCATCGGCAAGCGCGCCCTGCGCACGCCCGCCGCCTATAAACTTGCGGCTTTATCATTCATCTGCATTTTCTTCCTCGGCATCCCCTTTCCGCTGATCGTGCTGGCGGCGGGCGCGATTGGCTATGCGGGGCGTAACACGGCCTTCAAGCCCGCCTCTACGCCCGAGAAAACCGGAAACGAAAAAGAAAGCGTCATTGATAAAATGATGACGGACGGAAAACTGAACCACGCCAGCCCGCTCTACGCCCGCCCGCTCGGCACGCTGTTCGACTGGCTGGCAATCTGGTTCACGCCCGTGATGCTGTGCCTGCATTTTTACGGCGGCAGCCATATCCTGTCGCAGATCGGCACGGCGTTCAGCAAGCTGGCGGTGGTGACCTTCGGCGGCGCATATGCCGCGCTTGCCTATGTCGCGCAGATGGAATTGATCCCGCCGCCCGACATGCTGAACGGCCTCGGCCTTGCCGAAACGACGCCCGGGCCGCTGATCCTCGTCCTCGAATATGTCGGCTACCTCGCCGCCTTCAAACCGCATGGCCACATATACGGGCTGATGGGCGCGACGCTCGCCGCATGGGTCACCTTCGCGCCCTGTTTCCTCTGGATCTTCCTCGGCGCGCCATACGTTGAACAAGCGCGGCACAACAAGGCGCTTGCCGCATCCCTTTCCGCCATCACCGCCGCCGTGACAGGTGTAATCCTGAATCTCGCCGTCTGGTTTGCGCTGCATACCTTATTCGCCCAGGTCGAAGCGTTCAAGCAAACCGGCATCACGCTTTACAAAGTTTCGCAGCCCGATTTGTTGGCCATCGCAATTGCTGCTGTCGCCGCACTCTGTACGTTCAAATTCAAATGGAGCCTCCTGCCCACACTCGGCCTTTGCACCGCGCTGGGGCTTGCGCTGAAACTCGCTTAACCGCCCGTGCAGAGGTTGTTCACGCAACCGGCCTTGAAAGGCGTTGGCGCGCAAGGCCCGCGCGTGGCCCAGTCGGCGACACATGCTTCACGGACTTTTACCTGCCCGGCCTCAAGCGCGGTCAGGAATGCTGGACTGGAGTGATTGCGCGGCAGGATGATCGCGGGCTTGCAGCCGTCCGCGCGATAAAAATAACCTTCACAGTCGGTATCGACGCTGCAGGTCCTGGGCTGCGACTGTAAAAACGCTTCCGGCTTTTCCTGTGCGGCGATGCAGCCCCCCCCGATTCCGCCTTGGCAGGAGTGGAAAAAAGGCCGAAAAAACAGGCCAGAACGGCAGCATGTATGATAAATGTTTTCATGTCAAAATCATGTCGTAAAAACGCCGATTAATCAAGCAGATACGAAACAGTTATGCAAAGCCATAGGCTGTATTTATGCCTTTGTCCCGCGCCTCAAAAATGGTAAAAATAACGCGATCAAAATATACCCCGAAAGGCCGTAAAAAGTGACCACCGACAATACCGTCCGCACCTCCGATATCGCCCCCATTACGATCGAAGAGGAGATGCAGAAATCCTATCTCGATTACGCGATGAGCGTGATCGTGAGCCGCGCCCTGCCCGATGTGCGCGACGGGTTGAAACCCGTCCACCGCCGCATTTTGTACGCGATGCGCGAGGGCGGATATGACTCGACGAAGCCTTTCAAGAAATCCGCCCGCATCGTCGGTGACGTGATGGGTAAATACCACCCGCATGGCGACAGCGCGATTTACGACGCGATGGTGCGCATGGCGCAGGACTTCTCGATGCGCCTGATGCTTGTCGACAGCCAAGGTAACTTTGGCTCGATGGACGGCGACCCGCCTGCGGCGATGCGTTATACCGAAGCGCGCCTGAACAAGGCCGCTGAATCAATGCTGGAGGATATCGACAAGGAAACCGTCGAATTCCAGCCCAACTACGATGAATCGACGCTGGAGCCCAAGGTGCTTCCCGCGCGCTTCCCCAACCTGCTGGCGAACGGCGCGTCGGGCATCGCGGTCGGCATGGCGACAAACATCCCGCCCCATAACCTTGGCGAAGTGCTCGACGGTTGCGTGGCCTATGTCGATAACCCCAATATCACGATTGACGAGTTGATCGAAATCATCCCCGGCCCCGATTTCCCCACGGGCGGCCAGCTGATCGGCCGCAACGGCGTGATGGGCATGTACCACAACGGACGCGGCTCGATGATGATGCGCGCCAAAACGTCGTTCGAGGACATGAAGAAAGACCGTATCGCGATCATCGTCCATGAAATCCCCTATCAGGTGAATAAATCCAAGCTGCTCGAGAAAATGGCCGAATGCGTGCGCGAGAAAAAGGTCGAGGGTATTTCCGACCTGCGCGACGAATCCGACCGCGACGGCGTGCGCGTGGTGATCGAGCTGAAAAAGGACGCGGTGCCCGAAGTGGTGCTGAAGCAGCTGCAGAAGGAAACCGAGCTGCAGACCAGCTTCCCCGCCAACATGCTGGCGCTGAATTACGGCCGCCCGATGACGATGAACCTCAAGATGATGATCGAGGCCTTCGTCAAGTTCCGCGAGGAAGTGATCGCGAAACGCACGATATTCGAGCTGAAAAAAGCCCGCGATCGCGCCCATATCTTGGCCGGTTTGGCGGTTGCCGTTGCGAACATCGATGAAATCATCGCGATCATCCGCACCGCCAGCGACCCCAACGACGCGCGCGAAAAACTGACCAGGAAGCCTTGGGCTGCCGCGATTGTTGCGCCGCTGATCCAGTTGATTGACGACCCCCTGTACCCGATTGCGAACGACAACACCTACCAGATGTCGGATGTGCAGGCACGCGCCATCCTCGACCTGCGCCTGCACCGCCTGACGGCGCTGGAGCGCGACAAGATCGGCGACGAGCTGAAGGAAGTCTGCGCCTATATCGCCGAATGCCTGCGCATTCTGGGCAGCCGCACCGAATTGATGCAGCTGTTGCGCGACGAGCTGGTCGAAATCCGCGAAAAGTTCGCAACGCCCCGCCGCACCGAACTGATCGCGCTGGAAAACGAAACCGACCTGGAGGATTTGATCCAGAAAGAAGACATGGTCGTGACCGTCAGCCATGCGGGCTATGTGAAGCGCGTGCCCCTGTCCACCTACCGCGCGCAAAAACGCGGCGGCAAGGGCCGCACCGGCATGCAGACAAAGGACGAAGATTTCGTCACCGACCTGTTCATCGCCAATACCCATACGCCCGTCCTGTTCTTCACCAGCAAGGGCATCGTGCATAAGATGAAGGTCTATCGCCTGCCCCTCGGCACGCCGACGGCAAAGGGCAAGGCCTTCATCAACCTGCTGCCGCTGGAACCCGGCGAAAAAATCTCGGTCGTCATGCCGCTGCCGGAGGACGAGGAGACTTGGGATAAACTGGATGTGATCTTTGCGACCTCGCACGGCACCGTGCGCCGTAACAGCCTTGACGATTTCAGGAACGTGCGCGCCAACGGCCTGATCGCCATGAAGCTGGAGGGCGACGAAAGCCTGATCGACGTTCGCACCTGCACCGATAAAAACGACATCCTGCTCTCCACCCGCAAGGGCAAGGCGATAAGATTTGGGGTGGCAGATTTGCGCGTATTCAAGAGCCGCGCATCGACCGGCATCCGCGGCATCAAGCTGATGACGGGCGACGAAGTCGTCTCCATCTCCATCATCCACAGCGTGGAGGCGACGCCGGACGAACGCATCGCATATCTGCGCCGCGCATCGAAGGAACGCAACCAGATCGAGGATGAATCCGGCGAAGCCCCCGGCGGCGAGGACGGCGAAGAAGTTGCATCCGGCAACGTCGTGCTGACCGACGAGCGTTTCAACGAACTCGCGAAGCTGGAGGAGTTCCTGCTCGCCGTCACCAACAAGGGTTTCGGCAAGCGCACCTCGACTTACGAATACCGCGCCACCAACCGCGGCGGCTCGGGCATCTGGAACATGAAACTGGGCAAGAAGAACGGCGAAATCGTCGGCTCCTTCAACGTCCATGATTCAGACGAAGCCATGCTCGTCACCAATGGCGGCCAGATCATCCGCATGCCGGTCGAGGACGTCCGCTTCGTCGGCCGCCAGAGCCAGGGCGTGACCCTGTTCCGCATAGACGGCGAAGGCGAAGAAGTCGTGTCGGCGGCGATCATCAAGGATGTGGGGGAAGCGGAAGTGGTGGCGGAGTAATCCCGTTATCGTCTTTGCCCCCCGAGGTGGGGATTTTATAGCCGTATTAGGATGTCTTGCACTATTAAAAGAAAGCTATCCCTTCTTATATTAGTCAGCTTGCTTGGTATTCCTCGCGCGGCGCAGGCATGCATTAACTTGAGTGGGGGCGGCTTTGCACCGCTACAAGATAACCTTTGGTCATGCGTCTACTTTTTTACCGTATTGTTCGGAAGTCTTTTAGCCTACAGGTATTTGAATACATACCTTCATAACAAGGCAATAAAAGTCCGTCCGCTTATGTCTTGGTTTCTCGCCATAGTATTTATGTGTACCCTAGGGTTTTCTACCTATTTACTTTGGCCAGGCTATTGGGTGGAAAGAGGCTGTCCCGATGGTGCTAGGGTAACAACGCATTGCGGGTGCGTGAATGCCGAAGGAAAATCCATTGATTGGGGCCGCAAAGGCCCGCTCACAATTGAGCCAAAAAAACGGCTACGTTATCTTGAACGAAAGTTTAAGGATCTTCTTGTCGATTTTGTAAATGACTAATATTTTATAAAATATATACTTCATGTTTAAACGGTTTGAACAAACCACATGGAAAATCAATGACCATCCCCAAAAACACCCCTCCCCTCATCGGCATCTACCCCGGCACGTTTGACCCGATCACGCTGGGGCATCTGGATATCGTGGAGCGGGCGATGAAGGTGATCGACCATCTGGTGATCGCGATTGCGGAGAACCCGGGCAAGGGGCCGCTGTTTTCGGTGGAGGAACGCATCGCGCTCGCCCAGACCGACCTTGCGAACAACAAGAAGATCGCGGGAAAATCGTTCGAGGTTGTGTCCTTCAATGAACTGCTGATGGATTTCGTGGTCAAGAAAAACGGCCGCGTGATCGTGCGCGGGCTTCGCGCCGTATCCGACTTTGAATACGAATTCCAGATGGCGGGCATGAACTCGTTCCTGAACGACCAGATCGAAACCGTGTTTTTTATGGCGCAATCGAAGCACCAGCTGATTTCGTCGCGCTTCGTGAAGGAAATCGCGCGCCTCGGCGGCAACGTCCGCCATTTCACAACGCCGAGCGTCGTGTCCGCGCTGAAGAAGAAATTCAAGAATTAAGGCTGCGGCGCTTTTTTGACAGTGGGCGCGGCAGGTTTAGGACGCAACGCCTTCACGCGCGCCAGAATCTCGGCGGGGGGCAATGTGTCCAGCGCGCCGAATTTCGGCGGGGCGAGTGATTTGGGGTCGGCGTCCTGCTCCACCGTTTTCAACCGGCTATTGTCGCGGTTGATCTGCTCCACTTCGCCCTGTATCTGCAGCGCGGCGTCAAGGTTGCTGAGGCGCAGGCCCAGCGCGGGGTCGCGTTTTTCCGCCGGTGTCATGTAATCAATCAGGCTGAGGCTGATAAAGGCCGTAATCCGGTCGTTCTTCAGCCCTGCATCCGCAGCACCATTCACGATGGCCGCCGGATATTCATCCACCAGCGTCACGCGCGCGCCCGTGCCCCCATCAATCTTGTGGATGCGCAGGCGGTCGGCGTTTTTACCTTCATGCTTCACGTCGAAATCCAGCTCGACAGCCAGCAGCGATTTATCGGCGGCTTCATACCATGCCGTCACGCGGCGGTGCTGTTCGGGGAACACATATGATGCGTTAAAGCGCATCGGCAGCCCCTGTGCCGTGCGGAACGCGGCATTCAGTTCATAAATCACATCCGTCGCATTGACGCTTAAATACCCGTTCTTCCCAGTGCCGCTTTCCAGCGCCAGCGCGCCCTGCCCGAACATATCGCTGACAACCGACATCGCATGGACGGATTCCGATGGCACACCGATGGAGGGGCGCGTATCGCCCGTGCGGTTCTTGCCCCAGATCGCATCGAAGCCGATGGGTTTCACATCGCCCAACGACACCATCAATTCCTGCAAACGGTCGAACACCGGGCTGAAATTGATAACCGTGTTCATGCTCAGGTATCTGGCGCGCAATTCCGGTTCAATCTCCTGCGCCTCCGACAACAGCGCGGTCAGCGGCTTTTCGCTCAACACCGCTTTCAAATCAGGCGCGTTTTTGAACAGCGTGCGGAACGCGTCGATATGCTGGTCGTCGTTGAACGCCATCAGCGCGACCTGAGGCGAGGCATCTTTCAGCGCCGCATCAATATCGGAAAACTTTTTCACCTGCGCGGGCAGTTTTTGCAGTTTCTGCGCGTCACGGTCGACCGCCGAAATATCCAGCGTGATGCCGTAGCGGGGCTGCAAAACCTTCGCGGACACCTCGATCAGCGACGCGATGTGTCGCTCGCCCATGACTCCCGCGCCCAGAACCATCACCGGGATGGTTTTGATTCCTGATTTCGCCTTTTCGGTGAAGGTATCGTGCAGCATTATTGTCCTCTTGATAGGACGACTATAATACATAACAGGTAAAAAAGGATAAACAGACCTCCAAGCATCTGAATTCGCTTGGTAAAATTTCCATCATTTTTAAATTTACAAGTTAGGTAAATGCGCGTATAAACTTGACGCTGACCGGGATTTTCTTCTATATATCTCAGTCTCTTAATACCGTGATTCCGTAGCTCAGCGGTAGAGCATCTGACTTTTAATCAGAGGGTCCTGGGTTCAAATCCCAGCGGGATCACCATTTTTCTCCAACATTACTGATCGTTGATAGCGGCACTTGCCGCTATTTGCTATTGCGCGTGTTTTTTAGTTTACTTTATGGAATTACTTATGCTAATTTAGAGCATAACTTAAAAAGAAACAAAGGACAGCCATATGACGAAGCAAGCAAACTTAACAGAAACCAGCCTGATCGCCGCTTTTAACGCTGCAGTGGCCCAACACATGAAATACGACAGCCGCGAAGAAGGTAATTACTTTGAACACGGCACGGAAACCACATTCCAGCGCCTCGCCGCCCAGACCGCCGATCTGATCGAACAACAGGGCGCGAAAAACACCGCGCACGTTCTGGTCGCCATTGCCCGCGAAGTGCAGGCGGTCGGCGAAATCGGCTGGGATCACGCAAATTCGATCGGCTTTGCGGTGAAGCGCGGCCTAGAATCCGACGGCGGCACGGCAGGCAAGAAGGGCAATCCGTTCCGGCAAATGAAGCTTTAAGCCCAGCAACTACACCCCATCACGCCCCAGAACCCGCGCAGGTCGTTGGCGGGCGCTGTGAAGGTGTAGGATTTCGCATGGGCGTGGCCATGCACGTTGCAGCTGTTCGCGCAACCGCAGGCCAGGGCGACGCGCGGATTTAATCCGGATGATGACGCATGCTGGTATCCGCCGAATTTCTTGACGGGTGACCAGTCGGGCGAGATGGGCAGCGGTTCGGGGGCGAGCGTGGTGAAATCGCCGTCGCCATAGACAACCTTGCCGCCCACCATCGTCATTACGGCGCGCAGGTCTTTCAATGCGTCTTCGGCGATATCCATCATGTCGCGGTCGAGCACGGCGAGGTCGGCATATTGGCCGACGATGATCGCGCCTTTCTTGCCGTTCTCGGTCGAGAACCATGACGATCCTTCGGTATATAACCGCAAAGCATCTTCGCGCGTCAGGCGTTGCGCGGGCGGATAGAGGTGCAAGCCGCCGACGGTCTTGCCCGTCACCAGCCAGTAAATGCCGATCCACGGATTGTAACTGGCCACGCGTGTCGCATCGGTGCCCATGCCGACGGGCAAACCCGCGCCCAGCATTTTATGTACGGGTGGCGTTGCTTCAGCCGCCTTCGCGCCATAGCGGTTGACGAATTCTTCGCCCTGATACGCCATGCGGTGCTGGATGGCGATGCCGCCACCCAGCGCACGGATGCGATCAATGCTTTTTTGCGAAATGGTTTCGGCATGGTCGATGAACCAGTGCAAGCCATCGAACGGCACTTCGCGGTTCACGCGCTCGAATACATCAAGGAACCGGCTGACCGATTCTTCGTATGTACCATGGATGCGGAACGGCCAGCGGTTTTCGGCGAGGTGTTTCGTCACCGCATACAATTCGTCTTCCAGCGTTGCGGGCAGGTCGGGGCGCGGTTCCTTGAAATCCTCGAAGTCGGCAGCGGAGAAGACCAGCATCTCGCCACCGCCATTGTGGCGGAACATGGCATCGCCCTGCCCCGGCTTCACCAGTTTCGTCCAGCCCTGGAAATCCTCCAGTTCCCTGCCCTTGTTCTGCGTGAACAGGTTATAGGCGATACGGATGGTGAGTTTGTCCCCGGAGGCAAGACTCTGGATAATCCGGTAATCATCGGGATAATTCTGAAACCCGCCGCCCGCATCAATGACGGAGGTGATGCCCAGCCGGTTCAGCTCCCGCATGAAGTGACGCGTAGAGACAACCTGATCCTCGGGCGACAATTTCGGCCCCTTGGCGAGCGTTGCGTACAAAATCATCGCATTCGGGCGCGCGATCAGCAATCCGGTCGGATTGCCCGCCGCATCGCGCTGGATTTCGCCGCCCGGCGGATTCGGCGTGTCTTTCGTGTAGCCCGCCGCCCGCAGCGCGGCGCGGTTCAATATCGCGCGGTCGTACAGATGCAGGATGAAAACCGGCGTATCGGGCGCCAGCGCGTTGATTTCGTCGAGCGTCGGAAGCCGTTTTTCCGCAAATTGCTGTTCCGTGAAGCCGCCCACCACGCGCACCCATTGCGGGGGCGGGGTGATGGCGACCTGCTGCTTCAGCATATCAAGCGCGGTTGCGACGCTGGTGACCCCGTCCCAGCGCAGCTCCATCAGGTAATTTAAGCCCCCACGGATCAAATGCGTATGGCTGTCGTTCAGGCCCGGAATGGCGCGGCGGCCCTTCAGGTCGATGACCTTGGTGCCTGCGCCTGCCAGTTTCATGATATCGGCATCGCTGCCGACCGCCTGAAACACGCCATCCGTGATTGCCGCCGCCGTTGCGGTCGGGTTTGCGCGGTCAAGCGTTGTCAGCTTGCCGTTCATGATGATGGTATCGGGGGCGGGCAACTTATCCACAGGTCAGGAGGCTTTTTTGACCGGCCCTGCGGACGGGGTGACCTTGTGCTGGTATTTGCCGCGCTGGCCGTAGTCATGCACGAGGCTGGCGGCGTAATCGATGCCCATGCCATAGGCGCCGAAATGTTCGCGTACGATATCGGTCGTGCCCTGATAGGTGTCCTTGCGCGCCCAGTCGCGCTGCAGTTCCAGCAGCAGCTGGACGGTCGTGATGCTTTCCGCGCCATGCTGTTCCATGCGGCGGACGGCGGCGTTATGCGCCTCGGTCGATGTGCCGCCCGATGCGTCGGTGTTGATGATAACTTCAAAACCTTCGTCCAGCGCGCAGATGGTGGGGAACACAAGGCAGGCTTCGGTCCACAATGCCGCCATAACCAGCTTTTTCTTGCCGGTTTTCTTGACCGCGTCAATGAAGCCCGCGTCTTCCCATGAATTCATGCTCGTGCGCTCGATCGGGTCCTGTTTCAGCACATCCAGCAGTTCGGGCCAGATATATCCGGAGAAGCTTTCCGTTTCGACGGCGGTCAGGATGGTCGGGATATTGAACACCTTTGCCGTCTTCGCCATCGCAACCGTGTTGTTTTTCAGCAGCTGACGGTCGATGGAAGTGACACCGAAGGCCATTTGCGGCTGATGGTCGATAAAGACGAAAGCGCAATTGTCGGGCGTCAGCAGCTTGTCGGTCGCAGCAGACATGGGAATCTCCGGTCACGGGTTCACTATGGCGATAATTTAGACTACCAGCTGCGTTGCAGGCAATAGATGTCAAGGCAGGCGGCCATGTTCGCCTGCGCCGTGCCGTTGAGCATCTTGTACCGGATGTCGCCGTCATTCATGCCAAGACATGCGATCTCGACGCACATCAGGGGCGACAGGAATTTCGCGCGGCACGCATCGCGCCAGTCGAGGAAAGTCTGACGCGCATCCATGCCGTCGACTGTTGCACCCGCACGCTCCGGCCCAAACCCCGGACTGCCCGCCATGAAACCCATCCATACCTGACGCAGCTGTGCAACCGCCTTGCTGCCCGCCGCCGGCATTTCGGGCAGGCTGGGGCGGGGCTGTGCGGCGCGCGTGGCGCGTGGTTGCGGATCAGTAGGTGCGGGCAGCAGCAGGCGGCGGCCAACCGGCTGGTTGTTAAACCGCGCCAGCATCGCGGGATACCCTTTGTCTCCGGCTGCAAGCGCTTCGATAGAGCCGGACATAGGGTTCTTTCAGGGTTAAAGGACGGAGGCCGGCAGCAGTTTCAGCACCTGCGCCGGATGGTTATAGCATGTGGCATCCGATGTCAGGCATTGCGGGCAGCGGCGCGTCAGTTCCTCCAGCGCCGTACGCAAGGATACCGATTGCCGCAGTGTCTCCCAAATCTCGCGCGACTGCTTGTTCTGCCCCTCGTAGGAATGGCGGGAAATGCGATAAACCGACCAGTCATCGCCATTTCCGCGCCGCGATTCATAGATCGTGCCATCCCCGTTGACCACATGGATCACAGAGATGTCGGCGATGGTGAGCGGCAGGTGTTTCAGTCGTTTATAGAGGCGGGAGAGAAAACGGCGGAAATGGACGAGCCGTGGCTCGTAATCGAATCTGTTGTCGGACATGCCTTTATTATACCACGCGATGGGGTCTCACAGGTTTAAATGGGCTATCGGGCTGGGATGCCTGTGTATAACTACTCCCCCTTCTCCCCCCGCCTGCAGCATTGCAGATGGAGAAGTAGAGCGGGGTATGAGGGGGTGGTAACAGCGCAGATCATTACCGCGCAAGGGAGGCCATCACCGCATATCACGCCCGCTGCGCAGCATAGAGAGAGGTGCGCCCATCAACTTCATCCATTACATCATCTGCGGTGCACTTGCATCGACCTGCACCGCATCGCACAAATTATGTTTATGTAATTACGTGCGTCACCTTTTTAGCACAGCACAAGAAACTGCGCCGCCCCCGCTTGTATTTCGACACGTACGGGCGGCATCATAGGTGTAGCCATGCCCAATTGCGGGCGCGCAACACGAAATGAGGAGTATCACGGCATGAAAAAATATCTCGTAATCGCAGGCATTCTGGGGGTTTTCACGGCATCCTGCGTTTCATACCTCGCACAGGCATCGAATGGGGCGTCGAATGACGGTGACGGCATCGCAGCGGAGCGCGCGGCGATGCCGCAGGTATCTTTGCCCCCCGATAACAGTTCCGATGCATCTCCCGCCGACAAGGTAGAGGAAGATCGCGCCGCATGTTCGGAGAAAGCAGATGCGATCCCCGGCAAATCGGGCGATGGCGCAAGCGATGAAGAGATTGCGGCGGCATTCAAGGCATGCATGAAGGCGAAGAAGTACACCGACGCACAATTGCTGGAACAAGAGAACGAAGGTGAAGGCACAAGCGGCGAAGAAGAAGACGTCGGCAACGGATCACCCGAGTGATGATGCAGTATGATGCGGAGTGTTGGTCATCATCATCACGTTGCGCGATGCACGCGACAGTCCGTTTGCACAATTTGTTTTGACAAGCATGAGAATCAAGTAATAAAATATATATATGTTCAGGAAGGTGCAGCGCCGCTGTTTCGTTCTGGGCATATCAACCTAAAATAGGGAAGAAAACATCATGGCTACGAAAAAGAAAGCTGCTAAAGCAAAAGCGAAAAAACCCGCTGCAAAGAAAAAAGCAGCTGCAAAGAAAAAAAAGAAGTAATTAGTTACTTCTTTCTTTGAAGTGAAGGGCGACCCGCAAGGGGCGCCCTTCTCTCTTTTAGGGTCTTTTTTTCTGCTGTCATAAATTCATTTAACCCGCGTGTTTGCTGCTTCAGATGCACTTTTTTCTTTTTGATTTCACACGACGTTTCTTCACAAAATTTTCATTAAAAAAACCTCCGCGCCAACTTCACATTCACGCCTCGTCACGCGCCTGATTTTTGATCACAGTTAGCAGCTTCACGCGCATCCAAGTTTGGTGACGCATGAACCACTTCGACGGTGATGTGAGAGAAAAAATTTCATGGGTAATACGCGCAAGTTATTCCGAATCACTCTGTCGCAATCATGATGGCGATTGAGTCACGCGCGCGCATTTTTCCCCGTGACCGGTAAAAGTTTACGCCCTGTAACACTTTTTTACCGAAAACAGCGTTAAGACGGCGATGGTGAAGAAAGGGTTACTTCCCGCGTCCGGATGACGACTTGCGCGCCTGTTTCACCAGCACGTCGACCGCCTGCAGCGCGTCATTCGCCTTTTGCATGTACTCGGCCGATGAATTCTCGCCATAGACATGCACCATGCGGTTATAGATGAACTGCAGCGACTTGAGGTCGCGCGGCTCCACTGTTGCGGGGTCGCCTTCCAGACGTTTGATCGCCGTTTGCGCGCGCATCATGAATTCCGCGCGTTCGTCTTCGCCCAGTTGCTGGGCGATGCGGTTATACATGGTACGCAAAGGCGAGATGGTTTCGTTTGTCACGGCGGTCATACGGCACCTGTGGGGTTTAGGGTATAGTCAAATATCTTATGCCTGTTATGTCAAAAGTCAAACAATCGCTAGTGACCCCCCCCTTACGTCCTGATAAACATATAATAAGATTGGAAAAAGAGGTCTCAAATGAAAATCATTCCCTTCCCGTCCACACCTCTGCAAGGCACCGATTGGGAAGCCGTCGAAGACGACCGCGTTGTATCGGGCGCGCCGCAGCGCACCTTCAAAATCCTCCATTCCAGCAAGTCGGATGAATTCCACGCGGGCATCTATGAATGCACGGCCGGAAAATGGAAAGTCATATATAATGAGGACGAGTTCTGCACCCTGATCGAGGGGCATGTGCGCCTGACGAATGATGCGGGCGACGCGCAGGAATTCAGGGCGCCCGACAGCTTCACGGTGCCGTCAGGATACCAGGGCACATGGGAAGCGGTCACACCGGTGCGGAAGTTCTTCGTGATC
>JBBRVE010000058.1:0-19964 GCA_038247245.1 Bdellovibrionales bacterium | reverse complement strand
GCCGTCAGTGCTTCGGGAGCTGCGTGAAGCATCTGACGCGTATATTCGTGATGCACGTCAGGCAGATATGCAGTATTGCCATGACATTCCCTTCACTCAACGGATCGCAGGATATCTTGGCCGCTGCATAAAGGGGGTGCTGTGACATGCCGTTCAGTGTTCTCTTTAGTAATATCGGATACGCGCGCGGCATAGACGGCACGCTGTGGCAGCATATGCGTCGCTTTAGCCGTCATTTTTATTGCAGCATCCCCTTGCAACAGCAAGTGCTGATGCAGCTTAAAAGCATTATTAATTCCAGCAGGCCGGATATCTGCTGCTTTGTGGAAATTGACGAAGGATCGGTGCATTCCGCACGCTTCAACCAGATAAAATACCTAACCGATGACGATTACCGTCATTTCGACATTGCCGACAAATACGGTCCCGGCAACTGGCTGGCCGGATTGCCTCTGCATTTTGGTAAAAGCAGCGCCTTTATGTCGCGCGCGAGTTACCCTTTTGAAAAATTATATTTCACAACCGGATCAAAACGGCTGATACACCGTGTTGCCCTGCCGAATGGTGTGATGCTCTATTTCACGCATTTTTCGTTGCAAAAAAAGGTGCGTCAGAAACAATTCTCCGAACTTCGCAAATTGATCGATGACCAGGGCGTGCCAGTCATCATCATGGCAGATTTCAATATCATGCAGGGCTTTGCCGAGCTAACCCCCTTTATTGACGGTACTGATTTAGTCATCCTGAACGACGAAAAAGAGCCGACTTTCCGTCTCCATCGCATAACGAAGGCGCTTGACCTTTGCATTTGCAGCAAGTCGATTGCTGATAAAATGCAGCTGAAGATCATACAGCAGCCATTTTCAGACCATGCCGCACTTCTTGTCGAAGCGAATTGGTAAACCAATAAGACAGTAGGTCAATATGCAAATATATCCAGGCGGAAGCATCAGCAACTGGCGCGACGGGGATGCGGGACGCACGCATTACCCACGCCTTCACGAGAATATGAGCGCGGATGTGTGCGTAGTCGGCGGCGGACTTACGGGTTTGACGACGGCTTACCTGCTGCAACGTTCAGGCAAATCGGTTGTAGTGCTGGACGCGCAAGAGCTTGCGCGCGGCGAAACCAGCCGCACGACAGGACACCTGACGACCGTGCTGGATCCACGTTATGCACAACTGGAAAAAGATTTCGATACACAAACAATGGCGCTGATAGCCCAAAGCCACGAGATGGCGACGGATCTGGTGCAAAAAATAATCGAGGAAGAAAGTATCGATTGTGCCTGTTATCCGGTGACCGGTTACATGCTGGCCTCGGGCACAGCGCAATTGGCGGAAATTGATCGCGAAGTCGAAGCCTCTGTCAAAGCGGGATTCAGAGGCTGGGAAAAACGTCAGCAAATACAAATCGGCAGCTTTTCATGGCGGGATGGATGTATGCTGGTGCCTCGGCAATTCATCTTTCATCCGACGAAATACATGCTCAAGCTGGCCGATATCATCGCATCACACGGAGGCATTATCCGTACCGGAAATCCGGTGACAGAGGTTCATGGCGGTGATCACCCATATGTCGTGACAGATGACGGTTATCAGGTCGAAGCAAGATCTGTCATCGTCGCAACGCATACGCCTATCAACAATACACTGACGATGCATACAAAACAGGCGGCGTACCGCAGTTACAGCGTCGCTTTGCGTGTGCCCAAACATGCCTATCCGCCCTTTATGCTGTGGGATATGAACGATCCTTATCATTATGCGCGCACTGTTTCCGGAGACGCCTATGACATGCTTGTCGTGGGCGGCGAGGACCATAAGACGGGGCAGGCGAGTGATGGCGAACTCCGCTACCAAGCCATCGAAGAATGGACACGCTCATTATTCCCCGATGTACAACAGGTGCTGTATCGCTGGTCGGGACAGATTATTGATTCTGTCGATGGTGTCGCCTTTATCGGCCGCAATCCCGGAGATGATAATATTTATATTGCGACCGGATTTTCAGGCACAGGCATGACCTATGCGACCATTGCGGGAACATTGATCCACGACATGATCATGGGCAATGAAAATATGCTGGAGAAAATATATGATCCGTCACGAAAAATGTTTAACAATCTTGGGCGGTATTTCACCGAAAATACCAACGCGATCGGGCATTTGATGACTGATTTTGTTGCGCCTGCCGAGGCAGGCAGTGACGGAGAAATTGCAGCGGGCGAGGGGGCAATCATCCGCCGTGGCCTGCAAAAAATCGCAGTCTATCGTGATGAACAGGGCAGGTTGCATGAATGCTCCGCCGCCTGCACGCATCTGGGCTGTATCTTGCAGTGGAATACTGTCGAAAAAAGCTGGGATTGCCCATGTGACGGATCACGTTATGCCCCGGATGGCAAAGTCCTGCACGGCCCTGCAACCAAGCCACTGCAGCAGATCGAGCAGCCTGCGGAAGTTGGCCGCATCATGGACGATGCGCAGCCAATCCAGAATATGCCGCCACCCGATCCGGCGTGATTATTTCTTTTCCGTGCGCGCAATAAAATCCGCTGTGTCCGTCAACACGGATGTTTTATGACGGAAGCCGCGCGCAAGTGACAGAGCGATGCCGACATGTCCGACACCTTTGTAAATTTTTACTTCCGGTGTATTGCCGGATTTTTCCATTTTTGCCGCCATGCGGATGGAATTGCGTGGCAGCACTTCGGTATCTTCGTCGCCTGTCGCCATCAATACTGGCGGCATATTGGCGTGGACATAATTGACGGGCTGCGTATCCTCCGCCCTGACGGTGCGGAAAATCGCCTTGATATTGTCATCGACGAAGGGCAGGAAATCGTATGGTCCCGCAATGCCGATTACACCGCGTATCCAGCTGGAATTGCCCCCCTCGGCCTTCATCAGGCTCTGGTCAGCGGCCAGCATCATGGCGTTATAGGCGCCTGCTGAATGGCCCGCCACATAGATATTGGCGGCGCTGCCTCCATATTCGGCGGCATGGGCATGCGTCCATGCCAGTGCCTTGGCGCTGTCATGCAGGAAGGTTGGATAGGAAACTTCGGGATACCGGCGGTATTCCGCCAGCACCGCGATACAGCCGAGCGATGAAAACGCTTCTCCCGCAAACAGGTATTTGTCCTTGCTCCCCGTCTGCCAGCTGCCGCCGTAAAAAAACAGCACGACGCAGCCAGATGCGCGTTTCACATCGGGAACATACACATCCAGCTTTTGCGATTTATCGGTACCATAGGCGATATCTTTATGCACCGTATAGCCTGATTTCGGGATCGTGAAGTTCAAAAGATCGGCACCCGAGCATCCGGACAATGCCAGAAGGCTGCACAATGGTGCCAGTATTTTCGTGACAATTTTCATGACGGGGTTCCTAGAGGCGGCTATGCGTATGCAGGGCATCGCGACCGCCATACAGTTTCATGAAGATCGCAACTGTATCGCGCACGTTTTCTTCCTTGTCCTTCGCAGTCGGGCGTGGACGCACGCCTAGCACCATGCGCAGGTAATAACGCCCCTTCAGCAACGCCATAAAGTACGAAGAAGCGCTTTCCGGATCGGGGATGGCAAGCGTGCCAAGTCTGTTCTGTTCCTTCAGGAACACGGCAAAGGTATTGAGCAGGCGCTGCGTACCGTCTTCGTAATATTGCTGTGCGAGGGCCGGGTGGCGGTTGACCTCCGAAATCACAAGGCGCGTGACCGACAGGCATTCTTCACTGGTAACGAAATTGAGAAAAACGAGACCTGCGTCGAATAGCTGCTGATCGATAGGCTTGGTTTTTCCGGGGGAACCTTTTGCAAGAGCGCTGTGTTTGTCACACAGTGCCAGGATCATGTCTTCGAAAAGCTTGTCCTTGCTATGATAATGGGCATAGACCGTCTGTTTCGTTACGCCGGCGACTGCGGCAATAGCATCCATAGACGTATCCGAAAACCCGCGCTCCGGAAACAGTTTCATGGCGGCCTTCAGGATAGCTTCTTTTTTGGCGGGATCCCCGGCGCGTGTTTTTTTCTTTACAACAGTCATATTTACTGGACTCGCGAGTTTGATACTAGACTGTCTAGTATGATAGTGATAGATTGACTAAATGTAAAGAGTTATGATTCTAGGAAACACGCGCGTATGGCCAGAATTGCAATTATCGGCAGCGGAATATCGGGCATGGGCGCGGCAGCGCTTTTGCACGAAAAGCACGATATTGCCGTGTACGAAAAATCAGCGACAGTTGGCGGCCATACACGCACGGTGAATATCGACTACGACGGGCACAAGATCGCAGTTGATACCGGCTTTATCGTTTTCAATCACCGCAACTATCCGCTACTGACCGCGCTGTTCAAGCATCTTCAGGTGCCGACGCGCAAGAGCAACATGACCTTCGGAATTACGGTCGATAACGGCAAGCTGGAATGGGGCGCCGAAAACCTGAACGCCGTTTTCGGACAGCGCAGAAATATCCTGAACCCGCAATTCTGGCGTTTTCTGGCGGATATCATACGATTCAATAATGGCGCAGTTGCAGCAATCACCAAAAACCCCGGCAAGACGCTGGGCGAATTGATTGCGCTGATGGGGCTGGGTGACCGGTTCGTAAAATATTACATACTGCCGATGGGTGGCGCAATCTGGAGCTGCCCGCTGGATGTGATGATGGGATTTCCAGCCGATTTCTTCGTGAGCTTTTTTCAAGCGCATGGCTTGCTGACCGTAACACAGCAGCCGCAATGGCATACGGTGACGGGCGGCAGCGCGGAGTATATCAAGGCGTTAACATCCCCCTATGCCTCCCGTGTCCGCTTATCCTGCGCCGCCGTTTCAATTGCGCGTGACGACAGGGGCGTGCAGGTTCGGGATAGCCAAGGCAGCACGACTGAGTACGACCATGCTGTGCTGGCCTGCCATGCGGATGAAGCGTTCAACATGCTCGAAGATGCCAGTGCCGATGAAACCCGGATACTTGGAAAATTCAAATATCAACCCAACCGCGCCGTTCTGCACCGTGACCCGAGCCTGATGCCCAAACGCCGTCGTTGCTGGAGCAGTTGGGTGTATCATCCGCATGATAGCAACGATATTTCGCTCACCTATTGGATGAACCAATTGCAGGGCATCGACGATAAATACCCGCTATTCGTGACGCTGAACCCCGCGCACCAGATTGCGCCGCGCGATGTATTCGATGAACATGAGTTCATGCATCCGGTTTATACGCAAGAATCCTTCGCCGCACAGAAAGAACTGCCGAACATTCAGGGCAAGCGCAACACATGGTTCTGCGGCGCATATCATCGAAATGGTTTCCATGAAGACGGGCTGTACAGCGCGGTCAACGTCGCCAAAATGCTGGGCGTGGAGGCATCATGGCGTTGAGCAACGGCTTGTTCATATCCAAAGTCGCCCATGCGCGTCTGCGGCCCAAGAAAAACAGTTTCTGGTACGGTGTCTATTACCTGAGCTTTCCGCTGGACGATATGAAACGGCTGGCCGAATGCGCGCTGTTGTCGGTCAACCGCGGCAATCTGTTCAGTTTTCATGAAAAAGATTATGTTACCGGTGGGCTTGGCATCGAGGCATCGGCGCGCAAGATTCTCGGTGACTGGCAGGTGCCACAGGCCGATGGCCGCATTGTGCTGGTCACGCTGCCGCGCCTGTTCGGTTATGCATTCAATCCGGTCAGCTTCTTTTTCTGCCTCGACCAGTCAGGCGCATTGCGTGCGGTCATTTCCGAAGTGCACAACACCTTCGGCGATAAACATTCCTATATTTGTTTCCACGATGACCGCCGTCCGATCACCAAAGACGATTTCATGCAGGCTGACAAACAGCTGCATGTTTCCCCCTTCATCAAGGTCGAAGGGCATTATGTTTTCCGCTTTGCCTATGGCGATGAAAAGCTGGGCGTCTGGATCGACCATCACGATGCGGATGGAGTGCTGCTGACAACATCAATTGCAGGCAAGCGCGAACCGCTGACGACGGGTAACCTCCTGAAAGCCTTCTTCCGCTACCCGCTGGTAACAGTGAAAGTAATATCCCTCATCCATTATCAGGCACTCCGCCTGTGGCTGAAGGGTGTCAAGTACATCAAGCGGCCCGCTGCGCCGCAAACGGAGGTATCTAAATGAAAACCCCTGCGAATGCTATATCGGAGAAACTGCTCCTCGCGCTGTCCCGCATCCGGTATGGCAGCATTGCCATTACGACGCCGGAAGGCAAAAGTCTCTTTTTCGAGGGCGCCGAGGAT
This sequence comes from Bdellovibrionales bacterium, assembly GCA_038247245.1. Taxonomy (GTDB): domain Bacteria; phylum Pseudomonadota; class Alphaproteobacteria; order Micavibrionales; family UBA2020; genus JAPWJZ01. Next base: position 13,701 of record JBBRVE010000058.1, on the reverse strand, counting down.
GGTGCTCATGCCACATTAACCATCCATGACTGGAAAGCAGTGCGCAACGCCGCCATGCGTGGCGATATCGCGCTGGGCGAGGATTATATTGCCGGTTTGTGGGATACCGACAGTGTTGAAAATCTGCTTACTCTGTTCCTGAGTAACATCGACGCCTTTGAAAATTTCCGCGATGGCGACTGGCTGCGCCGGATCTGGTTCAACATCTATAACCGTATCCTTCGCCGCAACAGCAAGACAGGCAGTCGCAGCAATATCCGTTCGCATTACGACGTCGGTAATGAATTTTACAGCCTGTGGCTGGACGACACGATGACCTATTCATCGGCATTATTCAAAGCTCCGACAGATACGCTGGAGCAGGGGCAGCACAGTAAATACGGTCGTATCCTTGACCGCATCGATGGCGACAATATCCTTGAAATCGGCTGCGGCTGGGGCGGGTTTGCGGAGCAGGCCTCCAAAACAAACCGTAAAGTGACGGGGCTGACCATTTCTCCCGCCCAGCACGACTTTGCCGAACGCAGATTAAAGGGCAAGGCCGATATCCGGCTGGAGGATTACCGTGACACCGGTGGCACATTTGATTCCATCGTATCCATCGAAATGTTCGAGGCGGTCGGCGAACAATACTGGCCGTTGTATTTCAACCGCGTATCAGAACGCCTGAAACGTGGCGGCAGCGCCGTCGTGCAGACCATCACCATGCGCAACGACCTGTTTGCACGCTATCGTTCGAATAGCGATTTCATCCGGCATTACGTTTTTCCGGGCGGTATGCTGCCATCCGAAGAAAAATTCACCGAAGCGGCAGCCGCTGCCGGCATGAAATGTGTAGACAGTTTCGCCTTCGGACAGGATTACGCGCGCACGCTGCGTGAATGGCTGGTGCGGTTCGAAGAAAAGAAAACCGAGATTTCCGCGCTCGGCTATAGCGATGCCTTTATCCGCAATTGGCGTTTTTATCTTGGCACTTGTGCAGCCGCCTTTGCCGTCGGCCGTACAAATGTCCTGCAAATGGAATTGAAACATGCGTGAAATAATACTGATCGCCATCATGTTGATTGTGCCATGCTTTGCCGCGCTGGCCGATGCACCTGCCGAAGTCGCCCCCTATATCAAGGCGAATAAGCCCTATGGCGCGGGATCGCTGAGCAAGCTTGTGTTTCACGTTTATGACGCGACGTTGTGGACGGACGCAGCAGAATGGAGCATGAAAAAAACCTTCGCCTTGCGCTTGACCTATGCGATGAATTTCAAGGGCAAGGCGTTGGCTAGCCGTTCGATCGATGAAATGAATGGTCAGTCCCAGCTAACGCCTGCGCAGGAAAAAGATTATTCCAGGCAGCTCAACCTGCTATTCCCCGACGTCAAAAAAGACGACACCATTACCGCAATTTACCTGCCCGCCAAGGGAACGCGCATTTACCACAACGGATCATATAAAGGCAGCATCACCGATACCGCCTTTTCAACCCGCTTTATCGGCATCTGGATGTCGCCCGAAACATCGGAACCGAAAGTCCGCAAACAGCTTTTGACGAAATCAGGAGAATAACATGAAAAAATTATTCGGCATGCTGGCCGGGGCGCTGATGTGCCTGACAGGTTGCTCGACCGGCGCAAAGGTCGATGACCATGCGGGTATGACTCCCAAGCTTGATATCCGCAAGTATTTCGAGGGCGAAATTAAGTCGGAGGGTATCTTTATCGACCGCTCCGGAAAATCCGATACCTATTTCCATGTGACGATGAACGGCAAGTTCACCGAAAAGACCGGAACGATCGACGAGGTATTCGAATACAATGACGGGCGCAAGGAAACGCGGACCTGGAACATCTTGTTCAACGATGACGGCACCTATACCGGCACGGCGCATGACGTGGTGGGCAAGGCCGAAGGCAAGCAATCCGGCAATGCCGCACATATGAAATATACGCTGAAGATTAAAACCAAGTCCGGCAAGTCATATGATATTGCCATGTCCGACTGGATGTTTAAAGTGGATGAAGAGACGGTCATCAACCGCATCGCAATGTCCAAATTCGGCATTCATGCCGGCGAGCTGATCGTGGTGTTCCGCAAACCCAAGGCGTAATGGATGCCCGAAAACCTGACGGCGATTGAAATCTGCGGCTGGCTGTGGCTTGCATGGTTTTTTTATTGGGTAGTGGCGGCGCAATTCGTGCTGAAACGCAAATGGGATGAAAACCTGAAACGGTTGCAACACACCGTTCCCACCTTGTTCGGGTTGATCGCCATATTCCACAACGGCAATGTTCCCGCGCTCGACTGGGGCGCATTCCATGATATCGCTGCGCTGAAATGGTTGGGCGTTGCGGTCACGGCGGCGGGTCACGGGTATTCCGTCTGGGCGCGCCTCCACCTTGGAAAATACTGGAGTGGCACGGTGGCGCTGAAGGAAGGCCACCGCCTGATCACGTCCGGCCCCTATGCCCATGTGCGCCATCCGATTTATACCGGCCTTTTCCTTGCCGTTATCGGCACGGTTCTGGCGGCGGCGACTTGGGCGGCGATTGCCGGATTTATCGTCATGCTGGCCGCCCATTACATCAAATGGCGGCGCGAGGAAAAGCTGATGATTCAGGAATTCGGGCAGGAATACCGTGATTATATGAACAAAACCAAGGCTATTGTGCCATTTATTTTCTAGGCGCGAAGTGCTAGTCTGACGCCATGTCAAAAGAACCCGCAAACGCACCCGACCTTTCGTATAAATCATATCTAGACCTCGGCACCTTGCTGCAGGCGCAGAAACCGCTCAGCCCCGCGCATGACGAAATGATGTTCGTCGTGCTGCACCAGACGTACGAGCTGTGGTTCAAGCTGATCCTGTTCGAACTCGACCGCGTGCAAAGCGTGTTCGGCAATCCGGTCGTGAAGGATTCCGATCTGCGCGTTGTCTCCGCCAGCCTGTCGCGCATCACCGACATTTTGCGCCTGTTGGTGCGGCAGCTGGACATCATGGAAACCATGACGCCGCTCGACTTCCTCGATTTCCGCCATGTGTTCCGCTCGGCCTCCGGATTCCAGAGCATGCAATTCCGCCTGATCGAGGTGCGCCTCGGACTGCAGCATGACGCGCGCGTTGGATATGACGGCAAGTCGTTCGAAAACTTCCTGCCCGCCGAAGACCGCGACGCGCTGCATGACGTGATGAAAAAAACTTCGCTGGTAGACCAAGTCGGCAACTGGCTGTCGCGCACGCCGTTTGTCGAAATGACCGGATTTTCGTTCTGGCAGTCATACCGCCAGGCCGTGATGGACATGCTGGAAAATGACCGCAAGGTGATTGGCGCGAATACCCAGATGCCCGATGCCGCACGCGAAATGGAATTGAACAAGTTGAAAGGCATGCAGGCGCAGTTCGATCTGCTATTCGGCGAAGGCGAGGGCGAGCCGCTGCCGTGGCGTTTCGACAAGCCCGCGCTGCAGGCGGCATTGTTTATCAACCTTTACCGCGACCAGCCCGCGTTGCAAATTCCGTTCAAGATCCTGAGCGACCTGATGGATGTGGATGAACTGATGGCGCTATGGCGTTACCGCCATGCGCTGATGGCGCAACGCATGCTCGGCACCAAAATGGGCAGCGGCGGGTCGACGGGGCATGATTACCTCGCCGCAACTGCGACCAAGCACCGCATTTTTAAAGACCTGTTCGGCATTTCAACCTTCCTGATACCGCGATCAAAACTGCCGGCATTGCCGCCGCATGTGGAAGCGAGCATGGGTTTTAAATATTGGGACAAGGCTTGACCGACGACGCGCCCGTCATTTTCTGGTTTCGCAACGACCTGCGCCTTGCCGACAATCCGGGCCTTGCCGCCGCGCGTGACAGCGGCAAGCCTGTCATCGCCGTTTACATCCATGACGATGTCAATTCCGGCATCTGGAAGCCGGGCGGCGCGACATGCTGGTGGCTTAACCAGTCGCTGAAGGAACTCTCCGGCAAAATCCCGCTGGTGCTGCGCCGCGGCGATGCGGCGAAGGAAATGGCGAAACTGGTCAAGGAAACCGGTGCGGCCGCCGTGTTCTGGAACCGCTGCTATGAACCATGGGCGATGGCGCGCGACACCAAAATCAAGGAAGCGTTGAAAACAGGCGGCATCGAGGCGCATAGCTTTGGCTCGTTCCTGATGTTCGAGCCGTGGGAGATCAAGAACAAAACCGGCGGGTCGTACAAGGTTTTCACGCCGTATTCCAAGGCCTGCCTGGAGCGCGGCGGCATCCGTCCGCCCCTGAAAACCGGTAATGTCGAATTCAAAAAATTTGCAGGATTGAAACTCTCCGATCTCGGCCTGATGCCCGATATCAAATGGTACAAGGGCATGCAGGAATTCTGGCAGCCGGGGGAAGAGGGCGGTCAGGCGCGGTTGAAGGAATTCGTGAAGCGCGGCGCGGGCAAATACAAACAGCAACGCGATTTGCCTGCCATCGACGGAACGTCGCAACTGTCGCCCTATCTCCATTTCGGCGAAATCAGCCCGCATCAGGTCTGGCATGCGGTCAGTTCGATGCTCACGAAAAATGATAACGGATTGATTGCTGCGAACGGACAGGCATATTTGCGCCAGTTGCTGTGGCGCGAATTTTCATGGCACTTGTTATATCACGCGCCCGATTTTCCTGAGCAACCGTGGAATAAACGCTTCATCAAATTCCCGTGGGTGAAGAACAAGCGTATGCTGAAATTGTGGCAGCAGGGCAAGACGGGTTATCCCATCGTCGATGCCGGTATGCGGCAATTGTGGCAGACGGGGTGGATGCACAACCGCGTGCGCATGATCGTCGGTTCGTTCCTTGTCAAAAACCTGATGATCAGTTGGCGCGAGGGCGAGGACTGGTTCTGGGATACGCTGGTCGATGCCGACCTTGGTAATAACGCTGCGGGCTGGCAGTGGATCGGCGGCTGCGGGGCGGATGCAGCACCGTATTTCCGCATTTTTAACCCCATACTGCAAAGCGGCAAGTTCGACCCCGCCGGTGAATACATCAAAACCTATGTGCCGGAGTTGAAAAATGTGCCGGCGGCCTATATTCATGCGCCGTGGGATGCGCCGCCGATGGCATTGATGCAGGCTGGCGTGATCCTTGGCAAAACCTATCCGCATCCTGTTGTCGATCATGGCGAGGCACGGGCAAGGGCGCTCAGGGCCTATGCCATGACGAAAACCGGCGAACCGGCGGATGAAGAAAAATATGACGATGAATAACAAAATCCATTTGTCCGACCGCTGCCTTGTCCGCGTGGCGAGCGATGATGCGCGTGATTTCCTGCAGAACGTCATCACGAATGACATGAAGCATGCCGGGCAGGGGACGCTCGTCTATTCCTGCCTGCTGATGCCGCAGGGGTTTGTCCTGCATGAATTTTTTATCGGGCAGGATGACGCCGGATATTTCCTCGATTGTGAAACGGCACGTGTCGATGACCTGCTGCGCCGCTTTGCGGTCTTTAAATTGCGTGCGAAAGTGACTTTCGCGCGCATGGGCGGCAATGTTTACGCGAGCACCGGCGGCATTGCCGACCCGCGCCTTGCCGCGTTGCCGCCGCGCCTTTACAGCCAGGAAACTTTCGCTGCCGAACCCGTCGCTGCCTATCACGACATCTGCATCCGCGAAACAATCCCCTGCGGCAGCCTTGCCATCACCGAGCGTGACACGATGGCAGACGTAAATCTTGATCACCTGAACGCGGTTGCGTGGGACAAGGGCTGCTTTATCGGGCAGGAGGTGGCGGCGCGCATGTATAATTTGTCCAAGGCAAAACGCCGCCTTGCGACTGTCACATCCGAACAGCCGTTCACAGTCGGCAAGGTATTGTCGGACGGCAAGGAAATGGGCGAAATCCGCCAGCTTTCATCGGATGGCCGGTCGGCGATTGCGCAACTGAAGGTCGCAATGTTGCTCGATGGCGCGCCCGCATTGCGGGTGGAGGACGGCCGCACACTCGTCATAAAACCGCCTGCATATCTGCCACCACCCGCCTGATAACAAAGATTTAAATCGTTAACCTTTATCCTTTAAAATATTATCTAGGGCAATTTGGGTGAAGTTGTGACGACCGATAAATCAAAGGGCAGCGGCAAGGGCGGCAAGCCCCCGGTTTCTGACCGGGACGCTATCGATGCGTTGCCGCTGGGCATGATCCCGCTATCGAGCAGCACACTGAAATCCGCGCGACTGGTGAAAAACTCGCGCATGGAAACAGCGGTCGAACTGCATAGCGATGCAGTTTCCGGCAGCCTGCAAATCCGCCCCGAAGATATCGTGCAGGCGCAGGCCGGTTCAGTCGCCGACCAGTTGATCGTATCGAAACTTTCTGCGCTGCCCAGTTACGACGTGTACTCGCTGCGCTCCAGCCTCAAGCGCCTCGGCATCGAGGTGGATGACACCGTGCTGGAACTGTCGGGCGACATGAAGGACACGCTGCATAAATACACGCAGGAATTCACGAAACCGCTAATCCGTAATATCTTCGGCGACGGAGATGAAACCGATGCAGACCTTTTGAAGCTGTTCAACGACCCCGATAAAACACGCGTGGCCGCACGCCTGAAAATGATGAGCCATAAAACCGGGCTCGACCTTGCCGAAATTCCGGGGTTTCTGGAGGATTACAGCGACGTGTTTTTATCCGTCGCCTATTACCGCCACACATTCCAGGGTATCGTGCCGGACATCAACCGTTTCTGGTTGTGGCTCGGCGACCTGCGCACGCAGCGCGAAGTTGCCGCATCGCCGCGCACGCTTGCGAGCTGCAAGAAGGTTGAGGACAGCCTGCGCTTCCTATCCACCTCCATCCGTGAACGCCTCGCAAAATTCCAGAGCGGTTTCCAGTTGTTCTGGGGCGACATCAACAAGCAATCGTTCCAGAAGCTGCGCGATGATATCGAGGAAAACCACGCGGGCATGGGCGCGGTGCTGTGCGGCCTTGTCGTGAAAACTCGTAACTGGTCGCTGGAATTCCCCGACAACGCCATCGGCGGCCCCCAGAAACGCGCGCAATATGTCGTCACCGAACTTGAACCCGGCCTGGAGCAGCTAAAGCTCATGGAAAACGAAGCGCGCTCGCGCATCGGGCTTACGCTTGTCCATATCTTCTAGCCTATAACCTATTGAAATAATGCAATATCGCAGCAGATGTTTGACAGCGTCAGCATTCAACGGTACCTTTAGTTATACACAAACTGAGCATAAAGGGTAGAATCGCTTTGTTACCAGAAACCCGCATCCTCGATACGTCAGCAACAGATGGCCAGTCCTTCTGCCGCCATGTCTGCGCCGCGCTGACGCGGTACGAGGTGCGCCGCGCAGGGTTCAACCTGGCGGCAAACGCGCCGTCATTGAGCCCCGACAACCACGTTTTCATGGTCTATCCCGAACACGCCCACGGGCTGATCACAATCAGTCTGAAGGCACTGAAGGAATTCGAGGCTGATGGCAACGTATCCAAACCCACGCGCGAACGCTTCGTGCTGGAAGACACCAAGGACCGCCTGCGCAGCATGCAGGGCGAAATGGGTGCCACCGCATACCGCGAACTGCACGACCGCACCATGGCGCACCTGAACGCCAAGCTGACTGGCATGGAGAGCCTTGCGCTGTTTACCGCGTCGCCGGTCGCCCGCAAAAATAGCCTCTCATAATTTCCCGATAAATATGTTGCGCCGCAACATAAAAGGTAATAATATTACCCGTAAGTAACGGACGGGTGAGGGCGATGATCTTCGGCGCATGGATTGACTGGGTGGCTTTCGGCTGGTTTCTGACCTGCTGGGGTGGATATACGGTCTACGCCAAGCAACGCGCCCATGATACCGAATGCCTCTCGGCGCTGCTGTATTCGTACCGCGTCGACTGGATGCGCAAGCTGCTCTACCGCGATAACCGCATTTCAGACCTCGCGCTGCTGAACAACCTTGTGCAGATGGTCAACTTCCTTGCGACCACCAACATCTTTATCCTCGCGGGCGCGGTGACAGTTCTGTATTCGTCGCAGAACGTGATGGAGCTGCTATCCAACCACGCCTTCGTTGCCAAAACGACGGTCGAGCAGGTGCAGTTCAAGCTGCTGACGCTGGTTATCATCTTCGTCTATGCGTTTTTCCGTTTCACATGGGCGATGCGCCAGCACACGTTTGTATCCATCCTGATCGGCGCAGCGCCGCAGGTGACCGTGGGCACGCCGCTGACGCCCGACGAGGAAGACTTCGCCGTGCAGCTGGCCAAGATTTCCGACCGCGCCGGTCATGAATTCAATTACGGCCTGCGGTCGTATTACTTCGCGCTCGCGCTGCTGCCGTGGTTTATCAGTCCGTTGCTGCTGATTCCCACCTGCACGCTGGTCGTGGTTGTGCTGTACTTGCGCGAGTTCCGTTCCCGCACCCTGAAATTCCTGGTGCGCAGCCGCGAAGATTACGTGCGGATTTACGCGAAGGGCGTTTAACTATCTATAAATATCGAGATATTAGGAATAATTCTGGCTGCTGCGAGAAAATAAAAAATGGCGAACAATACGCAGGAAATAATTCCGTAAGCAAGAGTCTCAAACATCCGCACTATCATTTTTTCTTTCCACAACAGTATGCCAATGTAGCCCGGCACAAGTTGCGTAAAAATATTATATCGGCTCCATGTCTGCCAACGTTAAAACCTAAAATTTTATCTGACTGTGGCAGTGTGCTTCCATTTAAAGAAACTCCCAAAATTGAAAAGATCGCCCAGCATATAAATGGCCAAGCAATCGCAAAGCCAACTGGGCTTTTCAATTTGGCGACGAGAATTTTTACTTTCATTCCTTCAAAGCCGCCTGTGCCGCCGCCAGACGCGCGATCGGCACGCGGTAGGGGGAGCAGGAAACGTAATCAAGGCCTGCGCTTTCAAAGAATTTAATCGAAGCCGGATCGCCACCATGTTCGCCGCAGATGCCGAGCTTCAGGTCTTTACGCGTCTTGCGCCCGCGTTCGCACGCGGTTTTCACCAATTCGCCCACGCCATCCACATCAATTGATGCAAACGGGTCAGACGTCAGGATGCCTTGCGTCTGGTAGGCGGGCAGGAACGAACCCGCATCGTCACGGCTGATGCCGAAGGTGGTCTGCGTCAGGTCGTTGGTGCCGAAGCTGAAGAATTCGGCCGATTCAGCGATCATGCCCGCCGCCAAAGCCGCGCGCGGCAGTTCGATCATCGTGCCGGTCAAATACCCCTTGAACCCGACCGCCGCCGCAACCTTGTCGATCATGGCTTTAAGGATATCCATTTCCGCCTTGGTCGCGATCAGCGGGACCATGACTTCGGGGGTGACGGTGTCGCCGGTTTCGTTCCTGACGGCCAATGCCGCTTCGAAAATCGCCTTCACCTGCATTTCATAGATTTCGGGATAGACGATACCAAGGCGCGATCCGCGCAGGCCGAGCATCGGGTTCGATTCATGCAACCGGCTGATGCGCTGGCGCACCTTGTCGCCGGAAATGTTCAGCGACTTGGCAAGGCCGTCAATCTCATTGTCTTCATGCGGCAGGAATTCGTGCAGGGGCGGGTCGAGCAAACGGATGGTGACCGGCAGGCCCTTCATGATCTTGAAGATCTTCACGAAGTCCTGTTTCTGGTGCGGCTCGATCTTCGCAAGCGCGGCACGGCGGTCTTCGGATGTTTCCGCCAAAATCATCTGGCGCACGAACAGGATGCGTTCAGGGTCAAAGAACATATGTTCGGTGCGGCAGAGGCCAATGCCCTCCGCGCCGAATTTGCGCGCGGTTTCGGCATCGAGCGCGGTTTCGGCGTTCGCGCGGATTTTCATGCGGCGCGCATCATCCGCCCATACCATCAGCTTTTCAAAATCGCCGGTAAGGGTGGGTTGCAGCATTTTCACCGCGCCCAGCAATACTTCGCCGGTTGATCCATCCAGCGTGATCTTGTCGCCCTCAGACAATACCTTGCCCTTGATGGTCATGGTTTTCGATTTCATGTCGATCATCACATCGCCCGCGCCGGAAACGCAGGGCTTGCCCATGCCGCGCGCAACGACCGCCGCGTGGCTGGTCATGCCGCCGCGTGATGTCAAAATGCCTTCGGCGGCATGCATGCCGTGAATGTCTTCGGGGCTGGTTTCGGTGCGGCACAGGATGACCTTCACGCCGTCCTTCGCCAGTTTTTCCGCGTCATCGGAATCAAAGCACACCGCGCCGACCGCCGCGCCCGGCGATGCGGGCAGGCCGCGTGTCAGCACGTTTTTCGCCGCATTCGCGTCGATGGTGGGGTGCAGCAGCTGGTCGAGCGATTGCGGGTTGATGCGCTTGATGGCTTCGTTCTTGGTGATCAGGTTTTCATTCACCATATCGACCGCGATTTTCAATGCGGCTGCCGCCGTGCGCTTGCCGCCGCGGGTTTGCAGCATATACAGCTTTTTATTCTGGATGGTGAATTCGATATCCTGCATGTCCTTGTAATGTTTTTCCAGCTGCAGGCGGATGGCGTCCAGCTGTTCATACACTTCGGGCATCGTCTTCTTCATATCGTCAAGTTCCAGCGGCGTGCGTATGCCGGCGACCACGTCTTCGCCCTGTGCGTTCAGCAGGTATTCGCCATAGAACTTGTTTTCTCCGGTCGAGGGATTGCGCGTGAACGCAACGCCCGTGCCGCAATCATCACCCATATTGCCGAACACCACGGCCTGTACACAGACCGCCGTGCCCCATTCTTCGGGGATCGCATTGATTTTGCGGTAGGTGACGGCGCGCGGCGTCATCCATGATTTGAACACCGCGCCGATTGCGCCCCACAACTGTTCGCGCGGGTCTTGCGGGAAGGGTTTACCGGTTTGTTTCTGCACCAGCGTCTTGTACTGCTCCACGATATCGGAGAGTCCGGCTGCGTCGATATCGGTATCCTGTTTCAGCCCGTTGCGGCGTTTGTAGGTATCAAGAATATCTTCGAACAAATCATGATCGACATTCAACACGACATCGGAATACATCTGGATCAGCCTGCGATAGCAATCCTGCGCAAAGCGTTCGTTATTGCTGGATGCCGCCAAGCCCTTCACCGTCACATCGTTCAGGCCAAGGTTCAGGATGGTGTCCATCATGCCGGGCATCGACACGCGCGCGCCGGAGCGCACAGACAGCAGCAGCGGTTTTTTGATATCGCCGAAAATCGCGCCGATTTCTTTCTCCAATTGTGCAAGGCCGCCATTCACCTGTGCATCAAGGTCGCCGGGATATGATTGCTTGTTCTGGTAAAAATATGTGCAGACTTCGGTCGACATCGTGAAGCCGGGCGGGACGGGGAGGCCGATCTTGCTCATCTCCGCCAAGTTCGCGCCCTTGCCGCCGAGCAGATTTTTCTGTGATGAATCTCCCTCGCAGAGCGTTTTGCCGAAGCTGTAAACCCATTTGCCGGAGGCCTGTGGGCTGGTCTTGAGCGCTGCGTTGGATGACATCGAATATTACCCCTCTAGTTTGGAAAAGTCTGCGACCTCGTTCATCGTGCCGGCGATGCTGGCGAGCATGGACAGGCGGTTCGCGCGTAAACTTGCGTCCGGCGCGTTCACCAGGATTTTGTCAAAGAACTGGTCAACCGCACTGCGGATGCCCGACATGCCGGACATGACCGATTTATAATCTTCCTTCTCAAGGTCGGCCTTGATCTTGCCGCCGGATGCGCCCAATGCCGAGAACAGATTTTTCTCCTGCTCCTCGGCCAGCAGCGCTTCCTTCACGTCCTTGCCCGAATAGGATTTGCCGTCTTTCTTTTCCTCGATGCGCAGAATATTGGTGGCGCGTTTGTAACCGGCCAGCAAATTCGTGCCGTCTTCGGTCTTCACGAAATCCTGCACGGCGTTGACGCGCGCAACCACGCGGGTCAGGTCGTCATCGGATTTCGCCGCGAACACCGCGTCGATCAGGTCATGGCGCACGCCCTGGTCCTTCAGCGCGACCTTCAGGCGTTCGGTGAAGAACTGCGTCAGGTCTTTCGTCACATCTGCCTCGGGGCGCAGGCCTTTGATCTTGCCGCCGTAAAGCTGGTACGATTTCTGGAACAGCATCGTCATCGACACGCGCAGCTTGTTTTCAAGGATGATGCGGATCACGCCGAGAGCGGCGCGGCGCAGCGCGAAGGGGTCTTTCGAACCCGTCGGCTTTTCGTCGATGGCGAAGAACCCGACAAGCGCATCGAGTTTATCGGCCAGCGCAACAGCGATGGAAATAGGGGCGGTGGGGCAGGTGTCGTTCGCGCCGACGGGTTTGTAATGCTCGGCAATTGCCTGCGCGACCTCGGGCTTTTCCTTGTCATGCAGCGCGTAGTAACGGCCCATCGTGCCCTGCACTTCGGGGAACTGGTACACAACACCGGACGTCAGGTCGGCCTTGCACAGTTCCGCCGCGCGCGCGGCAGCCTTGCCGTCATAGCCCAGCAGCTCCGCGATTTCCTGCGCCAGCGAATGCAGGCGCGAAACGCGGTCGCGTACCGTGCCGAGTTTCTGGTGGAAGGTAATCTGCTCAAGCGCGGGCAGGCGTGATTCCAGTTTCTGGCGGCGGTCCTGATCCCAGAAGAATTTGGCATCGGACAAACGCGCGCGCAGGACTTTTTCATTTCCTGCCACAACCTGTTTGCCGCCGTCTTCGGTGATCATGTTGGCGACGACGATGAATTTGTTCGACAGCTTGCCGGCATCATCCAGCAGCGCGATATATTTCTGGTTGCCACGCATGGTGGAGATAAGAACCTCCTGAGGCACATCCAGATATTCTTTTTCGAAAGTCCCGACCAGCGGCACCGGCCATTCGACCAAGCCGACGATTTCCTCGAACAGCGCCTCGTCCTCGCGGATTTTCAGGCCTTCCTTGTTCGCAAGTTCCTGCGACTGTTTCGAAATGATCGCCTTGCGGTCTTCACGCGCCAGCAGCACATGCGCGGCTTTCAGCTTCTCGCGGTAATCGGCGAAGTTCGACACTTCGATCTTGCCGGACGACAGGAAGCGATGGCCTTGCGTCGTCTTGCCGGATATGACGGATTTTTCACCGCCGCCGAGTGCGAAATCAACCGCGACGGATTTGCCGTCGAACAGCGCGATAATGCTGTGGAGCGGGCGCACCCATTGGCGCGTGCTGGATTTCCAGCGCATCGATTTCGGCCAGACGATCTTGTTCATGGCTTCTTCGATAATCGCGGTCAGCACCTTTTCGGTCGGCTGACCCTTCACGGCTTCGCGGTAGAACCAGAACGTGCCTTTCGGCGTTTCTTCCTGCACGCATTTATCAAAATTCGACTGCCCGACCGATTTCAGGAACCCGTCAAGCGCCTGCTGGGGCGAGGTGATGCTGGGGCCTTTTTTGTCGATGGGGGCGGGGCTGTTTTCGAGCGGCAACCCGTCCACCACGATCGTCACGCGGCGCGGCGTCGAATGTGCCTCTGCTTTCGTGAACGTCAGGCCCTTGTCGGTCAGGCCTTTCGTGATCAGGTCTTTCAGGTCATCCGCCGCCTTCACCTGCATACGTGCAGGAATTTCTTCGGAGAAAAGTTCGAGGAGAAATTCGGCCATGTTATGCAGCCTCCTTCTTGGCTTGCTCGTCTCCGTAAACGCCGAGCCATGCTTCGCAGCAGCCCTTGGCCAATTCGCGGACGCGGCCGATATAGGCCTGACGCTCCACGACCGAAATCACGCCGCGCGCATC